>NZ_JBQTGH010000002.1:222836-571341 GCF_052400625.1 Thermophagus sp. OGC60D27
AAGTCAAACAGAGTGAGGCCAACTGGAAAATGTCACAAAGTGAACTGGAAGCCGCCCAAAATGATTTAGCGCTTAACATCACCGCTTATTATTTACAGGTGCTCTTCGACCGGGAATTGCTTGAAGTAGCAACGCAACAATATAAGGTTGCCCAAGAACAGGTGGATAATACCCAAAAACTAGTAGATGCGGGAAGGGTCTCCGAAAGCAATTTGTTGGAAATTAAGTCCCAGGCCGCACGCGAAGCCCTGAATGTCACTCAGATGGAAAACAACCTAAATCTTTCGCTCCTCAATCTGGCTCAAGCCCTCGATCTCGAAAATCCGGATGATTTTGATATTGCCATCCCCGTAATACCAGAGTTACAAAAACAGCAACTGACGCCTCCTCCCGAGCTTTTTAATACGGCAGTAGATATTATGCCTCGTATTCAGGCCTATCGGTATAATCTGGAAAGTAATTCTTATGCTTTAAAAACCGCCAAAGGGGCTCTTTATCCCTCTCTAACGCTGGATGCCGGTTGGAGCACCAATATTGCCAAAGCCAAAAGCACCCAGAACTTCGACTTTGGTCAAAGTTTCCGGGATAATGCCACGCAATACATCGGCTTAACACTTAGAATACCTGTTTTCAATCACCTGTCGGCCCGTTACAATGTCAAAAACGCAAAATTAGGCATTCAAAGCGCCGATCTGGACCTATTGCAGGAAAAACAAAATCTCAGGAAGGAAATCCAGCAGGCTTATGCCGATGCTGAGGCCGCTTTTCAAAAGTTTTTATCGGCCAAAACAGCCGTTCAGGCTTTTGAAGAATCCCTTAGATATTCCGAAAAAAAATATGCATTGGGACTTGTAAGCCCGGTCGACTATAGCGTTGCACGTGCCGACTATCTTAAAGCCCAATCGGATTTTTTACAAGCCAAATATGAATATGTGCTTCGTACAAAAATCCTGGATTTCTATCAAGGTGAAGAGTTGGCATTAGACTAGTTAAATACCCTCTTGTTTATTTCAATTTAGCCGAAAGGGGATGTCCTTAAAGAAAAAGGACATCCCCTTTTTTGAGCGATTACATTTCACATCCCGGATTGGCGGATTTTGGCATCCTAGTCTTTTTTAATTGATTGCGTATAGGCCAAAATCCCATACTCAAATCGTGTCGTTAAGTCATTTTTCAAATGGCAACAAAAAAGAGACTGCCTTTTTGGACAGTCCCTTTTTCATTCCTAACAAAAGAGAAAAAATATGCTTCTGACGTTTTTATTACGATTATTCAAATATTACTTCAAACTCAAGATCAAAATCATCATAAATTAGATTATCTCCCAAATTATCAAAAAATGATCCGGAGCCATAGCGAACATCGTATTTTGAACGATCAACCGTCAGCTTACCTTTAAAGACCTTGCCATCGGCCTTGGCTTCAAAACTCACAGGATTGGTATGACCTTTAATTGTCATCTTTCCGGCAAATTGATAGGTGCCATCCGATACCATTTCACCACTCTCAATAACAAGGGTGGCGGTGGGATATTTATCCACACTAAAAAAATCATCCGATTTTAGATGACCAATGAGTTTGGCACGCATCTCTTCATCTTCCAGGTCAGTGTCGCTCAAACTGGTCATATCGGCAACAATCTTACCCGCCACAAACCGATCGCCCGATTTGGTAAGATAGCCTGATAATATCTGGATATGACCGGTATGCGAACCGCCTACTTTTTTCCCGGTCCAAACAATTTTGCTTTTGGCAACATTCAATTTCATCTTTTGACCAAAAGCTGAAGGCGCTGTAAAAAACAGCATGACCGAAAGCATTGAAATCACAATTTTTTTCATGATTGTCTCTTATTTAAATTGGTTTCAAACAAGAAACAAACCTCCATTAAAATTGTTCGCCTAATAGCCTCATCTCGGCCCCATTTAACGCCGTCCTATGTCAAATCACCTTCAACTCTTTACCAATCTTAACAAACGCTTCGATGGCTTTATCCAGGTGTGCTTTCTCATGGGCAGCAGAAAGCTGAATACGAATTCGGGCTTGACCTTTTGGTACTACGGGGTAATAAAATCCTGTAACATAGATCCCTTCGTGAAGCAATTTGGCCGCAAATTCCTGCGATAATCGGGCATCATAGAGCATCAATGCCACAATGGCCGAATTGGTAGGTTTAATGTCGAACCCTGCCGCCTGAATTTTATGCTTAAAATAGTCCGCATTGTCCATAAGCTTATCGCGAAGACCTGTAGATTCACTCAACATATCAAACACTTCGGAGGCAGCACCTACAATGACGGGAGCCAGGGAATTACTAAATAGATATGGACGGGAACGCTGCCGAAGCATATCAATAATTTCCTTTTTTCCGGTGGTGAAACCACCCATCGCACCGCCTAAAGCTTTTCCCAGAGTCCCTGTAATAATGTCCACCCGATCCATCACATTGTGGTATTCAGGTGTACCTCTCCCTGTTTTTCCGATGAATCCGGAGGCATGACTGTCATCGACCATCACCAGCGCATCATAACGTTCGGCCAGATCACAAATCTTATCCAGAGGTGCAATGTCTCCATCCATGGAGAAGACACCATCAGTAACGATGATCCTAAAGCGCTGAGCCTGCGAATCTTTTAGCTTTGCCTCCAGGTCACCCATATTCGCATGCTTATATCTATACCTTGCTGCCTTACAAAGCCTTACCCCATCAATAATGCTGGCATGGTTCAATTCGTCGGAAATGATTGCATCCTCATCGGTAAATAAGGGCTCAAAAACACCTCCGTTGGCATCAAAACAAGCGGCATACAAAATAGTATCCTCCATGCCAAAAAAACGGGCAATTTTTTCTTCCAGGGCCCGGTGAATGTCTTGTGTCCCACAAATAAAACGAACCGAAGACATGCCGTATCCATGGGTTTCAAGGGCTTTTCGTGCACCTTCAATCACTCGGGGATGAGAAGAAAGCCCCAAATAATTATTGGCGCAAAAATTCAGAACCGTTTCGCCGGTGGCCACTTTAATTTCTGCACCCTGAGGAGTGGTAATCAGCCGTTCCTCTTTATAAAGACCGGATGCTTTAATACCATCCAGTTCCTTCTGCAGGTGTTCTTTATATCTTCCGTACATATCAAATATTTTATTGGTGGTTAACAAAGTTAAAAGAGAGAGATTGCAAAAAAAATGACAAAAGATGCCATCAGTTATAAAAGCCTAAGATCTTCAACTTTTCACTCCATCAACCTTTTAGTTGACATATCTCATTACCTGGCGGTTTATTTCTTCCCAAACCTGATCGTCGATTTTGGGACCAATTACTTCAATCACTTTTCCGGCCAGCAGCGAACCAATTTCGCCACACTTATCCATGGGCAGGCCATGGATAAGTCCAAAGAGAAAACCGGATGCATACAAATCACCGGCCCCGGTAGTGTCCCTGCTCACCGACTTGGTAGCAGCTACTTTCACCACACGATCATGGTGCTTAATGACCGATCCCCTGCTCCCCAGCTTCAGAACGGCCAGGTCACAGAACTCGGACAATCGATCTAAGGCGGCATCCTCTTTCAGTCCCGTAAAAGCCTTGGCTTCTTCTTCATTGGCAAAGAGGATGTCCACATAATTTTGTGCCATTTCATGAAGAAAGTCCAAATTTTCTTCCACAACATTAAAGCTGGCCAGATCAAGGGATACCTTCAAGCCTTTCTGTTTAGCTAATTGAAGTGCATGGCGAATCAAAGGTCTGTTCTGAACCAGATAACCTTCTATATGAAGGATATGGTACTCTTCAAATAAATGCTCTGCAACATCTTGCGGTTCCAGTTCGATGGCTGCTCCCAAATAGGTGGCAAAGGTCCGCTCAGCATCGGGGCTGATCAAAGCAAAGGCTCGTCCCGACTCTTGCGTTCCTTCCCGCAACAAGGGCTTGATATTTCTTTTTTCCAGATCGGCACGGAAAAAACCGCCCCATTCATCTTTCCCCACTTTCCCGATAAAGGCAGTATCAATTCCCAGACCGGCCAATCCGTGAATGGTATTGGCTGCCGAACCTCCCGAAGCCTGACGTCGAGGAAACGTAGCAGTAGCATTTAATACCCGCTGTATTTCTTCGCGTTCCACCAATTGCATCGATCCTTTTGGCAATGCCAGGTCCGACAAAACATTATCGTCCTCAAGCTGCGTTAAAATATCGACCAGGGCATTGCCCATCCCTATTACTTTATTCATCCGTATAAAATTAGGTTAAATCATTGGTCGGATAGAACTCGCATGACTATTTGTTAATACATGTTCTTGTTGTGAAAATCTCACATTGCCATGTTCGTTACATCCGTATAAATTATCTTTAAGTTATTGATTATGCTGAATTCGCATGGCTCACCATTTGGGATCAACATTGCCATGCTCATTTCATTTCCACTAGTTTTGTTTCATTCTTTAACCCACCAAGAACCCCGAAATGTTGGGGCAAACAAGAAGATTCCCCCAACAGGGTTTATACCCCATCGTATACGGGAACCCAACCTATCAAGGTTAAGATCGATCCATCCTGCAGTCCTTCTATTAATTAAAACGCAAAGATGATCAATTTTACCGAATCTCGTAACCAAAAGGGGTTAATGCCAGACGAGCCAGCTTAAAATGTTGGCGTCCAAACGGAATCCCAATAATGGTAATAAACAACACAACGCCAAAGATCAGATGGGAAAAGCAAATCAACAATCCCCCGGTAAGGATCCATATCACATTCATTATTGTATAAATGCAACCACTGCCACCCCGTATCGGCTCCACTCTTTTTCCAAAAGGCCAGAGCGCCAGAATTCCCAACTTCATGGTCTGAAGCCCGAAAGGAATACCGATGATGGTAATAAACATCACAAAGCTAGATATAAAGTATTCAATGGCGATGAAAAGGCCTCCAAAAATCAACCAAATAATGTTTCCTAGTAGTGACATAAGTGTTTTGTTTAAATGAATAAATCAGTTATTAAAACGGGGTTTTGTGATCGATTCGTTTAAATCACATTCATGGGAGGAAGAAAGGTTATTGTTTTTGCCGTTAAAGTACAAAATAGTTGACAAACCTACGAAAAAACAGAAAAAGACCTTTGGAAGATTCCTCCCCAAAGGCCTTTAAATTATTTCAGTCAGATCGTTCTACTAAAGCATCCATTTATCGCCTAATCCAGATTCAACATTACGCCGATGGAATAAGGATACAACTCAGGGCCCTCGCCATCCTTGAACATAGGCTTAGGGTAATAGGTTCCATAAATCGAGAAACTACCGAAACCGGCTTTGGCCATAAATCCATACCGAAACAGAGGAAGCCCCAAATCATCCCTTTTTTTCTTTTTCTCACTGTGATTGTTTTTTCTATAAACCAGCTTGGTATGTGTTTGAAGACGGACGCCACCAACGACTCCTCCCGAGATATAAAGATTATTGCTATTTTCTCCGTTACGCATTTGAATTTCTACCATTACCGGCACATTCAGATGCATCATCATTAGCTTGCTTTTGGATATAGGAGTCTCTTCCGGATCCAAAACAGGGAACCATTCTCTGCCATTCTCGGGAATATCAGAATAGGACTCCAACTTAAAACGATAATTATTGTATTGCACGCCCAGGCCGGTGGTGAGACCGAACCAATCTCCTAACAAACGAACATTTTCTTCCCAGGGATAAAAGACCACCTCCAGCGACTTTCTCTGATCCAGCTCCATAAATTCATATCCTGCAGGAAGTTCCTCATGTCCTTCGTTATCAAGATATCCATTCAATGCCAACCCGATGCCTGCCAAATGTCCACGAAAATGCTTCGACTTCTTCTTAATCTTTTTATTTTCAATCTGAATACCTTCTCCATCGTGGAAGATTTCCACCTTGTTATCCCCCAAATAAATGAAGGGATGATTTGATCTTATGACCGTTCTTTCATCGGACTCCTCATCTTCCGTTCCGTGCACGGGAAAATTCTTAGCGGATTGTGGATCCAAGGTCTCTATGATGTTACCGTTCTTGTCTATTTTGAAATAGTCGCCGTCAATCACCGCCATTGCTTCACCCTCTTCAAAAGGCCACACCTGATCATAAATGGCGGGAACGACTTCATTTCCCTGATCGTTGACATATCCCATCTTGCCGTCGCGAACCACACGGGCCATTCCCTCCTCAAAATCCCAGATGTGCTGATAAACCACCGGAATCACCATTTCACCTGTTTTCTTAATATATCCGGTCAATCCATCCTTCATCACCTTTATTAAACCGTTGCGGGGCGACCAAACATGCTGGTACTCGCAAGGCACCACAATGCGACCATCCATGTCGGCAAACCCAAACTTGCGATTTTTCATCACCTTGGCCAGGCCATTATCATATTCCCATATCTGATCATACTCAGCGGGAAGAATAATCCCTTTCTTCAAATGGTACAAGCCCGTTTTCATGTTGAGTAAAACCCGAATATATTGATCTTTGGTGGGGGTCCAAACCTGATCGAAACGGCACGGGACAATTTCCCTTCCCCGGCTATCAACCACCCCGATGTGATGATTCTTCATGACACGATAAAGGCCCGGCGTCATTTCCCAGAAATGGTCATATTTCTGCAGGACCGAATCCAGCGACCCCTCTTGAGCTACAGCAAGCCCCTCCACTGCCATAAACAAAATAATCAGACCTGTTTTAAAAGCTTGTTTTAACATTTTATATCCGCATAAAATTAAAATCCAATAAAATAAAAACACTCATGCCATACATCTGCAGTCTGACACTCAAAGACCGGTCACCTCATCACTTTTCAGATTCCACATTGTCTTTCCCGTCTCCCTTTTCCTTCGTTCTTCCTTCTATTCATCAACATCACCCCACGCCCTGTGTCCCACGCTTCAAATCCACTTAAAATTGCAATAGCGTCAGCCCCACGGTCCAGGGATAAACTTCCGGTCCACGATCCTTTTCAAACAAGGGGGTAAAATCCCATTTGGCATATAGCTTAATCCATTTATAGCCGGCCCGCACCATGGCGCCATATTTAAATGCATTAAGGTTCAAATCTTCCCGACTTTTTTCCTTATCACGCCCCCCGCCTTCGTTGTACACCACCTTCAGGTGTGATCCCAATCTGAAGCTACCGTAAAGCCCCGCTGAAATAAAGATGCCCGACTCCCTGTCATGGCTTGGAAACTGATATTCGAAAAGTAAAGGCACGGTGGCAAAACTGGTCACTAGCTTACTCTTTTCGATGGAACGAGTGGATTCGAAGTAAGACGTCATTCCTGCTTCATCTCTATAAGGCACAAATTGAGAATCGAACCGATAGTTATTAATAATCCATCCCAGTCCGGTAACCAGTCCCATATTATTTCTGTTTTTCTGAAGACCTATGTTATACTGAAAGATATTCATTCCAACGGCCACCGATTTTCCTGAGTTCAGGTCGAGCCACGATGCCCCTTGAGGCAACTCACCACTAAAGGGTGCGTCCGAGATATTGGTCAATCCAATATCAAATCCGGCCCAATGCCCTTTGAAGTTCTTTCTTGCTGTTTTAACGACCTGAACGCTGGTATGCTGTCCGGGTCTATCAATTATCAGGTATTGCCGTCGTCCCACGGTAATTCTGGTAATGGTATCGCTTCTTTCGTCCACCACCACCTTTCCGCCGGGGAAAGTGACCCTGGTCCCGTCAACATCTTCCTCAACCGTAACAATATTTCTGATCCGCTCAGATGATTTAGCTTGGATGGTGTCATTCTGAGAATAAACTTCAATGGGAAGAATCAGAATGATGCCCAGCATAACTGTTCCTAATAGGATTCTCTTTCTCATCACAAATAAATTAGATTAAACTACTTTTTTATCAACAATTGTGATGGTGTGACGATTCAATTGGAAAGTTTGTTACAAGACAAAAACTAACAATTTTATCTTCCTTTTATTTTATGATATATATTTTTCACCTCTCCTATCTCTTCTTTTCGAATATGCCCCGTCAGGAACAACGAAAGAATAAAAAGCAGCAATAATAATACTTTGATGGCCCATGCTAGGGGCAAATAATAATCGAAAAATGGCATGCCGCCAAAGGCCAGTGCACCCCAGATAACCAACAAAAGGAAATTCCGCCCCAGTGAGAAGCGAACCGGTTCGGTTTTTCTCACTTCCACATAAAACCAAACCACGGCAAAAAGCTGAGCCGCCACGGTGGATACCGAGGCGCCCATTTTCCCCAGCACCGGCACCAACAAAAAGTTACCACCAATATTGATCACTGCACTTAACACCAATATCAAAGATATCCGCCGCGTCCGTTTATGTTTGTTCAATGGCAACATAAACATCTGCCGTAATCCCGAAAAAAGCATTCCAATCATCAATACCGGCACAATAACCACCGACGACTGGAAAAACTCCCGACCCATGGATACCACATATATTATCTCCGGTGAAAAAAGGACAACGCCCAGTCCGCCAAAAGATATAAAGACCACGAAATAACGAAGGATCTTCTCATAAAACGAGAGGCTCCCCTTTTCATGCAGGGTCTTGAAGTAATAGTTGGAATAGCCCGTAATGAACGAAGAAACTATTACCATTTGTAGAAGGTTAGAAACCTTAAAACCCATACTATAACCGGCCACTTCGCTCAAATTCTGATATTGGTTGATGATATGACGGTCGCTGAGTGTCAGTACCGTTGTCAGAATATTGCTTACAGCCAACGGAAAACCATAATGAAGCATCTCTTTCAGCACCCCCACATTAAACTTCGGAACTGAATGCTTGACCATCATGGGCAAAAGGGCCAAAAAGGTTAAGGAATGAGCAACCATCTGTCCCAGATAGATACCTCTTAACCCCATTCTTTTGACTTCCATAAAATAGAACGTGGTGCCTATCAGCAATACCATATTTAAGAACACCCACCATGTTTGAGCAACAGCTTTCTGTTCTATCTTTAACAAATAATAAGGCATCTCCATCATCAACCGGAAAAAAGTCCCCGCAAGAAAAAAAAACAGAATCGATGAAGAAATGTGATATTGGAATATCTCCTGTGAGTACATAAAGACAACCGCTCCCACGGCACCAACGGTGAGCGTAGTGGTCATGAGATTAAACATGACGGTGGTATAAAACAGTTGCTTCTTGTCACGCCGGCTCTTCATTTCATGATACCAGCGCATAAAGCCGCCCCGGGCACCAAATCCCGATAAGATCAGGCTAAACTGAAAAATGGTTTCGAACAAAGCCACGATGCCGAACTCCTCCTCATTGATATAACGCAGATATAATGGAATGAGGATGACACCGCTAAGCTTGACCAACACATTTCCGATACCGTAAATAACTCCCTGACGGAATATAAACCGTGTCTGGTTCTGCATGTTCTGAATAGTTTGCAACAAAAATAACAGGAATGAAGAGATAAAACAGGAAAGCCATCAAAATTTTAGCCTTTCCCTTCCGATCTCTGTTTTCGAACAATTATTGAAAGCATTTAAAATTTCCCGGTTACTCATGTTTGTCCTTAGCTGATAAAGGAGGGTAAAAAAACCACTCAAAAGCTTCCGAAAGCCCCAGCAGGGCGTTAGAATTTAAGCAGGGAGGGTAAAATTTAAGCAGGACAACGTCAACTTAAGCAGGGCCATAAGAATTTAACCAGGAACGCTTCCAACTCAAGCAGGACCATGTCATTTTAAGCAGGACCATGAAAATTTAAGCAGGACGGGGAGAATTTAAGCAGGGAAGCCAATTTTCAACCTGGGAAGGCTCTTCTTTGATTGGATGAAACCAGCATGGCATTGAAGGTTGGTCATAAAAGAGGATGTATCAACCATTCGTCATTCAAGTTCCATCAGGCCAATGGCTTAACCCAATTTCATACAGGTGAAAAAAATGGTATGCCGGGGAGGGAAAAACCAATTTTCCGCGATGCCCCTCTCCATTCTTTAACCATTAAATCAGGCCATCATTCTGCAATATCCAAAAAAACTTATAAGTTTGCCTTCTACGACCCGGCCGGGGCACTACCAAGCTGCAATGTCCCCATTGGCGGATCCCTCGGGAGGTTTCCTCTCTAATCAGACAGTTTGTTATACATCCTCATATCTATGGCGTTGAGATTTCTTAAAATATCCAGCTATTACAGGGATTTCCTGAATCATTACTACCGGCAAAATCCCCTAATCGTTTCGGCCGGCTACGATGAACAATACCGCCACCTAATGGATCAATATTTTGCGTGGTCGGACAATTACGGTCGTATCCTTGCTGAAAAAGGAATGGAAACCATGGAAATTGTGGCCAATGCGTCTCCTCTGCAAAAGGCGTGGGCCAAAGAAAACGAAGTATCTCCCGATTTACCTGCCGATTCCATTCTGATGCAACAAATTCGGCAATTCCGGCCCAATGTCATTTATTTTCAGGACTCGGTAACCTACAACGGCAGTTTCATAAAAAAACTAAAGGCCGAGCACCCTCAATTGAAACTTTGCATCGGCAATGTTTGTGCTCCCTTTTCGTCGGCGCAGACAGAAGCATTTCGTGCTTTCGACTACTTCACGGTTTGTTCGCCTTTTTTTCAGACATTGTTAAAAAAATATGGTATTCCTTCGGTCAACATACCGCATGCCTTCGACCCACGCATTTTAAATAAAATCCACTCGGACAACCCCTACCCCCAGACCTCCTTGGCCTTCATGGGCTCTATCTTTGCCGGGGAGGGGATGCACAGCACCCGTCGGCAAATTCTTGAACAACTGGTGAATGAGGGGATCTCCTTCACTTTCTATGGCAATTTGCCCGACCGCAGTCTCATTGGATTACTAAAAAAACAAGCCTCCTATCTGGCGGCCCACACACTGGATGGTCTGGGAATGAAAGGGCTCACCGATGCCATCGCCCCCATCCGTAAAGGGCGCGCCCACGACCGGATGCCACAAAGATTATCCCTTTCCAAAAAACTTTACAAGATGGCTCTTCCTCCCGTTTTCGGACTCGAAATGTTTAAAGCCTTATCAAAAGCGGCCATTGGCTTTAACAACCATGGCGACTGTGTGGGTGATTATGCGGCCAACATGCGCCTCTTTGAAACCACCGGCGTCGGAACCTGCCTGATTACAGATTACAAAAGCAATATTTCCGACTTTTTCAAAGTGGACGATGAGATTGTCACCTACCGTTCGGCCGACGAGTGCGTCGAAAAAATCAGATGGTTGATTCATCATCCGGAAGAGTGCCGACAAATGGCTTTAAGGGGGCAACAAAGAACATTAAAAGACCATAACATAGCATCGCGTGTTGAGTTGTTTTACCTTTATTTAATGGAATATCTTAAAAAATAGCGTATCCGAAAAAAAAGAACCCTTTACGGTAAGATAGTTCCCAATGTTTTGGATATTGCACAACACATCAATGCCTAAAATTGTAACTTTGAAAGTTTCAAAATCATATTTTTCATGAGAAAGACAGATACTTCACGTCGTAAAAAAGTTGATTTTCTGGTTATAGGTTCCGGAATTGCAGGACTCAGTTTTGCATTAAAAGTAGCAGACAAAGGTAAGGTTTGCATCATCAGCAAAACCCGAATCGATGAAACCAATACTTCGTACGCGCAGGGAGGTATCTCGTCGGTAACCTATGCGCCCGATAACTTTGAAAAACATATTGAAGATACGCTCACGGCCGGCGCAGGCATTTGCGACAAGACAGTGGTTCGGAAAGTGGTGGAAGAAGCGCCCAAACAAATTAAAGAACTCCTCAAATGGGGCGTACAGTTTGACAAAGATGAATCGGGAAAATTTGACCTGCACCGCGAAGGAGGACATTCCGAAAAAAGAATTCTGCACCACAAAGATCAAACGGGATATGAAATTCAAAGGGGACTGGTGGAATCTGCCAAAAAACATCCCAATATCGAGATTCTGGAAAACCATTTTGCGGTGGAAATCATCACCCAGCACCATTTGGGAGAGTTGGTGCATCGATGGAGACGCGATATTGAGTGTTACGGCGCCTATGTTCTCAACCGCAGAACCAACAGTGTGGAAACCATTCTATCCAAGGTAACCATGATTGCCACCGGCGGCGTGGGTAGCGTTTATCAAACGACCACCAACCCGGTGATTGCCACAGGTGACGGCATTGCCATGGTTTACCGCGCAAAAGGCATCGTTGAAAACATGGAATTTATTCAGTTTCACCCCACTTCACTCTATAATCCGAAGGAGCGGCCTTCTTTTCTGATCACGGAAGCCATGCGTGGCTTTGGAGGGATTCTTCGACGACGAGATGGCAAGAAATTCATGCATAAATATGATGAACGGGAATGTCTGGCGCCACGAGATATTGTGGCGCGGGCCATCGATCATGAATTAAAAACCACTGGCGATGATTACGTATATCTGGATGTGACCCACAAGCCGGCCGAGGAAATAAAGAAACATTTTCCCGGCATATATGACAAATGTTTATCGTTGGGTATCGACATCACCAAAGACTACATACCGGTGGTTCCGGCTGCCCATTTTTCTTGTGGGGGTATAAAAGTGGATCTTCAATCCCGCACCAGCATAGCGCGCTTATATGCTGCGGGAGAATGTAGCTGCACGGGCCTTCATGGCGCTAACCGACTGGCGTCCAACTCACTGCTCGAAGCCACTGTATTTGCCAATGCTGCCGCTAAGGATGCCTCAAAAAATTTTCAACATTATACCTTTTGCAATGAGGTTCCCGAATGGAATGATGAGGGAACATCCCATCCCGAAGAGATGGTCTTGATTACGCAAAGCCAGAAGGAGTTAGAACAGATCATGAGTTACTATGTGGGAATAGTTCGTTCCAATTTGCGATTGAAACGGGCCCTGGACCGACTGGAAATACTTTACCACGAAACGGAAGATCTTTATCAGCGATCTACCGTCTCACAACAACTTTGTGAACTGCGAAATACCATTCAGGTGGGCTATCTGATCATTAAGATGGCACGTCAGAGGAAGGAGAGCAGAGGCTTGCATTACAACAGCGATTATCCTGAGACCATTGACCTCAAACACCATGAGCATCATTGAGTTTTAATTGCCACAAACAATTGGAGACTCTTCAACCGCAAGATTTTTTCGGTCGAAACAAAATTTTTTCGTTAACTCGAAAGTCTGAGGAACACTTCCTCTTGTGAGCCCAATCAGGAAACGGGTGTCTGAAAACTCTGTGAAACAAATAATCATTCAGCGTTTCACAAAGTTTTTAAACACCCATTTTATTTATTAGTTGCTTTCCAGAATGTTCAAGATTTGATCGAGCCGGGGCGTAAGAATGATTTCTGTTCTTCTGTTTTTTCTCTTTCCTTCCGGCGTATCATTGGCGACCAACGGAACGTAGGGGCCTCTTCCGGCAGCGATCACTCTCGAAGGATCGATGCCTGAATTTTCAAGCAGGAGGCGGGTGACGGAGGTGGCCCGTTTTACACTCAAGTCCCAGTTGTCCAGCAATACGCCACTACGATAGGGCACGGGATCGGTATGCCCTTCTACCATGATATTTATATCCTTATTTTCAGCCAAAACCCTTGCTACTTGACGCACGGCCGAAGCCCCTTCGGCACTTACCTGATAACTTCCCGATCCGAAGAGCAACTTCTCTTCCATGGAGACATAAACCTTTCCGTTCTTCATGTGAACGTTGAGCTGGCTTTGGTCAAATCCGGTGAGGGCATCGGCAATGGCTTTTCGCAAAGCATGACTGGCACTGTCTTTTTTGGCAAGCGCCTGTTCCAACTCAAAGAGTCTTTGATTCTTAGCTTCCAGATCGTTCTGGGCAGCTTTTAAACGGGCCATGGCATCATTGAGTTCCTCTTTTCTTAATTTAAGATCCCGTTCGGCCTCAATAAGTGCATCTTCTCGGTTTTGAAGCTCTTCCTGCAATTTTTGCAGATAGGCCAGTAATTCTTCGGTGTCTCCTGCCCCTGTTTGGTTACGCAACTGTGCCAACAAATCATCATACTCTTTTCTCAGCTTATTGAGGTCGTTTCTGCAAATTCTGGCATCCCGCCCCTTTCGGAGGGTGTCGGCAGCCAATTCGGCAACTTGTTTTTTCAGGCGATCGGCAAGCTCTTTCAATTCATTGGTGCGCCCCACTAAAATTTCGTTTTCACTACTCAAACTCTCCACCTTATCGTTCAACTGACGATTGGATTCTTCCAGCTCACGAAACTGATTTAAGGGGACACAGGCGGCAAAAAATAGACTTAGGCCAACGCCGGCAAAATAATATCGGGTTACTCTCATTATTGATAAGTTTTCCTGGTTATTCTTGATGAATTATAAAAGAATCTCTTCTCTCTACTTCCTTGAAAGTAACGAAGGTTCATTCAGATTATTTTACAAATATAAAAAGCAGCGTGCATCTATCATAGTCAAAATATTAACAAACTTCTATCTTTGCAGAAATAAAATGCAAAAGAAGTGCGTTAGATCGTTATATTTCCCCGACAATTCAGACTAAGAGATCTGTTTGATTTCTTAACCTTTGAAAACAATTAGAATCGTTGGGCCTGAATATGTAAGTATTGTCAATCAATTGTCCCGGTAGGTTACCCGACAATTTAAAGAATCATTCAACCAAAAATTAAGGAACACTGGAATGGGAGTTGAAGCAACCCAACTATTAAAAACCATAAACAATCCGGAAGATCTCCGGAAGCTGCCCCCCAAAGACCTGATAAAGGTGTGCAATGAACTGCGGAACTTCATTATTTCCTCTGTGTCGTGCAACCCGGGTCATTTTGGTGCCAGTCTGGGAGTAGTGGAGTTGACGGTAGCACTCCATTATGTTTTTAATACTCCCTATGATAAGATAATATGGGACGTAGGTCACCAGGCCTATGGTCACAAAATTCTGACGGGCCGACGCGACCGTTTCCATACCAATCGGAAATACAAAGGATTAAGTGGTTTTCCCAATATTTTTGAAAGCGAATACGATGCTTTTGGGGTAGGCCACTCCTCCACATCTATTTCTGCAGCCCTTGGTATGGCCATTGCGGCCAGCCGAAAAGGTGAAGATCGCCAAACAGTAGCGGTCATCGGTGACGGAGCCATGACGGCCGGATTGGCTTTCGAAGGCTTAAACAATCTGGCAGCCAGCAAAGCTAATGTTTTGGTGGTCTTAAACGACAACAACATGGCCATCGACCCCAACGTGGGAGGTTTTAGCGAATATCTGGTCGACATCGCCACCAGCCGCACATACAACAAGCTGAGAAAAGAGGTTTTCAAAGCATTGAAAAAATTTAACATTGGCGGTTCCCGATCTCGCGATATGATCATAAAAATCAACAACAGCATCAAAACTTTACTGACGCGACAAACCAACATTTTTGAAGGCTTTAACATACGTTACTTTGGACCGGTTGATGGACACGACGTGGAACGCCTGACCAATGTTCTTAAAGATTTAAAAGAGATTAAAGGCCCTAAAGTACTGCATATCATCACAAAGAAAGGAAAGGGTTTTAAGTTTGCAGAAGAGAACCAGACGGCCTGGCATGCCACCGGCGGAAAATTCGATCCGGCCACCGGACGCCTTCTGGATCCGCCTTCCAACCAACCCCGTCCACCTAAATTCCAGGAAGTATTTGGTCATACCATTATCGAACTGGCTCGTCAAAATGAGAAAATTGTGGGGGTCACCCCTGCCATGCCTACCGGCTGCAGCCTGAATCTCATGATGGAACAGATGCCAGACCGAGCCTTTGATGTGGGCATCGCCGAACAACATGCCGTTACTTTTTCGGCGGGCATGGCCATTTCGGGGCTAGTACCCTTTTGCAACATCTATTCCACCTTTATGCAAAGGGCCTATGATCAGGTGATTCATGATGTTGCACTCCAAAAACTCAATGTGGTTTTTTGCCTTGACAGAGGAGGTCTGGTGGGGTCGGATGGTCCGACTCACCACGGAGCTTATGATCTTGCCTATTTTCGGTGTATTCCCAATATGATCGTCTCCTCACCCATGGATGAATCGGAATTACGAAATCTAATGTATACGGCACAACTTCCTGACATGGGCCCCTTCTCCATACGTTATCCCCGAGGTAGAGGAAGCCTCATCGACTGGCAAACTCCTTTTGAAAAAATTGAACCCGGCACAGGTCGAAAACTTTCGGAAGGCAATGACCTGGTTTTTCTTACCATCGGACCGGTGGGGACGAAAGTGGCCCGTATTGTTGACGAATTGAAACAAGAAGGAATCTCAGCGGGACACTATGACATGCGTTTTATCAAACCACTGGACGAAGTATTACTTCATGAAACATTTACTAAATATCAAAAAATAATAACCATAGAGGACGGTGCCATCATCGGTGGTCTGGGCTCTGCCGTATTGGAATTTATGGCTGAGAACAACTATCGGGCCACCGTAACACGTTTGGGCATTCCCGACCGTTTTATCGATCAGGGCACCCAACCCGAATTGGCCCGCGATTGCGGATTCGACATGGACAATATCCGAAACACGGCGAGAAAAATGGTATCGGGGCAATAAATCCCCAAAAATTAAACTGACTCCCCATTAAAAGAACCACTTCAACCTCAAAGCCCCCTGAAGCGCCACAATTTTTGTCCTATTATCCTGCTGAGCCAGAAACAAATTGAAAAAAGTTGACAAGTAAAGATTCGGTTTCAGGGAATATTCCAAAGTGGGTCCAAGGTAAAAAGCTGTGGAAGGCGGAAAAGCCATCACCGAGAAGCTCCCGGTAAAAAGAGGCGTAAAGGGATACTGTGCAGAAGCGAACACACTGTATTTTGAAAAGCTAAGCTCACGGACAGAGGACTGATCACTAAATAAAGAGGCCCGGCTTCCCACAAACTGTATAAAATTTTCGCCCTCATCCGAAAGATTACTGCTGTATAATCCTTCTATCTGAAGCAGTAAAGAGTTTTTAAAGGTATAATTCATGCCTGCCGAAGCAATATAGGTTGCATTATCCCCGTTAGGAAAAAGCAGGGTGTTTTCACCGTAAAAGGCGGCATCGCCAATCTGTCCGGACCATCCCATTCCCGCCACCCACTCCTGGTCATTTAATCGTCCCCCCAGAAATTGCCAGTCATAGCTCCCGGCATTAAAGCGGTAACGGGCTGCCCACGTTTTCTGCCTTACTCGATTGATTTTTACCACGCCCTCTACTTGTGACGCAACACCGGTATAAAGCTGGAGCCTTACACCATCGATGCCGGGTCTTTCGGGGTAATCGAAGTCAAAATAGGAATAGGCATTAAAGATATCATTGGGGTTCCACACCATTGCCTGGCCCCAGTTAATTCGCTGTCGACCTGCCCTTATCTGCAATTTTCCAACATAGAAATCCAACCACAATCGATCCACCGTTATGTTCATCACCGATGAAGTCCCTGAAGCCAGATTAAATGACATATCCAGAAAACCCGGATCCTTCTCTATCAACCCCGGATAACCGCTTATTTTGTTGACTGTTTCCCCAGAAATATATCGATTTCGAAATTGAAGCACCCCCAAGACCGAAGGTGAAAAGTCATAACTTAAATTCAAACGGTTATGCAATACATTTTCCCACATCTTCAAATCCTGTTGATCAAGGTAGTAAACCGATGGCATCATGCCAATA
Organism: Thermophagus sp. OGC60D27; assembly: GCF_052400625.1. Taxonomy (NCBI): domain Bacteria; kingdom Pseudomonadati; phylum Bacteroidota; class Bacteroidia; order Marinilabiliales; family Marinilabiliaceae; genus Thermophagus; species Thermophagus sp. OGC60D27. The sequence continues at coordinate 240,499 of NZ_JBQTGH010000002.1, forward strand.
TACCCATCTGCCTTAACTTGAGCTTTTACCTGGATACTAAAGAATACAAACGCAAAAAAAACCAATCGCTTCATTGGCAAACAATTTATTAATTTAAGTTGAATGAAATTCGCATGATCAAATTTTAGACAGACGCCATTGTGACCATCTTAATTACTCATGCTCGTTTCATCATTTTTAACTTTGCCGTCCTGAAGGGTTATCACCCTTCGTGCTTTTTTAACCACCCGCTCGTCATGGGTTGAAAAAATAAAAGTGGTGCTTTGCTGTTGATTGAGCTCATGCATGATGGACAACAAGTTTTCGGCCGAAGTACTATCCAGGTTCGCAGTAGGCTCATCTGCCAACACAAACCGGGGATTGGACGCCAGCGCCCGTGCTACGGCAACTCTCTGTTGCTGACCTCCCGACAACTGACGAGGTCGTACGTCCGCCTTTTCAGGTATACCCACCGCTTCCAGCAACCGGAGACTCCTTTTCTTTCTTTCCGCTTTGGGAATGCCCTGCAATTCGAGGATAAATTCCACATTTTCACGAGCCGTAAGAACCGGAATAAGGTTATAGGCCTGGAAAATAAAGCCAATGTGGTTCAGTCGAAATTTAATCTTTTCATTGCCCGACAGCTTATTAACAAAGACCTCATCAATAATCACATCGCCCCGGTCGGGATCATCCAGACCTCCTAGAACATTTAACAGTGTTGTTTTCCCCGACCCCGAAGGTCCAACAATGGCTGTAAATTCACCCTCTTCAAAAGCCAAATCAATACCATTCAGGGCATGGACAGGGACCTGACGGCTGTTATAGGTCTTATAAATCTTATTTAAAGTTATTATTGACATATTGATTTCTTTTTTACTGTTTATCAATATTTTTAAAGATGAATGTATGAAAATTTATTAAATCACCCTGACCGCTTCGGAAGGTTTTAGTTTCAACGCTTTCCATGCCGGATAAAGAGAGGCCAAAATACCGGTTAGAACCACCAGCATAGCGATATTAAAGACCAATGCGGCATCCCATTCAGGATAAACAATCGGATCAAATCCCATCTCTGTAAGTCCTGTGCTCCAAACGGATAAATCAATTCCTGTAATACTTAGACGCCATACTGCAACCATCCCCAGAAAGATGCCTGATAATCCACCGGCTGAAGACAACATTACTGTTTCAACCATAATCATAAAGAAGATACGGCGACGACTCATGCCTACCGACATCAGCATCCCTATTTCTCTGACCCTTTCCAGAACGACCATAAGCATGGTATTAATGATGCCAAACCCCAACGCCAAAAGGATAATAATCACAAAAAGATACAGATAGGTATTTCCCAACTCGGTCATATATCCCAATTCGGGGCTAAGTTCTTTCCATGGCACCACTTCTTCATCCGAAAGTTGCTTTTGCAGCTCCCCTGCTACTTTAATGGCTCCATCGGCATCCACGAGGCGTACCACCATGGAATGACAGTTATCGGAAGATATTCCCAGCAACTGCGCCAGGCTCTCTTTCTTCACCCACACATTGCTGCCATCAAAGGCGGCATTATTGGTTTTGAAAATACCGGCCACTCTAAAAGCACCACCGGTAATATTGCCTTCCACGTCCTGAAAGCGAAGGATGATTCGCGATTTCAACTTCAATTGCAACTGTTTGGCCAACTTCTCCCCCATGATGATCGGCCGCTTATAAGGTGATTCAAACCAGTTCCCATCAATGATCTTCTCATGAAGATTAAGCACCGCCTTTTCCGCATCAGCATCAACGCCATACACTTTCACCCCTCGTGCAGTCTCGGAGGAGGCCGCCATCCCCTGAACCATCAACCGGGATGACACGCCTTGTACCTTAGGATTTTCTACTACCACCGAATCAAGACGAGCATTAAAATAACGATCCACTTCCGGATGTTTCCGATAACCGTCACGAAAAATCTGAATGTGACCGGTCTCGGTCTCAACCCCATCGTGCAGTCGCTGCATCATCCACCCATTAATAAATGTGGCAGAAAAAATACCGGCAAACATCCCCACGGTTAAAGCAGCAATGATGATCCAGCTTCGAACCGGACTCCGCCAGATGTTACGCCAGGCAATTTTTAATAACATAGTGTTTTCCTATTTAGTCCGTTAAAATCAATTGGTTGTAAAACCCTTCTATTCCAACCACGAAATGATCATTTCTTTATTGCCATTGTGCATTCGTCAAATCAGAACATTCAATTTACACCCGTGACAAAACATTAATAATTAAACTTTAAAGCATCATCATTTAACATGAACCTTAAAAATATTTAGATGAATTCTATTGAACCTACTTTTTCCACCCCCAACCAACTGGTCAATTTTTTTCTCCTATTACAGGGGAAACTTTGAATGCTCTTAAAACCGGATAGAAAGAGATCAGCGTTGTCAGCAGCAATACTGCCACAACCTGTTGAATAAAAACACCCATATCCCAGGCAAAGAACATAAAAGGTTCAAATCCGAGATTCTTCATCCACTCCCCCGCCTGACCAGTAATGGGTAAAGGGTGATAAACAAACCAACTGATCACCGGCATAGTGCCTACAAAACCGGCGATCACCCCCAACAGGCCTATCCACAGTATTTCCATCCATAACATCAGAGCAAGCCTGGACCGAAACATCCCCACGGCCACCATAACACTGAACTCAGCTCTGCGCTCAGCCATCATCATCACCACCGTGCCCAAAATTCCAAAGCCAATCACCACATAAAGAATCATCTTCATGATCAGTGCGGTGGCCCTGTCACTCTCAATTTGCTGAAGAACGGCCGGAAACATTTCCTGCCAGGTACGAATCACCAGCCCACCATCAACCTCTTGCCTTAAGTTGGGAAGAATGTTATCCATTTCGTGCTGTGAATGCCCGGTCAAAGCAAGCGATGTAACCCTTCCAAAAGCCTGAAAAAAGTATTGTGCCTCATCCAGCGTAAGGTAAACCAAACGTCGGTTCAATTCCGGATTAGGATGCTGAATGATTCCTGCCACCCGGTATTGCCCAAAAGCACTCACGCCGTGAAATCCCTGACTTATCATTACCAGGGTATCCCCCACTTCCAGACCAAGATTAGTCGCCAAATCAGCTCCCACCAAAGCGCCACTCGTTTCAAGATAAGTGCCGCTCACCACCTTTTTCGCCAGGGCAGTCATCCGGTCTTCCTTTTCAGGATCGATGCCCATAACCAGTATGCCTTCCGTCTGCTCACCCGATGATGCCAAAGCAAAGCTTTCGAGACGGGGAACAACCATGTCCAGTTGAGAATGCCGGTTGAGTTTCGCCAGTAGTGAGTCGGATGGCACAAAGGAGTTGTTAATGGATTGATGATCGGGATAGTCTCGGTGCTGGATCTGCGCATGACCGGCATAAAACTTGACCACATTTTCGATCATTTTCTGATAGGAGCCTTCCTGCATAGACCCCATCAGGGCAGAAAAAATGACGCCAAAAAATATGGAAGAGACGGTAATGAAGGTCCGACGTTTATTTCGCCACAGATTGCGCCAGGCAATTTTAATAAGACCCGATTTTCCTGCTATAAGGCCCTTCCGGGATGTGGAATAAGGCAGCTTTTTAGATGTCGTCATTGATCGTTGGAATAATTGGTTGGAAAAATCATTATCAGCGCATCTGCTTCATATTCCTAATTGAGAAAAAGGCATCGTCAACCTCAATCTCAAACTTTATTTTTTGAAACTTCAGAGAGGTTTTATATCCCTCCTTATCTACCGGAATCATGGTATACCGTGTAGGAATGGTACGGTCGCCCACATCTTCAATCTCATCAAGAATCTCCTCATTTACCAGTTCCTCGGTTTCGTCATAATACTCATTTCTGAGGGTGATAAACCCATCCTTTGAAATCCAGGACAGCACTTTCCCCCATACCACGGGGGCATCTTCGTGTGGCACCATCTTAATGACATAGCAATCGTATCCTCGCAGCGTCTCGGTGCGCAAAACTTCATGATCATAATCATTAACAATAGATGCGGCATTTACCAGATCATCATTGGTGAGGTCGGAACCCATCCACGACTGCATCATCATGCTTGGCGGAATTTTAATCATCCGATCGATGGCAGGAACGTAGTTCCACATTTCACGCTCCCGCTTCAGAAACCTTTGTCCTTTTTCGCGAGGAGGATGATCTATATAAACCAATGAGAAATCATCCCCTTTTGCCCATGCTCTGAAACGCAAGGTTCGGGTCCAGGAAGGACGGATAATCTGCATCTCCATCTCCGAATAATTGCTTTTCCCTTGCATCAAATCATTTGCCCGTTTTACAATATCGGTGGCAGAAAGCTGCTGGGAAGAGACACTTGAAGAGAGAAGTAAAAGCAAAAGCAAAACTGAAAGGTAATAAATTTTAAACCCTGATTTGGAGTTATTCATAGCATTCCTTTTTTATCTGTTTAAGGCATCATCTTTCAGAAGCCCCTTATAATATTTTATCAACCGATCTACTGCATGATCCAACGGGAAATTGTGAGGATCGACCACATAGTTAACACTTATGCCGTCGAGCATTGCAAAGAAAAACCGGACTTCAGCAATTGGGTTGCCGAAACCATGATGAATAAAAAAATCCTCTGCTTTTTTCATATGAGGTTCGAGGATTTGCCAAAGCTCATTTTCCAATAGCTTATTGACTTTTGGATGTGTTACCGTTGAATAATAGAGAATCAAAAATTCTCTGTTCTCCACCAACCATTTTTTACTTTTTCGGATCATTTCAAAAAATTCACCTTCAGTGATGACTCCGTCATGGTTGGGATCCATCCAATCTACGGCTTCGAGAATGGTGTCAAAAACCACAGCCCGTATAATGGCTTCTTTGCTTTCAAAATAATTATACACCGATCCTTTCGCCACTCCGGCCGCCTTGGCAATCGCTTCGATAGTGGTGGCATGAAATCCTTTGGTGGCAAACAGGGTTAACGCTTCTTTTAATATTCGCTCTCGTTTAATCTCTTTCATCTCAAAAATGACTGACCAGTCAGTCAAAAGTATAAAAAGCTGTTCTATTTAACAAGCAATTTTACATATAATAACAACGACAACTCTCAAACAGAATTGTACAAACACCTTCAAAGGCCCAATTTAAAGACCAGGAACTCATCTGCCCCAAAAGCTTATAGCCTACGAAAAAACAATCAATGATCGTAACAAAAATATACCCGAAGGAGCAAAATCAGCCTTCGGGTATAACCTATTGTAAAAAAGATAATTTCGTTATTTCACTTCAAACCGGCTATCCTCAATGCCGGAATTAATCTCAACAGATTTAACCTGAATTTCAAACATCTGAGGTCCCATTGTCTGCTTCAAAACAGATGGAAAAAGAATCCCATTTACTTCTTCATACTTTTCAAAAATAGTGGCAATAGTGCCCTGAATAGTCTGAGAAACTTCTTTATATTTTAACCCATCCTCCACGCCGAAGAACAAACTTGATTTCATGCCGGAAGGTTTGGTAACGACCACCTTATAGGCATCCACCCCGTTGATGGATTCAATCCCTTCAATTTCAAGCCGGGCGTTATCATTGAGATAATCAAGCTCAGGAAAGAGCCTGGCACTCTCTTTCATATTGGTCAAAGCTTCTCCTTCAAGCATTTGTTCTCCCATCGGCGTTTTCACCTTTCCTTTTTCGCCATCAAATACCTGCATCGATACCACATTCCCATTCATCAAAGTCTCTTGACACAATTTGTTAGGCTTCTTTTGATAAAAATTAATTTCAATCGGCATCCCCTGCATCTCCATTGCCATCTTCATTTTCAAATCATTCACCTGATCCAAAACCTGCTTTCCTCCAACAGCATCAATGTAGGCGGCTATTACTTCCGAAGCATCCACCTTATCACTCACCGCCTTTTTCTCTACCAGGTTACCGTAGTAATCATATTCCTCAACAACTTTCGAGGGACTAAACTTTTCCATTTTATTTTTGATTGAAGCAGCATCTCCCACAGCGAGAATAACCGCCCGCTCCGGCTTGAGGTATTTCATTGCCATTTCACGAACATCTTCTTTGGTGACCTGTTCCACCCTCTGAAGATACTTTTCGTAATAGTCTCGTGGCAAATTGTAACGTTGAATATTGAGGGCAAAGCGAGCAACGGTTTGCGGATCTTCCAGCGATCTTCCGAATTGACCGGAAATGATGTTTTTCACCAATTGGAGTTCTTCATCGGTCACCAACTCATCACGCATTCTCTCCATCTCCTTAAGGATCTCTGTGATAGCACTGTCAGTGACAGAGGTACGCACTTCTGCAGACGCAGTAAAGCGACCAACACGCTCATCGGACTCCAGTTGAGAGTAGGCACCGTAAGTAAATGCTTTATCTTCACGCAGATTTTGGAATAAACGGGCATTAAAGGATCCACCTCCTAAAATGGCATTCATAACACGGGCTTTAACAGCATCGGGATGACCGGGAGTAAGCATCACTTCATGCGTCACCATAACCATGGATTGATTGGCTCCTTCCTTATTGGCAATCACCACCTTAGGCTCATCATAACAATTGGGATAAGGGAACAAGTTTTGGGGGACCGGTGCGTTTTTCCATTTTCCAAAGTACTGTTTTGCTTGTTTTTTGGCTTCTTTCACAGAAATGTCTCCCACCACCACAAGATAGGCTTTGCTCGGACGGAAATAGGAGTCATAATAATTTTTGCAAAGATCAGGGGTAATGTTGTCCAAAGTCTCTTCAGTCATCATCTCCCCATAGGGATCATCTTTGCCGTAAATAAGAACACTGGCCACATTCTCAGCAATGGCACGGGGCTCCTCTTTATTGGCCTGAATAGAGGTTTTATATTGAGTAACCAGTTTATCCAATTCATCCTTTGGGAAAGTAGGATTTAAAAGAACATCCGACATCACATTCAAAAGTTCCTCACTGTGTTTACTTAAGGAACGGGCGTAAATACCCTTGGAATAAGTTTGTAAAGTGGCACCTATAAAGTCTACAGCTTCATCAATTTCTGCTTTGGAACGATTCGTTGTTCCGGCACGCAGCAATTCTCCGGCCAATTGAATGTATCCGGTAGCCTGGCCTTCACGAGGCAATGTGACATCAAACGAAAGAGAATAAGAAACTACCGGCACTTTGTGGTTTTCAACCACAATTACAGTCAATCCGTTGGGGAGTTTAAAAGTTTTATAATCTCCAATTTGTACTTCAGGTGCCGGGCCGGGAACTGGCGGCGTAGAGCGATCGATCTGAGCACTCACGACAGACACCATTAAAACCAAAAGAAGAATGATTGAAATATATCGTTTCATTTTATCAGTTTTTTATTTTGACACTTTTCGTATTTTTCCGGAATCTTCTTAATTCCTTTGACTCTTAGGCAAATAATACAACACTACACGATTATCCTTGGTGAAATACTTTTGGGCAACCCTTTTTATATCTTCACGGGTAACGGCCATGTATTTTTCAAGCTCCGTATTAATTAAGTTCGTATTACCGAAATAAGTATAATACCTTGCCAGATTATTGGCTCTTGTAGAAATCCTTGTATTGCTGTTTATAAAATCGTTTTCAAATTTGTTTTGAAGCTTTTGAAATTCACGTTCATCGATCAAGTTGTTTTTAACTTTCTCTATTTCATCAATCATAGCCTGCTCAAGTTCGGCAACATCTTTTCCCATATTAGGTAGTGCAAGAGTGATGCTGACACTGGGATCACGAAAGGGAAGCGGGAATGAACCAACCTGCATGGCAATTTGCTGTTCATCCACCAATGCTTTATATAAACGAGAGCTGTGACCATCAGAAAGCAGGGTACTTAACATATCCAACGCATAAAAGTCTTCCGTTCCCATTGCCGGTGTACGATAAGCATGTAAAACCAACGGCAACTGAATGTTATCAAAAATGGTATCACGAATTTCGCCATTGAGCGGGGGCTCTACAACCGTAGGACGGAAAATCTCTTCTTTCCCGGATGGGATATCACCAAAATACTTTTCTACCAGATGGCGGGCATTTTCGATTTCAATATCTCCTGCAATTACCAGAACAGCATTGTTCGGAACATAAAACTGATCGTAGAAATGTTGGAACTCTTCATCCTTGGCAGCCCTGATATGATCGGGATCTCCTATGGTAGTCCAACGATATGGATGCTTTTTAAACGCCCGTTTCATCACTTCAATAAGAATGGAACCATAGGGACGGTTATCATAGCTTTGTTTCTTTTCTTCAATAACCACTTTCTTCTGGGTGGCTATTCCGATACTGTCTACCCTCGCATGCAGCATCCGCTCTGATTCGAGCCAAAGTCCCATTTCTAACTGATTTGAAGGAAGGACTTCATAATAATAGGTCCGATCGACCGAGGTGTTGGCATTAAGTGTCCCCCCAGCCTTTTCAACAAATTTAGCATATTCACCTCTGGGGATATTTTTTGTTCCTTCAAACATCAAATGCTCAAAAAAGTGTGCAAATCCTGTGCGGTTGGGCTGTTCATTCTTGGAGCCCACGTGATACATTACACTAACCGACACAATCGGGGTGGAATGATCTTCATGAAGTATCACATGCAGCCCGTTGGTGAGATCAAATTCGGTAAACTCAATCCTCTGTTGCTGCGCTATCATTACGCTTCCTGAAAGCATCAAGACCAACAGAGTTAATAAACTTTTCTTTGTTTTTTTCATATTACATTGCTTTAATAGTTAAGGTTTTGCCTAAAGACCAGGCTGTCAAAACTCAAGATTTTAAAATGTTAAAAAGTTTTTTTGGACTTTGATCGTTTGAAATTTGTTTTCCCTGCTCACAAGCAAGTTATACGGAAGGAGACAAATTCAACATTCGGACCAAACCATTTAACCAACAGTTTTTAAACTGTTTACACAAGCCTAATGCAACATCACAGTCATTAAATCGCACGTTAACGAACATGTTTGTGCACGCTAATGAACACCAAAAAATCACTTTATTTTCTACCTTTGTGCAAAGACAAGCAAACATTAAAATCAAACTTGGTGAAGATCAGATAATCTGAAACCAAATGCAACGGACATAATCATTAGAATTTATCCGGACTTTTTTGGGAAAAATAAATGATTCAATCGAAGTCATGCTAGTTTCCTTAGACCAATATCTAAAATATGAAATTTGTAAACTATTTATTCTTTGCACTAATCATTCTTTTGGCAGTCGTAGCTTGCAATGATGATGAGGCTTGCCTGTCCAATCAGCATTCGGTTCAAGCTAATTTGCTTTCGGCCTGGTGGGCAGAAGACACTGACACAACCCTTACAGAAGTCTCAATAATAGGCCTAAATATGGCCGACAGTATTTATAAAAATGAATCTCTTTCAGATCTGTTTTTGCCTTTAAGTTTTCAATCAGATACTTCTTCTTTTATTATTTCGTCCAAAACGTTGAAAGACACTCTTCATATCATATCAACGAAAGAACTCGATTTCATCTCCGGTGAATGTGGATATATCTTTACATTTGATCTGGACACCGTAATTCATACCAATGCATTCATAGATTCCGTCTCTATCATTTATCCAAAAGTAAAATATGGCGAAACTACAGAGAATATCAAACTATATATTTATTAGTTTCTTGCTTATCTCTTCTGCGGCAAAAGGACAAAACAAGGATCAAAGCCTTTTTCCCATTAATGAAAAGGTTCGAAGGGGACTGACTTTGGGGGTCAACCTGGAAGGTCCTATTGGACACTTATTCGACAACGACAAATCAGCGTTTTCTTTTGTAACGCATATTAACCTGTCGTCCAATTGGTTTTTCCGGGGTGAAGCAGGATTTGAAAACTTAACCTTCTCAGAAAGTCATGCCAAAGAAAGAAACTATCAATATCAGAGCAATGGTTCCTTCCTTAAGGCAGGTATTTTATACGACTTTTTTAATGTGGACGAAAGAGGAAATAACGACAACATCTTTATTGGATTAAATTATGGCTATGCCTTGCAGCAGCATGGCAGTAACAGCCTCACAATACAGAATGGCTATTGGGATGACTACCAGGCATCTATGGACGACTATTTTCTTCAGACCCACTGGTTTGAACTGTTAGCCGGACCGAGAACAGAGTTGCTTAAAAATCTTTACATGGGGTGGACCCTGAATATCCGGGTAAAAGTATTTCAGGATAATTCAAAACCACTTAAACCCTATTCTGTTCCGGGCTTCGGAAATGGTAACAATACCATTAACATAGGTTTCTCATATCTCATTGAGTATTTTATCCCATGGCAAAGTAAGAAACACAGATAACCGTTATGAAACAAAAAAAATTTTTCTTTTAGGGTATGATTTTTAACTACATAACCCATCATAATCCCCCATCTTCAACTCATCATTTTTAAGCTTCAATCATGAATCAAAAAAAGAATATTGCAGTCTTTTGTGCTTCCAGTCCTTTGGTGCCTCGAAAATACTTTGATGCTGCGACCAAAGCATCTTCAGCCCTGATAAACGCCGGATACGGCATCATCTATGGCGGAGGCAGCAATGGTCTTATGGGTGCGGTTGCCGATGAAGCACTCAAACACAACGCTCCCGTAACAGGAGTAATTCCCCGTTTTATGGTTGAAGTGGAATGGCAGCATAAAAAGGTTGATGACATGGTCTTGGTAGATACCATGCACCAGCGGAAAGAGTTAATGGTGAAAAACAGTTCTGGTATTCTGGCCCTACCCGGTGGTATAGGAACGCTGGAGGAACTTTTCGAAGTACTATCCCTTAAAAAACTGGGGCAATACCCACACCCTGTGATTATACTCAACACGGACGGTTACTTTGATGGATTAACCCAACTTTTTCATAAAATGACAGATGAAAGCTTTATGCGTCCAATCCACCAAGAAATGTGGAGCATGGTGCAAAGTCCGGATGAGATAGTCCCGGCCTTGAAAAATTCCAAGCCTTGGGGAAAGGATGCCATCAGTTTTGCAGCCCTTTAGGAAAAGTTTTATTTTTGTTTACCAATCTTGATCTGTATGAACAGCCAAACACACCCTGCAAATCATTCGTCCGTAGCAGCGCAGGATAGCTCTGCACAAATCATCCGTCCGGCTGTTGAAATCCCGAAAAAAATAGAGATTAAAGTAGACAGGCCGGAAATAAAACTACTGCCTTTGGAGCCTGATTCTTCATCCAGTCAACGCAGGAACCTTATCGTTTCTAAAAAAGGAAAAGTGCAGGCAGATACGAATACCCAACAAACCGAAGAAGATGTATTGACAAGGGCTACCGTTCCTGATACACTGGACAATATACTCATATCAGATTGGAAATCAACAGGATTCAAGAAGCAGCTTTGGTCATCTGAAACCAACGACTCTCTTTGTATTGTCCCCCTATTCAAAAACAAAAAAAAGAAGCTCGAAACGAAAATAGATTCTATACCATCCCACAAGGAAAATGTAGAGGAAGTTAAATCAAATTACTATACCGAAGAAGAACCCGGTCCCCAATTCGAATATCACAGCGAATTGCGGACCGACCCCTGGTTCATAAGTACCTTGCTGTTTTTTGTGGCCATAACAGGAATAGTCCGCTTAAAATGGCAAAAATATTTGAATCAAGTTTTCCATGCCATAATTTTTTCTAATCTGGCCATAAAACTCCAAACCTCATCTGAGAATAGTCAAAAACCGGCATCCATACTACTAAACCTTTTGTTTTACGGAAATTTCTCAATCTTTCTTTATGAATTTATGCTATTGAGACAACGCACATTTTTTGATCTCTATGGTTGGAAGTTGTGGCTGGTTATTTTGGGTTTTCTTTTGGTCGTTTTCAATTCAAAAATGATCGTTTACCGATTTGTAGGATGGATATTCAGGATCCAAGATCGAACGACCGATTACCTGTTTCGTTCGGCTGTTATGAACAAATCTTTTGGCGTGATCCTGATGCCGTTAATCGTTTTATTCCCATTCATCACCCCTGATGCACGTCATTTGGTACCTAAAATTGGTTTCTTGATTTTTATATTACTGTATTTAACACAGATAACAAGAGGAATTGTAGCAAATTTAAGGGATACGCTTTCAGGTTATTACATTATTTTGTACCTTTGTGCCCTGGAAATATTACCCTTGTCAATACTATACAAGGTACTGTTTAATTGACCTGATTACTGAAATGGTTTCTGGTTTTGTTGAACTAAAACTTAAGTAAATTGAAGATCAAAAAAATTCTGGTTTCACAACCTAAACCGTCAACGCCAAAATCCCCTTATTTTGAGCTGTCTGAAAAAAATAATGTAAAAATTGATTTCAGACCCTTCATTCAGGTAGAAGGGGTATCATCTAAAGAATTCAGACAACAGAAAATCAATATTCTTGAGCACACAGCGGTGATTTTCACCAGCCGAACGGCAATTGACCATTTTTTCAGAATTTGTGAAGAAACCCGCGTGACCGTTCCTGATGACATGAAGTACTTCTGCATTTCTGAAGCGACAGCCTTTTATCTGCAAAAGTACATTGTATACCGAAAACGAAAAATTTTTCATTCTACCGGGAAATTTCCGGATTTAATTGAGGTCATTAAAAAACACAAACAGGAAAAGTTTTTGGTGCCCCTCTCTGATATTCATAAACCGGAAATTCCGAACCTGCTGACAAAAGCAAAGGTTAAATTTACCAAGGCTATTTTGTATCGTACCGTAAGCAGCGATCTAAGTGACTTAAAAGATATTAACTACGATGTTTTGGTCTTTTTTAGTCCTTCAGGAATAAAATCGCTTCTACAGAATTTCCCGGATTTTAAGCAGAACGACACTCTGATTGCCTCATTTGGCCCGGCAACAGCCAAGGCCGTAAAAGAAGCCGGTCTGCGTCTTGACATTCAAGCCCCCATGCCACAAGCTCCATCCATGACGGCTGCTCTGGAAATGTACATCAAAAAATATAACAAAAAATAAGTTTTTCTAAATTCAAACCTGCCCCTTAATTGGGGCAGGTTTATTTTCCGGCTTGCGACCCATCACTAACCCCGCAAACAATAGGCAATAAGCCAAAACCACTTGCTGAATATTTCCGATAATTCAAAAAGAATTAAACTAGAAAAACAATTCGGATCAAGTGGATTAAAAACAAGCAAAAAAACTACGAATCTCCTGATTATTCTTTTTTGTCAAAAATGAAACGAATCATCCAACAACCCGCTTATTTATTGATCAACGGGGGAGGAGAATTTAGGACAACCAACCAATGCATCGACCAGGATTCACGCTCGGAAAACCGGAAAAGCTCTGTCGTCGAAAAGTAATAGATCAGCTTTTCAATAAGGGGAAGTCATTTCTGGTCTTTCCTTTCCGGGTTCAGTATTTGCCCGTTACCCTTCCTGAGGATGTTTCTGTTCAGGTATTATTTTCGGTATCAAAACGACGCTTCAAACGAGCTGTTAAACGCAATCTACTTAAACGGCGAATGCGGGAAGCCTATCGGTTAAACAAATACCCTCTGTACAACGTTGTCAATGATAGTTCACTTCAGGTGGCGGTCGCGTTTGTTTATATTGGAGATAAAGAACTTGACTATAAAACCATTGAAAAAGGAATGAAAAAAGCTTTGCTCAAACTTTCCGATGAAATAGGAAAAAATGAAATTTATCAGAAAAATATATGACGGAATAATAAAAGTACTGGTTTATATTTTAATCATACCGGTCAAATTTTATCAAATGGTCATCTCGCCTATGACAGGCCCTTCTTGTCGATACACGCCCACCTGTTCTGTTTATTCCATTCAGGCATTAAAAAAACATGGGCCCTTCAAAGGGTTATGGTTGGCCATAAAACGCATTTTATCATGTAATCCCTGGGGAGGCAGCGGATACGATCCAGTACCTTAAAATGTTTTATCTTTATCTCCAAAATGTTTCCCTGTGAATGTCCTTCATATAAATAAATCGGATCAAAATGGAGGTGCTGCTTTGGCATCTGTCAGATTACTCAATGCCCTTAGAGAAAACGGCACAGAGGCACAAATGCTCGTATTGCAGAACCAATCTCTGCATCCGGGTATCAGTCCATTGGCAAAGACACGACGAGATCTTCTTTTTCAGAATCTGAAATTTATGGCTGAAATAGCCTACTTTACAAGACATGAAAAAAATCGCCAACATCGGTTTTCCTTTTCCACTGCCTGTGCAGGAACCGACATCAGTGGTCATCCAATGGTAAAAAAGGCGGATATTTTACATCTTCATTGGATCAACCAAGGTTTTTTATCCCTGAAAGATCTAAAAAAACTTATCGCAACAAGGAAACCCATAGTATGGACCTTACACGATCTTTGGCCTGTTACAGGTGGCTGTCACTATCCGGGAGGCTGTGATGCGTTTTCAGCATCTTGCGGCTTTTGTCCTCTGCTTAAAAGACCCGGAAAAAAAGATTTATCGGCCCGTCAGTTCTCACAAAAACAAAACATCTATTCCGATGCATCCATCACCTTTGTAGGGTGTAGTAATTGGATAAAAAAAATGGCAGAACATAGTTCTCTGGCAAAAACAATTCAGCGTCCGATATATCAGATTTTTAATCCAATTGACATCTCCCTTTTTTCTCCGAAAAAAAAAGAAAAGATAAGACAACAACTAGGTCTTCCATTAAATAAAAAATTGATTCTTTTTGGGGCTGCAAATATTTCTGATCCTAGAAAAGGAACTAACCTATTGCTCAAAGCCCTTCAAAATATGGCATCCATTCAACCGGATTTGAAGCAAAAGGTAGAATTAATCGCTTTCGGAAAAAATACCAATGACTTTCAACACAAATTGAATTTCTACCTGCATAATATCGGCATAGTGAACAGCCAGAAAAAAATGGCAAGTCTTTATCAGGCCGCCGATGCTTTTGTATTGCCTTCCCTACAGGACAATCTGCCCAATACAGTTGTTGAATCACTATCATGCGGCACTCCTGTTGTTGCCTTCAAGATCGGAGGTGTCCCGGAAATGATCCGTCACAAAGAAAACGGTTTTTTAGCTGCCTCAGGAAACTGGGAAGAGCTTTCCATGGGTATTCTTCATGTTTTGAAAGATAATGGAGCCATGTCCTCCAACGCCAGAACATTTGCATTAAATCATTTTTCACCTGAGATAATAGCCGAAAAATACCAAACACTATATCAGTCATTGTCTGGATAGCCATTTTTTCATCTTCTATCTAGGCTAAAAAGCTAACAATAAATTGCGTAAACCATAGGCATCAATTTTCTGAAAAGCTCACGTAAAAGCTCATATAATAATTTCTAATGCATACTAATTTTGACAGAATCGTTTTAAACAAAAACAATTTTCGTAATGCATCATCCTACCGTTAGCATTATTACCGTAGTATATAATGGAGTCGACACTCTGGAATACACGATCAAAGCGGTACTAGCGCTCACATATCCTCATACCGAATTCATTATTATTGATGGCGGCAGCTCTGACGGCACCATTAATATCATAAAAAAATACGAAAAGAAAATCTCCAGATGGACAAGCGGCCCCGATGCAGGTTTATATGATGCCATGAACAAAGGGATGGAACTAGCAACTGGCGATTATTTTTGGTTTATTAACTCCGGTGATGCCCCAGCATCCTCAGATATACTTGAAAAGGTCTTCTCCGGTGATGTTTTCGCCGATATTTACTATGGCGAAACTGTTATCATTGATGCAGCCGGAAAGGAAATAGGGCCCCGACGCCTTTCCCCTCCAAAAAAATTAAAATGGAAAGATTTCAGGATGGGGATGCTTGTCAGTCATCAATCATTCATTGCTTCTCGAAGAATAACTAAAAAATACAATTTACAATACAAATTTTCCGCTGACTACGATTGGTGCCTTCATGCTTTAAAAAAAGCAAAAAAGGTGCGCAATACGCATCTCATTTTATCACTATTTCGAGATGGAGGCCTTACCAAACAAAATATTATCCCAGGCCTAAAAGAACGTTTCCAAATAATGACCAAGAATTATGGATTGATCTCAACCATTCTGGCCCATTTCATTATTGCCCCCAAATTCTTTTGGTATTTGATAAATAACAAACGTTATTAATGGGCATGATATTTAGCAAAATCAAGATGCTTTTTGAAATTTAATAGGACCCAACAAAACCTCTTTTGAGAAAGATCTGGATTCAACTATTCTTTTTTGCAATTTCGGAAGGTCGAAATATATATACCACCCCATATTCGGATGCCTTTTCTCGCTTTTTATCCGGTTCCAAATGGCTATAGAAAGCTTCTACCTCATTCCAGATATTAAGAATCAAATTATCAGCAGTCTCTCTTTCCTGCGCCACTTTTACCTGCATTTTTTGTGAAGTTTTCACCAAATCTTTGTGAACATTATAATTCTCCACAAATTTCTCGAAATGTACTTTCACCATTGCAATTGTAGGATTGAAGACCCTTGACCCCCCTTGAGCCATTCTTTCTTCCTCTCCTTTTATAACCCTCATGCCCCATTGAAGAAGTTGTTGTTCTGTATTGATCTCGGGAAGTGTTTTGTCGATTTCAGAAAGACCGTAAAAAGTCCGCACATTAGGTTTTAATTCTCCCCGAGTTATGGCCATATTAACAACCTGAAGAAAGTGAGAAAGATACATTCGTGCTACCCTGAAATTTTCAGTCAGCTTTTTACCGAAATTTGTTTGTCGATCTTTGCTAAACTGATATTGTCTAATTGCTTGTTCAAACTGGGGAACAAAGACTTTTACATCAAACAGCAATTTGGGAGAAAAGGCGAGATCTTTGGGTTCTGTCTGAACGCCTTTGTTTTGCGCTGTTTTCAATGCTCTCAACCTAGCCTGATCTGTATTTGGAAGTCGTCGGTATGGCATGGGTTCATCTTTTCCTGCGCCTTGAAGATAGAAAAAGTTCAACCAATTACAAAACAAAGAGATAATCCTATTCACAAAGATGGTTAAGAAAAACAAAATCCCGGACCATAAAATTGGCACCGGGATTGTGTTTTATTAATCATTTTGCGTTTATTACTCCTGAAGTTTAGCCTTTAGAAATTCACGATTCAAACGCGCGATATTAGCCAAAGAAATACCTTTAGGACACTCAACTTCACAGGCTCCGGTATTGGTACAATTTCCAAAGCCTAATTCATCCATTTTAGCGACCATATTACGGGCTCGACGAGCAGCTTCGACACGTCCCTGAGGAAGCAATGCAAGATGGCTTACCTTAGCCGACACAAACAACATGGCAGAACCATTCTTACATGCTGCGACACATGCGCCACAACCGATACATGAGGCTGAGTCCATAGCTTCATCTGCGGCATCCTTAGGAATCGGAATGGCATTAGCATCGGGAACACCTCCTGTGCTCACAGAAACATAACCTCCTGCGGCAATAATCTTATCAAATGCACTACGATCAACAATTAAGTCTTTAATGATCGGAAATCCGGCAGAACGCCAAGGCTCTACAGTGATGGTTTCTCCGTCTTTAAATTTACGCATGTGCAACTGACAGGTGGTTACATCATCGTCGGGACCATGAGGACGGCCGTTGATATAAAGTGAACACATACCGCAAATTCCTTCACGACAATCATGATCAAAAGCAACCGGCTCCTTTCCTTCATTAATAAGTTCTTCATTGAGAATGTCCATCATCTCCAAAAAAGAGCTGTCGATGGAAATGTCTTTAAGTTCATAAGTTTCGAACCGGCCTTTGGCTTTAGGACCTGCCTGGCGCCAAACTCTCAGTTTTATATTTATTGTTTTTTCCATGATAAATACTCATTAATATTTACATCCCGGTTATTTATAGTTGCGTTGAACCAGTTTTACCACTTCAAACTTCAATTCCTCTTTATGCAATTCCGGTTCCTGATCTTCCCCTTTGTAAAGCCAGCAGGAAGTATAAGAGAACTTATCATCCTGACGAAGAGCTTCTCCTTCTTCCGTCTGATACTCTTCTCTGAAGTGACCACCGCAGGATTCTTCCCGTTGTAAAGCATCCCTGGCCATAAGTTCACCAATTTCGATGAAATCAGCTAAACGAGAAGCTTTCTCCAACTCTACGTTCATCCCTTCAGCAGAACCGGGAATTCGGACATTGGTCCAAAACTCTTTTTTGATACTCTGAATCTTATCAATGGCTTGCTGCAAACCTTCCTTGTTTCTGGCCATTCCAACAAAATCCCACATTATCAATCCAAGCTCCTTGTGAATGCTGTCAACCGAACGTTTTCCCTGAATGCCCATAATCTTGTTAAACCGTTTTTTAGCGGCTTTTTCGGCTTCCTCGAATTCTTTCTCCTTCGTTGACATACGGGGGGTGGAAATATCGTCAGCCAAATAATTCTGAACGGTATATGGTAACACAAAATAGCCATCTGCAAGTCCCTGCATCAGGGCTGAAGCTCCCAGACGGTTGGCTCCGTGATCAGAGAAGTTGGCCTCACCAGCGGCAAACAATCCCGGAACAGTTGTTTGCAGTTCATAATCGACCCAAAGTCCCCCCATGGTATAATGGATCGCCGGATAAATCATCATTGGGGTTTCGTAAGGATTCTCATCCACAATTTTTTCATACATCTGGAAAAGGTTACCATAACGTGCTTCAATGGCATCGCGTCCCAGACGCTCAATGGCAGATTTAAAATCAAGATAAACCGCCAAACCTGTTGATCCAACACCATATCCTGCATCACAACGCTCTTTAGCAGCACGAGAAGCTACATCCCTCGGGACCAAGTTCCCAAATGCAGGATAGCGACGTTCTAAGTAGTAATCACGATCTTCCTCCGGAATATCCACTGGCTTCAATTTTCCGGCCCGAATAGCTTCTGCATCTTCCTTCTTTTTTGGTACCCATATACGACCATCATTCCGAAGAGATTCGGACATCAAAGTCAATTTACTCTGGAATTTACCATGGACAGGAATACAGGTGGGATGGATCTGAGCAAAACAAGGGTTCGCAAACATAGCCCCTTTTTGGTAGGCCCTCCAAGCAGCTGATCCATTCGAACCCATTGCATTGGTTGAAAGAAAGAATGTATTCCCATAACCACCAGTAGCTAACACCACTGCATGACCAAAGTAACGTTCAAGTTCTCCGGTTACCAAATTACGGGCGATAATTCCTCTTGCTTTACCATCGACCATTACAATTTCAACCATTTCGGTCCGGGTATGCAACTCTACACTTCCCTCATGAACCTGACGCATAAGTGCCTGATAAGCGCCCAAAAGTAATTGCTGGCCGGTTTGACCTTTTGCATAAAAAGTACGACTAACCTGAGCTCCACCAAAAGAACGGTTATCGAGCAATCCTCCATATTCACGGGCAAAGGGAACACCTTGTGCAACACACTGATCAATGATATTATTACTCACCTGTGCCAATCGGTAAACATTGGCCTCGCGTGCTCTGTAGTCCCCACCTTTTACAGTATCATAAAATAGACGATAAACAGAATCTCCATCATTGGGATAATTTTTTGCAGCATTAATACCTCCCTGAGCCGCGATGGAATGGGCCCGTCGAGGCGAATCCTGAATAGTAAATACTTTTACGTTAAATCCCATTTCTCCAAACGAAGCAGCAGCCGATGCTCCTGCCAACCCCGTTCCTACAACAATAATATCTAGTTTTCTTTTATTGGCGGGGTTAACCAGTTTTTGATTAGCTTTATAATTGTCCCATTTTTGAGCAAGAGGCCCTTCGGGAATCTTTGCATCTAATTTTACCATGATCTCTCCGTATTTATTTAGTTAGGCTGATAGAACAAGTATTGAAGAATGGCAATGGAAGAAAATCCAATTCCAATAATCCAGGCAAAAATATTTCCCAGAACATTGAGTCTTTTTCTCCATATTTGATTACTGAAACCAATGGTTTGAAATGCAGACCAAACACCATGAGTAAGGTGAATAGCAAGTCCCACTGATCCAATAACATAAACCACAACAATCCACAGGTATCCAAAGGTGGTATTAACCAATGCATAAGCATTTTCAACCTGAGTTGGAACACCTGCAATTTCAACAGTGGTGTGTTCCAAGGTAGGATCGCCTGTGATTTTCATCTTCACCCAAAAATTGGCAATATGAAGTACCAGAAAAGCAGCTATCGTAATACCAAGCACCAACATGTTTTGTGAAGCCCAAGTAACGCCTGAAGTCTTCTTGCCAGAGGCATAGCGCTCGGGACCTCGTGCCCTACGATTCTCAAGAGTCAGCTTTATGCCATAAAGAATATGGACAATAAAGCCCAGAGCCAACAATGGCTCTATTACTCGGATAGCCGGATTGGTGGCCATAAAATGGGCACCCGCATTAAACAGATCTCCTCCATCGGGGACCAACAAGAATGAGTTCACAGTAAGGTGAACTACAAGGAACAGAATCAGAAAAAGCCCTGATATGCTCATCAACAGCTTTTTCCCAATTGAAGAACCTAGTGTACTGCTCATAAATCAATTTGTTTTATTTGTATCTCGATTGTATTAATTAACCTGTTCGACACTTTATAAACGCAAAGGTAGATGCTACATTCTTTATTCCCCAATAAAATTAAAGAAATTGTTCTTTATTTATATCTAATCTAATTTGCAATCCATCTTACCTCTAAAATAAAAGAATAATTTTAGATATTATTATCCTATTTAACAAATCAGGACAAAAGTAGTATAAAATCAGGTATTTGTAATAAAATGGGTCTAAAAAAATTGGGCTCCTAAAATTACTGGCATTTAATTTCCAAGTAGCCATATTTTCAACATGAAGAACAATCATAAATAAAAATTTCTACTCAAACAAGACACCCAACTCCTATCTCCAATATCGTTTATCAACGGGCAAATAAAAGCCATTATTATCATACCTCTTTCGAATTGTACTAAAGTTTTATATTTTTGTTCACAATTAATCTAAAATCAAACATTAACCAATTGATTTTTGCCATGGAAGATGATGTTCAAATACTGATCGAAAGCGCTGAGGAAAAGATGCAAAAGACCATTAATCATCTTGACCGTGAGCTCGGGAAAATACGGGCCGGAAAAGCAGATCCTCGCATCCTGGAAGGGGTAATGGTGGAATATTACGGAAATATGACCCCTCTAAATCAAGTCGCCAGCATTAACACCCCAGATCCCCGTACAATAGCCATTCAACCCTGGGAAAAAGGAATGATTGCTTCTATCGAAAAGGCAATCATGAATGCCAATCTTGGGCTCAATCCTGACAATAACGGAGATATTATTCGTATTAACATCCCGCCCCTTACCGAAGAGAGACGACACAACCTGGTTAAACAGGTAAAAAAAGAAGGGGAAGAAGCACGTATCAGTATTCGGAGCATTAGAAGAGAAACCAATGATGAACTTAAAAAACTGAAAAAAGAGGGACTGCCCGAAGACATTGAAAAAAATGCTGAAGATGACGTGCAAAAATTAACGGATAAATATGCCAAGAAGATTGACACAATGCTAGAAGAAAAAGAGAAGGATATTTTAACTGTCTGACACGCTCTCTATAAAAGAAACAAATTAAAACCCGAGCATCAAACTGCAAACTGCAAAAGATGTTCGGGTTTTTAATGAAATTTATGGAGAATATGAAAATCTTATATCTTTTCAGAAAGTTTCTTTCTTACATATTCTTCGGTATATTCTATTCGGTTTTGTCGTTCAATATCCATTAGCTCCATCTCACTCTTATTTTGGTCTTTCAAGACCATCAGCGTGCGCACCATTAAATCAATGTTTCCTAGAATCTGATTTATTCTTGAACGCATTTTCTTGGTTTTGGATTCAACCAACCAGTCCTGCATTAAATCACTTATCAAGCCTGGCACAAAATGATCTGCCAACTTGTTAAGGATCAAAATATCCCGTGAGGGAAAAAATGGTTCTACTATAACTGCAAAACATTTTATCTGACTTGCCAAAGATGGTATCATTCCATAAACTTGATCTATTTCACTTGGAGGAATAGCATCATATTTTATTTTTCTGGAGAAAAACATTTCCCAGGAGCCCCAACTCTTTTCGTTTTTAAGATTTTTTACAGCATCCGCCAGTTTCAACTGGATTTCCTTACCCATTTCAAGCGCCTGATCCAAAATCACTTTCCGTGCTTTCACTTCTCCGGCTTTCCCAACAAGATGGAGCATTGAAGAAACTTCCTGATAATAATATTTATCTAATGTGGACTGTTTTATGTTTTTCACAAGTACTCTCAAGCTTCGCGTCTCTCTTTTAGATTTCATCACTGGCGTAATTTTTTCCAGTTCGTCGGAGAATACCTGAATACTATCGGAAAAAGAATTGAGCAACAAATAAGTTACAATAAATCGACGTCTCTTCAGATCCTTTTCATTTTCCTGTTTCTCAAAAACAACATAGAAAAACGACCTTAGACCAGGAATTTGATCCAGATTTCGTGAAGATAAATGAGACAAAACAAGTTTTGAAAATGCCGTATTGGTTTTTTTCTCATTTCTGATCTGCTCCTTCCGGTATTTGGTCAGCATTTCATAATAATTCTGTAGCGCTTCTTGTTTGAATATTTCTCTTTGAGCTTCCTTTATCTGATCTGCAATCCCCTGAAACATGATTTTTTATTTTTTAAGGTTTAAAGTTAACTCTTCGGATCGGGCTATCTAATGGGATCGGGCTACGAAATTGAGAAACCTGAATACATCAATTTTTATATTTCTTCCTTTAAAAAGACAATTGGGAAATACACTGTTTTTTTCAAAAACATCACAATTAAAACCTATACTGACAACAGTCACTGCCTACTTATGTAACATAAATTTTAAAGGGTGTTCTTTGAGACTATAAATATAAACAATTAAACAATTCGTCAAATATTATTTTTGATTAATATGGTTTATGAATTCTTGACCATAAAGATGTTTCAATCTAATATTTCTCTAGAATCAATATATTGAAAGCCTTATAGAATCACGACAAACAGAACGTCTGCAAATAATCTTCAATGACAAACGATT
This sequence comes from Thermophagus sp. OGC60D27, assembly GCF_052400625.1. NCBI lineage: Bacteria > Pseudomonadati > Bacteroidota > Bacteroidia > Marinilabiliales > Marinilabiliaceae > Thermophagus > Thermophagus sp. OGC60D27. The sequence continues at coordinate 263,531 of NZ_JBQTGH010000002.1, forward strand.
TGGAGAAAAATACTTATTCTCGAAAAATTAAGTTTCCAAATCGCACATTGACTTCTCTATTCTTCCACACCCAATTTTTCGACAATTCATACATAATTAAAATTGACTACTCCTCATGAGCGTACTACTTTTATAAAACTGCCAAAAAAAGAAAATCATCCCCACAATGGCCGGAACAGAAAAAAGCCAAGGGATTGACAACTCATCAGGAGAAGGCTGAAGCGGATTAATTTCAGGATTTGAATACCGGTAATAATAGAACAATATCAACGATAAAAAATTATTTGCAAAATGTCCGACAATAGGGTACCATAAGTTCTCACCCCAAATCATCAGATAACCCAAAGCCAATCCAAGAAAAAATCGAGGTAGAAATGTATAAAACTGCAAGTGTATAGCACTAAAAAGAAACGCTGTTACAAAAACAGCCACATGTGCGTTTCTAAACCATTCTCTGAATATAGGTTGCAAAACGCCCCTAAATAACATCTCCTCTCCCAGTGCCGGCAATACTGCGATCATCAAAACATTCACCAGAAGCAGCCCTAAATGATCGGTATTAAGAAACTGGTATATTAAATCAACAGCGCTCTCCTCCGATTGATGCATCCATCTCTCTATTCCACTCAAAGATTCCGGTAATTGCAGACTACTGTTCCATAATCCAAGATAGTTAACAGCTGGTTGTGATAATACTATGATCAGGAAACTTAATGCAACCATTCTACCATTAGGCCTCCAAAGACCTATTCCCCTCGTATAGTGTCCCCAAAACAAGAAACTCGCCAGTAATGAGGGAATAATAAACAATGAAATACTTTGAACTATTTGAAAATAACGCAACAATCCCGTGGTCAATAAACCATCAATCGATCCCGTATCAAAAAATGAAAAGCCCTCCACAAAAGGAAGTGCCAACAACATAGCCAAAAAAGAAAAAACCATAAAGCTGGTAACTACCAGCAATATGGCCATTACTAATTTGCCAAATCCTCCAAGATGATTCCAAATAGCCTTCATGAAATAGGATTATTCCGCTATGATCAAATAATAGTTTTTCTTACCCTTTTGCACCAAAATATATTTATCATTCAAAAGATCGGAAAGATCAACGGTTATCTCCTCTGACCCTACTTTTTCTTTATTAATTCCGACTCCACCTCCTTTGATGGTCCTCCGGGCTTCACCCTTTGAAGGGAAGATACCGGTCTTTTCAGCCACCAGGTCAATAATTCCAATACCACTATTCAATTCCTGACGATTAATGTTAAAGGTTGGCACCCCCTCAAAAACCGACAGCAGAGTCTTTTCATCCAGCTTTCGCAATGTATCTGTAACATTCTTTCCAAACAATATTTGCGAAGCATCCATAGCCATCTGCAAAGCATCATCTCCATGCACCAAACGAGTGACCGTTTCTGCAAGTCGCTTCTGCAGCAACCGCTGATGAGGCGCTTCAGCATGACGCGTTATAAGATCCTCTATTTCTTCACGTTCTATTCGCGTAAATATTTTGATGTATTTTTCAGCATCACTATCCGATGTGTTAAGCCAAAACTGATAAAATGAATAGGGACTAGTCCGTTCAGGATCTAACCAAACATTCCCGGATTCCGTTTTCCCAAATTTTCCACCATCAGCTTTGGTAATGAGCGGGCAGGTCAGTGCGAAAGCCTCTCCTCCTGATTTTCTTCGAATAAGCTCTGTACCTGTGGTAATATTACCCCATTGATCCGAGCCTCCCATTTGTAATTTACAACCATACTCCTGATATAAATGAAAGAAATCATACCCTTGCACCAACTGATATGTAAACTCGGTAAACGATAATCCCTCTCGCGTTTCATTACTGAGTCGCTTTTTTACCGAATCCTTGGCCATCATGTAATTAACGGTAATATGTTTCCCTACATCCCGAATAAACTCCAAAAAGGAAAATTTTTTCATCCAGTCGTAGTTATTCACCAGAAGAGCACTGTTCTCATTCTCTGAATCAAAATCCAAAAAACGTGATAATTGCTTCTTGATACATTCTTGATTGTGATGCAGGGTCGCTTCATCCAGCAGGTTTCTCTCCTGCGATTTCATAGATGGATCTCCAATCATTCCCGTTGCACCCCCAACAAGAACTATGGGTCGGTGACCAAATGCCTGAAAGTGGCGAAGCATCATAACACCCACCAAATGGCCAATGTGTAACGAATCGGCAGTAGGATCGATCCCCACATAGGCCGTTGTCATCTCCTTTTCCAATTGTTCTTCGGTCCCGGGCATGATGTCGTGAATCATCCCCCTCCATCTTAGTTCTTCTACAAAATTCATAGCTATAATATTCTCTTTCTTATTTAGGAAGCCCAAAATTAAGAATTATTACCAAACCCCATCAAACAGTTACCGAACTTTGATCGGACGCATCCGGTCTCAATAAATGATCCAAATCTTCTTCCATTAAATCAAAAAAATATGGCGCTGCTCTTTTTATGGGTTTATATAAATTCGATCGTTGTTGTTCCGAGGGGGGTATTATACTGGATTCTATTCCAAAAGCATCTAACCCCAGTAGGATGATGCTCAAAATAAACCCAGCCTTCAATACGCCAAAAACTAATCCAAGCAGTCGATTAAACAATCCTAGTGCAATGGCATTTATTAGGGTATGCATCAATCCGGCTATCAAATGAACCATCACTACCACAACTCCAAATGTAACCAGAAAGGCAATAATCCCCATATATTGGGAATGAAAAAAGCCGGACAGAAATCGTCCCGTAACGTCAGAAAACTGGACCGCAAAAATGATCCCCAAGATCAGCGCAGCGAGGCCTGCCAATTCTTTAATAAAGCCGTTTTTCAAACCTTTCAAAGCAGACAGTATTAGTATGATACCTGCAATAATATCAAAATAACTCATACCTATAGATTTTTAGTCCCGCCTATCGGAAAATTAATGCCATTATTCCTCTTTAGGGAATGAATAATATCGAAAAACACGCAGGACAAATATGTGCCCCATCTAAATTTAACCAACATTTGTATACCAAAATCAGGCACATCCATGTACCCCTATCTTACTCATAAAGTGAGAAAAAACAGAAAAAAGATTGCATGAGAAATCTTCACCTGCAATAGCCGAAACAACCTCCTACATCCTTATTTCAGTCAATCTATTGAGCAAAATATTTGACCTACTCGAGACAAAATTATTTATATTTACAAGCAAAACAACAATTAAAATATCATATTTTTGAGTTTCCAGAAAATCAGATAATAAACAATACCTTTAATCTGTTCTGCATTCATTTATTCTTTATTGTCCGGAATTAATTATACAGTTAACATTATGAGCCAATTAATATGTGTGTATCATCATTTGCTGTGCGCAAAAGTAGACAGTCAGACTAAATTAGGAGTGTGAGAATAAGCTGAAAACTAACCTCATCCCTTTTCGTCAGATTTTCAACGAAATTACTAATGCAAAACTCATCATCAAAGCAATAATTATATGCCACTAATATCCAGCATAATCGGTCTATTCAATACGCGTCGTCTTTCACAAATCGATCTTTTCAGAAAAGCTCCAATGGAAGTTCAGGAATCGGTATTCTTTTCTCTCATTGAAGAAGCACAAAACACCGAGTGGGGGAAAAAATATGATTTTTCCTCCATTCGCAAAATCTCACAATTTCAGGAACGAGTACCGGTTCAAGACTATGAGGGCTTTGAACCTTTTGTTCATAGACTCCGAAATGGAGAAAAGAATGTGCTATGGCCTGGTGTTACTCGATGGTTTGCCAAATCCTCCGGCACGACTTCTTCCAAAAGTAAGTTCATCCCCGTCACTAAGGAGGCGTTGGAATCTTGTCACTTCCGAGGAGGACGCGACGTCTTGGCCATTTACCACGACAACTATCCCGATAATGGGGTCTTCTCCGGAAAAACACTGACACTAGGTGGAAGTCATCAAATCAACAACTTCAGCAACGACTCCTTCTATGGCGACCTTTCTGCAATATTAATCGAAAACCTTCCCTTCTGGACGCAGTTTTTCAAAACACCTGGACAGGATGTTGCCCTTATGGAAGAATGGGAAGAGAAGCTGAAAAAGATTACTCAGGTAACCATAGAAGAAAATGTAACCTCTCTGGCCGGAGTCCCTTCATGGTTTCTGGTACTTATCAAGCATATTCTAAAAACGACTAATAAAAACAACTTGTTGGAAGTATGGCCTAACCTTGAACTCTTTATTCATGGGGGTATCAATTTTACGCCTTACCGTAAACAATATCAGGAGATCATCCCTTCCGATCAAATGCATTACATGGAAACCTACAATGCTTCTGAAGGGTTTTTTGGCATTCAAGATGACCCGTCCTCTTCATCCATGCTTTTAATGCTTGATTACGGAGTCTTTTTTGAATTTATGCCGATGAGTCAATTAGGGAAAGATCATCCTAAAACACTTCTATTGGATGAAGTAGAGCTCGATAAAGATTATGCTATGGTGATCTCTACCAATGGCGGCTTATGGCGATACCTCATCGGGGATACCATCCGATTCACAAATCGGTATCCCTTTAAATTCATTATTTCGGGACGCACAAAACATTTTATTAACGCCTTTGGAGAAGAAGTCATCGTCGACAACGCCATTAAAGCAATCAATGCGGCTTGCAACGCCACAGGCGCCGTCATCAAGGATTATACTGCCGGACCTTTATATATGAGTGCAGGAAACAAAGGCGCCCACCAGTGGATCATTGAGTTTGAAAAGAATCCCGATTCATTAGAAAAATTCAAAGAAGTTTTGGACAAAACCCTTCAAAGCGTAAACAGCGATTACGAAGCCAAACGTTATAAAAACATTACCCTCGATCCTCCTGATCTGATCGTGGCTCGCAAAGGATTGTTTTTCGACTGGATGAAATCAAGAAATAAACTGGGTGGGCAAAATAAAGTTCCAAGACTATCCAATAATCGAGATTACTTGGATCCTCTTCTGAAATTAAACCATTAAAACCTTGTAATTATGCACATTGCTATTGCTGGAAACATAGGATCGGGCAAAACAACGCTGGCAGGATTACTGGCCCGTCATTACGGATGGGAAGTCCACTATGAAGAAGTGGACCAAAACCCATATCTGGCTGATTTCTATAATGATATGAAACGATGGGCATTCAATTTACAAATTTACTTTCTCAAAAGCCGATTTTCTCACATCGTCAAAATCAGAGAATCAAAAAGCAATGTCATCCAGGACCGAACAATCTATGAAGATTCGGTAATTTTCGCTGCGAACCTTTTTGATATGGGTTTGATGAGTCCCCGCGATTACGATAACTACACCGGACTCTTCAATCTTATGAGCCGCTTGATTGCCCCTCCCGACTTACTCATTTACCTACGGGCTTCGGTACCTACACTGGTTCGACATATTCAAATGCGGGGTCGCCCCTACGAATCTTCTATCCGTCTTGATTATCTAAAACGTCTCAACGAACGATACGAAGATTGGATCTGTGATTACCAAGCATCCGATTTGCTCATAATAGATGTGGACAAAAACGATTTTATTAAAGATAACGGCAATCTCAGTGCTGTTATTGACAAGGTGGACAGTAAAATAAACGGACTCTTTTAGTATATTTCTGTGAACGAAGCCATAAAAAAATATCCTTTTAAAAAGAGCTTGAAAATGGAATTTGAGATTCTTGAACTACCCCAAATTCTCAGTTCCAAGAAGACTGCGATGACCATTCCTCATCGCGCCCAGTTCTATCATATTCTATGGATCGAAAAAGGGTTCGGCACCCACATGGTCGATTTTAAACCAATCAAAATGGAAGACCATACGGTTATCTTCATCCCACAAAACTGTGTCAACCTATTTGATCCCAAGGGATCCTACCAAGGAAAAGTAATTCTTTTTACCGACCACTTCTTTTCTCAAAACGAAGAAGATCACAGATTTTTAGCTTCATCCATTTTGTTTAGCGACTTATACACTACGGCCCAAATCAATTGGAACACCCCTTCCTCCCGATTAAAAATGTACCTGCAAGCGATGGAAGATGAATGCAGTACTAATTACGACAATGGCCAACCACAAATCTTACATAATCTGCTGCATATTTTTCTCCTTCAAGCCGAACGGGAAATACGAAAACAGGGTTTCAGCGAACTGAAACCCTGTCCTGATCTTGACTATCTAATCGAATTTAAAGAGGTACTGGAACAAACTTTCCGAATTGAAAAATCTGTAAAAAAGTATGCCTTAAAGATGGGACTCTCTGAAAAACATCTAAATAAAATCACAAAGGCATTCTTAGATAAAACCCCTAAGCAAATAATCGACGAACGAGTGATACTGGAAGCCAAGCGGCTACTCATCCACACCAATTTATCCGTCAAAGAAATTGCCTATCAAACCGGGTTTGAAGATCCTACCAACTTTGTGAAATATTTCAAAAAGCATACCTCCCACACCCCCGTTCGGTTCAGAGAACAGTTTTAATCTTCCATTACACCAGTGCATCAACACCAGCTGCCTGCAGCATATAGTTGTGAAGATCAATATTGCGAACGAGCGGTGGCAAAGCTTCTGTCTCTACTCCGTACATTGCCAGCGCCACAAAATCTGCCGAATGATTCATCCCTGACCAAAAGATAGATATATACTTCTCCTGTATCTCTGCAAATTGACGGAACGGCAACTTATAAGCGTTATAAAGCCCCTCATTATCCAGTGCATGATATTCTTTTAACAGAATCTGTGCCTCTTCCCTGGTGATGGTGTAGCCATGTGCATCATTAATACGTTCAATAACATCAGCAGGCGAATCGTTCCGCGTAATTTGGTTCAGAATCCACTCATTGGTATGTTTAAAGTTCTTCAGCAAGTCAAATTTGGCATCGACCTTGGAACTTTTTATCAGTCCTGGGTTGGAATTTCCATGATCAGTGGTGATGATAACCAAGGTGTCGTTCCGGTTCTCCGCGAACTTAATGGCAACATCTACAGCCCCGTCAAAAGCTATCTGATCATACAATAAAGCGCCGGCATCATTGCCATGGGCAGCCCAGTCAACTTTTCCTCCTTCCACTTGCAATACGAAGCCATTGGAATTGGCCGACATCAGAGAAATAGCTTTAGAGGTCATTTCGGCAAGTGTCGGAACCTTTTGCTGCAAATCCTTGTCCGCATTTTGATCAAGTGTATAAGGCAAACCGCTTTCGGAGAAAACGCCAAGCGTTGGTTTTCCGGGCTCAACCAATTCCATTTCACTCCTGGTCTGAACAACATTAAATCCACGACTTTTAAAATCGTCAAATATATTTTTACCGTCTTCCCGTTTGGATCCGTCAAAATATTCACGACCTCCTCCCATCATCACATCAAACTGAAGCTCCAAATACTTATCGGCAATTTTATCCTGCATGTTACGATGCTTCATATTTACGCAGAATCCGGCAGGGGTGGCATGCGTTATAGGAACTGTCGTAACACACCCCACGGCTTTACCAGCCTCCTTGAACTTTTGAAGAATAGGTTTATGTTCCTGACCATTAGGACCGACATTCAATGATCCGTTTTTTACTCGGATACCACCACCCCATGATGAACTGGCAGCCGCAGAATCGGTCACCAATGAATCTGCTGAGGCCGTATCCATCAAGGCATGTTTCACTTTATTCTGACGATACAAAGACATCCACCGACTTTCTCTCCCTTCCTTGCGTTGCAAGAGCAAATCTGCCATGGTAGGAGTACCAATACTCATTCCATCACTCACAAGAAAAATTATATTCTTTGCTTTTCCTTTAAAACCTTTTTTTTCACTGGAATAAACCTGGGTACACCCTGAAGATGCAAAGGCTCCACCCAACGCCGCCAGCATCCCGGCATTTAGAAAATCTCTACGTTTCATAAGTAAAAAGTTTTTTTCATTGACTAAATAGGACTCTTATGATTTCACTTTTAACACTTCCTTACTCTCAAAAGGTAGGAACTTGCTGTGGTAACACAACTTACCAGACTCGTTATGTTTGCAGAAAATTTATTGGATCACTTACCTTCCCCGAAGCATCTATAACTTGATAGGCAGATTTGCCCGGCTGAACATATAATGGTCCTACAGCAACAATCTTTACCACTCCATTTATTTCGTAAATATAATTAATTCAAACAAAATCAAAAGAGATAACCAGCCAGGGATATACTGACACCGGAAGACTACCCGCACCCAAACACATCTGCTTCAATACATTAATTCCATATAATTTGATCCACTCATAAATTGGAGCACTTACACTTACTTTATCGCTTTCGGAAGAAAAATAAATCTTGACCATAGATTAATCCCATAATATATTTTCAATTTTCCGCAGCCATGACCAATTTCTGATGAATTCTTAAGGTATTCCTCCAATCCATTTATCCTGCCCCTTCGGCTCAAAGCCGGCTGAGCAACGATCTGTTCAACGACTAAAAAAGCCATAACTTTGTGTTTCATATTCGAAACACAAATTAATTGTTTAATTTAACCCTCTGCAAAAAGTAGGAATATTTACCTTCTAAATAACTCTATTCTGAATTATGAGAAGATCTTTCATCTTAGACACATTATTTTTTAGTTTGATTTTATTATTGGGATGCCAGACCAGCGAAAAGGCTCCTCATTCTCCGTTTCATCCGGCGATAAGCGCTTTCACCTCCGGACAAATTTCGGTACAATCTCCCATCATGATTGAATTGGCCTCACCTGTTCCCCAAGCGCTGGCCGGTGAACTAGTACCGGATAAGGTCATTTCCTTTTCGCCCTCCATAAAAGGGAGTGCCACATGGTCAGACAATCGAACCATTCTTTTTAAACCATCCGGGATGCTGCCCTCAGGGCAATCCTTCAAATGTGAAGTTAATCTCCCCCGCTTATTACCGGACGAAGACGAATCTTTTTTCTTTACCTTTCAAACCATCCCTCAAAATGTCTGGATAACAACAGAACTGCTAGGGCCTAAATCCGTCAATGACAATAAACAATACGAGGCTATTTTTAATGTCGTTCTGGCCGATGCTGCGGACAACAAAATGGTAGAACGTTTTATTAATATCGATCTTGAAGGGAAAAAACTGACCCCCAACTGGACTCATATTGATGGACGCAATCATCGTCTGGCTGTTGATGGAATAGACCGCAAAAAAAAGGAACAAACCCTGACCGTTACAGTAGAAAAAGGAGAATTATCCTCCCAACAAAAAAAACAACATTCAGTCATTATTCCTTCAATTGATACTTTCAAAATCCTTTCAGCCCGCTTCAGTGCTTCCCCACGAAAAATCATCTCAGTGACGTTCAGTGACCCGGTAGATCCTGCGCAAAATATTTCAGGACTTTTCCGACTTTCTGACCAAGACCTGAATTGGAGCATTGATAAGAACATTGTTGAGCTATATCCCGATGAGAATATGGCCGGAGAGCAAACCCTGGTCATTTCTCCTGATATAAAAAGTCTTTCCGGTCAAAAATTGAACGGAAGAGGTGAATTTACCTTCTCTTTTTCAACCGACAAACCCGCTGTTGAAATTATTGGCGATGGCACCATTATTCCGGGTTCCGATGGATGGTTTCTTCCTTTCAGGGCGGTAAGCCTCAAAGCTGTCAGAATTCGCATCATCAAAATATACGAACACAATATTGGTCATTTCCTGCAAATCAACCGGCTCAATGGAGAAAACCAACTCAAGCGGGCAGGACGACTTGTCCATAAACAAACCATTTTGTTGGACACCGACCCCACTCGAAACCTCCTAAACTGGAACACTTTCTCGTTGGATCTGTCGCGTTTTATTCAGCCTGATCCGGGTGCTATCTATCGAGTAGAACTGGGATTCAAAAAATCCGATGCCATTCTGCCTTGTAATGACAACACAGAAACATCAAAAGGAGATACGGACCCTCAAGATCCCGAAGAAGGATTTTGGGATGATGCAGACAATTACTACGCCGTCTATCCCTACTATTACGGACCTAATTACAGATGGACCGAACGCAATGATCCCTGTTCCGAATCATACTATACCCGCGAGCGATGGGTGGCACGAAATGTTCTGGCTTCTAATTTGGGACTCATGGTCAAAGCCGGGACCAACCGGCAACTACTGGTTACCGCCACCGATTTAATAACCGCCGGTCCTCTGCAAAAGGTCGATATCGACGTTTTCAATTTACAAATGGTGAAAATAGGAGGTGGTACCACCGGAAAAGATGGACAAGTATGGGTCGAAACCGAAGGCATTCCTTTTTTACTGGTGGCCAAACAAGGGAAACAAAGAGGCTACCTCCGGCTGGATGAAGGCCAGGCTCTTCCCAACGATCGGTTTGATGTATCGGGAGAAGCGGTAAAAAAAGGCTTAAGAGGATTTATCTTTGGTGAGCGTGGAGTATGGAGACCCGGTGATTCTATTTTTATCTCATTCATGCCTCTGGAAAGTGAACCGGGAACATTGCCTGCTGGCCATCCTGTGACTTTCGAACTCACAGACCCACGAGGCCGGCTGGTACATCGACAAACACAAGCACAACCCAACAACCGGCTTTATACCTTTCGCACCAAGACCGACAATGATTCACCTACAGGTTTCTGGCTGGCACGAATCCTTGTGGGTGGGATAACCTTTGAAAAAAGCCTGCGCATCGAAACCTTTCGTCCCAACCGCCTAAAAGTGCAACTTATCACTCCCGATGGCATTCTTAATTCCGGAACCACCAGCAAATTTAAAATCAACTCAGCCTGGTTGCACGGATCTCCTGCCAAAGGACTGAAAACGGACGTACACCTTCATCTCCGTAAGGCTAAAACTCTTTTTGAAAATTACAATGACTTCCTTTTCGATGACCCCACACGAACAGTCAACGAATCGGAACTGACCATCTTTGAAGGAACCCTCGACGCCAAAGGGCAAACCGACTTTGAATACCAAATACCCCGAATCAACCGCGCCCCGGGAATGCTCAACGGCATTTTCTCTATGCGCGTATTTGAGAAAAGCGGCGCCTTCAGTGTCGGCTCTAAACCGGTAATCATTTCTCCCTATGAAATCTATACCGGAATTCGTCCTCCCAAAGGAGATGAGAGGGGGATGCTGTTAACCGATCAGGACCATAAGATCGAGGTAGTAACCCTGGATGAGATGGGACAATCCGTTGGTCAACAACAACTCCAATACACCATCTATAAAATTAACTGGCGTTGGTGGTGGGAAAAAACTGACGAAGACCTTGGACGTTACATCTCATCCAACAGCCGTAATATTATTGCCAGAGGAACCGTAACAACCAACAGCAACGGAACCGGTCACTTTAACTTTCGTATCAACCAGCCCGATTGGGGCAGATATCTGATACGTCTGATAAACCCTGCTTCGGGACACTCTACCGCTGCCACCATTCAGGTCGATTGGCCGGGATGGGCCAGAGAATCTCGTGGTGGCGACGGAGCATCACAACTGCTGTTTTCTGCCGACAAGTCAGCTTACCAAGTAGGGGAACAAATCACCGTTACTTTCCCATCGACGGAGGCAGGACGTGCTTTGGTTTCCATCGAATCGGGCAGTAAAATCCTTAAAACTTGGTGGGTAGACCCCCAACCCAAGGAGACCACCTTCTCTTTCGAGGCATCTCCTGAAATGGTCCCCAATATCTATGTAAACATCACTCTGATTCAACCTTTCGGACAAACTGCAAACGATCGACCCCTGCGACTATACGGAATTATTCCCATCATGGTGAATGATCCGGACACGCGTCTGGAACCCACTCTCAAAACCTCTGTCTCCTGGCAGCCGGGCGAGGAGGCCGTCATAGAAGTCAGCGAAGCAAAAAACAGAGAAATGTCTTACGTTCTGGCAGTCGTGGATGAAGGATTACTCGACATCACCAACCACGCCACCCCCGATCCATGGGTTCGCTTCAATGCCCGTCAGGCTCTGGGGGTGAAAACATGGGACTTGTTCGATGACGTTCTAGGGGCTTTCGGAGGTAAAATAGAACAAATATTTAGTGTAGGTGGCGACCTCTCTCTCATTGGCGATAAGGGCAAAAGGACCACTCAACGGTTTGAACCCATGGTCAAATTCTTTGGGCCTTACCAATTGCGCAAGAAAGGGAAAATGAAGCATCAGTTCAAAGTTCCGTCCTATACCGGTTCGGTAAGGGTAATGTTGATCGCAACAAACGGAAAAGCAACAGGAAGTACCGACGCCGTAGTAACAGTGAAAAAGCCTCTTATGGTATGGGCGGCCATGCCTCGTTTAATGGGTCCTGACGAAAAACTGTCTCTGCCCGTAACCATCTTTGTCTCCGACAACAACATAAAAGACGTAACAGTTGCTGTTTCCGGATCCAATCACTTTTCGGTGGGAAACAATGGAAAACAAAGGGTCTCGTTTGATACGCCAGGTGAAAAAACACTCTTTTTTGAGGTTTCCACCAATTCTGCCATCGGGGCATCTCAACTAGTTATTGAAGCCTCTGCAAAAGGTTTTAAGGATCGAATAATTAAGCAGCTGGATATTCGGTTGCCCAACCCGCCGGTAACCCAAACTTTATTTGAAGTGATCAAACCCGGAACGACCAAAAACTTGCCTTATAACCTTCCGGGAATGAAAGGAACAAACACGTTGAAGCTAGAGGCCGGCAACATCCCCGCCATGAACCTGGCGGAGCGCCTGAACTTCCTGATCCAATACCCACACGGATGCCTTGAACAAATTGTTTCCGGTGCATTCCCCCAATTGTATTTAAGCAAGATCACCGATCTTAGCGATACGCTTCAGAAACAAACCCGTACAAACATTGCATCTGTCCTCGGGCGATTGGCCACCTACCAAACAACAGTGGGCGGATTGGCTTATTGGCCCGGACAGTCTCAACCCAATGATTGGGCATCCAGCTATGCCGGCCATTTCATGCTCGAAGCCGAAAAAGAAGGATATCCTGTCCAACCTCGGCTTAAAAAGGCCTGGCTCAAATGGCAAAGAGAGAGAGCTTCCCTCTGGCTGCCACGACCCGAAACACCCGCCTATCCTTCGGAACAAATGATACAAGCCTATCGTCTGTTCACTCTTGCACTGGCCGGAGAACCTGCCACTGCAGCCATGAACCGTCTGCGTCAACAGGACAACCTCATCCCGCAGGCGCGTTGGCTACTTGCTGATGCCTACGCCCTTTCCGGCATGTCTGAAGTGGCCCAAACAATCATTGATCAGGCTCCTAAGATCTCCTCAATCGATATTTTTCCTCAAACCTATGGATCTTCTTTAAGGGATAAAGCAATTTTAATTTATACGCTCAACCTTCTCAACCGTAAAGAGGAAGCTCTTCCTCTGGTACAAGAGACAGCACGCGCCCTCAGCTCTGAACATTGGTACAGCACCCAGACCACCGCCTGGTCGCTCATGAGTGTAATCGCTTTTGCCGGTAATCATACCAGGGAATCTTCGCTTCAATTCTCCTATTCTATCAATGGAGGAGAAACCATTTCTATTGGGTCGGACAAACCACTGTCGCAACGAGACCTCCTCTTCAATTCTGTCCTAAATGGAAACATTGAGGTCTCCAACCTTTCCGATAAAGAACTCTTTGTGACTCTAATGATGAATGGAACTCCCGGTGGTATTGATACAGCCGAATGGTCAGAAAATCTCATCATTGAACGACGTTTTGTTACCCTCGACAATCAACCCGTCAATCCTCTTCGAATCGAACAGGGAACCGATATTAAATATATTGTAAGGGTGACCAATCCCGGCTCGGCAGGAGATGCCTCTCACCTTGCCTTAACCAGCATGATGCCTTCCGGATGGGAAATTCGGAATACACGCCTGGAAGGGATTCATTTAACAGACGATGATCTGCCTGACTACCGAGACATCCGCGACGACAGAGTCCTCACCTATTTCAATTTACCCGCCGGACAGAGTAAACAGTTTGTCGTGGTGGTCCATGCCGCCTTTCCCGGAACCTTCTATCTTCCACCTGTTTCGGTAGAAGATATGTACAATCACACCATTCGAGCCAGAACCCAGGGGGCCACAACAACGGTTGTTGCACCATGACAAAAATCATAAAAATATAATCTTTACTCAAAAAAAAAGGTTCAACAATATATCTCATAGGGTCGTAGGTGGAAAATTCCACCTACCCCTTTATACTTTTTTCTATCTTTGAGAAGGTTAGAAGGGTTTTTTGTCGAAAAATGGAATGTTGGAAAAGTCTGCCCGGGATTAATTGAAAATGGCGAAGCTTTCCACACCCAATGTCCCAACTATTCGGGAATAAGAATAGGTTTTCACTCCGCCGTGCCAATCCCATTCGGCCAATCAATCAAACGAAGTTTTAATCGACACAAACGAGCATGGCAACAAGGCTTTCCACATTTAATAAAAACAAGTGCCTATTAAAGCCATGCGAGTTCCTTCAGACCAATGAATTAACCTAATTTTATACGGATGAAACGAGCATGGCGGCTTTTGCCACAAAAGGACATGTATAAATTTGATTCAGACATGCGAGTTCCATTCGACCAATGACTTAAATAAATTATATACGAATGAAATACATAAATTTTCATACCCACTTCCCTCCTGCCGATACCGAACCGGAAATTGCTATTGTCAGTTGTGTGGCGCCCGAACCTTTGCAGCAATGTCCCTCCAATATCTGGTTGTCCTATGGTATCCATCCTTGGTACATTCACAACACCGACACAAAGAATCTGCTTGAGAAAGTGAAAGAGACCGCCCATAACGAGCAAGTAATTGCCATTGGAGAAGCAGGACTGGATAAAGTAAAAGGTCCGGCACTGGAACTTCAGAAACAGATTTTCTGTCAACAAATCGACATCTCCGAAACTTTTAAGAAACCCCTGATCATTCACTCCGTAAAAGCCAACAACGAAGTGCTGAGCTTACGAAAAAAACGGAAACCTCAGCAACCTTGGATTATTCATGGATTCAACGGAAATAACATGGAGATGGAACAATTAATTAGGGAAGGCTTTTACCTCTCCTTCGGTCCCAGAATCCTTTACCCCGACAGTAAAGCTGCTGAGTCACTGAGAGACATTCCTATTGATCGTCTCTTTTTGGAAACCGACCATACCAATAAATCTATTTCAGCCATCTACATCAGAGCTGCTGAGATCAGAGGGACGTCGGTTAAAAAGTTGGAACATGCTATTAAGAATAATTTCAAACACCTTTTTGGAGACATAGTTGAATAGATTTTTTATGGAGTGGTTGGAACGTACCGAACTGATAATTGGAAAAGACAATCTTAAAAAACTGGAACAATCTCACGTACTAGTAGCCGGCCTGGGAGGCGTGGGATCCTGGTGTGCAGAAATGCTGGCCCGCTCCGGCATCGGACAACTCACCCTGATCGACGGAGACGTGGTGATGCCTTCCAATCGCAACCGACAACTGCCGGCTCTGGTCTCCACTCAAGGCATCGCCAAAACTGAGGTGATGGCGGCCCGCCTGCGAGACATCAATCCCGACATCATCCTTCATCTGCTTCCTCACTTTCATACGGGGGATGATTTTAATGTGCTGATGAATCAATCCTTCGATTATGTGGTGGATGCCATAGACTCGCTCCATCCCAAAGTGTCACTTATTGTTGCGGCCATGCGCCAAAATCACCGTTTAATCTCCTCTATGGGTGCCGGAGGTAAAATCAATCCAGATAAGGTTCAAATTGCCGACATCAGCCGGTCATACCAATGTAAGCTGGCACGTATGGTTCGTAAACGGCTCACCAAGTTTAATATCAAAAAAGGGTTTGACGTAGTGTTCAGCCCCGAGCCCGTTCCAAAGTCGGCCGTGGTATTCACTCAAGCGGAACGAAACAAAAAAACAACAGTAGGAACCATCTCTTACATGCCGGCACTGTTTGGGCTTATGGCGGCCTCTAAAGTGATCAGAGATCTAACAGAAAAAAATCTGCAAAATGCTTCTGCTCATTCGGAGGTTTTCTCTTGAATATTTAGTTATTGCCCGTCAATCCTGTTTCCATTCGTATGGAGTTAATTAAAGGGATTGATCGGACGGAACTTCGCATGATATAAAGTTTGCTACCTACTCTTTGGTGATCCTCCCTACTGAGTATGCTCATTTCAGGCTCCGTTTATTCTGCCTCTTTTTTTGTTTCTTTGCAACATGATAGAATCAATAATAAACCCTTTACATACCGACTGGACGACCTGGTTGGCCACTTTAGTCAGCGCATTGCTGGTGGGGTTGTCCAAAAGTGGGCTGAAAGGCATTGCCATGGTCACCATCCCTTTACTGGCCCATTTTTACGGGGGCATGGCATCAGCAGGGCTACTGGTAACCTTTCTGGTTTTTGGCGACTTGTTTGCCATCCGCTACTATTACAAAAATTTGAGGTGGGAACATATTAAAAAACTTTACCCCTATGCATTGGCAGGCATTATTCTGGCGTTGATAGTGGGCGAAATGATCACCGACAATCAGTTCCGCAATGTCATTGGCATTTCTGTTCTGGCATGTCTGGCTTTAATCTTTTACCGTGACTACTCAGGTGGCCCGGATGGGTTTACCCGCAAAAACTGGTTTGCCCGCATCTTGGGTGTTACGGGTGGTTTTGCCACCATGATCGGCAATGCCGCCGGCCCTATCTTTAACCTCTATCTCCTGTCGATGCGCCTGCCAAAAAATAGTTTTATTGCTACCGGAGCAGTATTCTATTTGAGCATGAACCTGCTTAAAATTCCACTTCATTTCTTTGTGTGGAAATCCATTTCAATGGAAACCTTTCAGCTGAATTTTGTGATGTTGCCCGCCGTATGGATCGGTTCCGTTACCGGTAAATATCTGGTACGCTTCATCCCCGAACGAGAATTCAGAATTTTTGTCACCGTGGTTATTGCAGCCTCGGCCCTCCTGCTCTTCTTCAAATAGAAGTGGAAGCGGCCATTGCTTTTCCCACGCCAAACTCATTTCACCGCACATAAAGCAATCAAAATAATTGGTGCATTCTATCTCCCATTACCATGAGACTAGGTTTCCCCCTCTTATGGGAAACAGATTCCCCCGGTAATGGGAAACGAATTCCCCCGGCAATGGGAAATGAATTCCCTTGTCCTTAGAAATTCTTTTCAACAATATAAAACGGGATTGCGCTCTCTTGAATGGGTGCCCTCTGTCTTTTTCCAACAAAGATGAGACAACATCAATAACTACCTTTGGTTTTTTTAACCCACTGACGTAAAAAATGATCCACACCTAATAATCCCAAAATGAGAAAAGCTATGTAAAAGTAGAACAAGAAGAAATCTTTGTTTTTCAGAGAAAAGAAATTAAAAGATATGAGTTCACCAACATTAAATGAGTAGAGCTCTTTTAATAAGAAAAAGATGCCTGCCAACATCCCCAAAGAGATAATACTTATCAGCAGCAGATTAAGAACATAACTACGTCGTTCCTTCCTCCTGGCTTCAATAAATACCTTTTCCATCACCCTTGCCTCAAACCCTGCCGGTAAAGTCTCAACCTGATTTTTCAGGGCCTGTTCTATTGCTTTATCCTTCTTCATCTCCATATTTATTGATTAAGGCTACCACTTTTTTGCGGATGCGGTATAACTTTACTTTGACATTATCGGTGGTGTAGCCGGTTATTTCCGCCACATCGGCAACCGGTTTGTCCTCGAAATAATACAACGACAAAAATAATCTTTCTTCGGGATTTAATTCCCCTATTGCTTTTTCGAGCTGTGCAATCAGATGTTCATTCTGCTCCTTATTCAGCAGCTCATCAACCGATTCATCCGGAATAGATGCAAACAGTCGGTCATCATCCACCGAAACGACAATTTTTCTTTTGCGAGCATGCGAGATGGCCGAATTCCAGGCTATGCGATAAATCCATGTTGACAGTTTTGATTGTCCTCTGAAGGTGTTCAGCTTTTTATAAACTTTCAGGAATACATCCTGAGTCAACTCCTCCGCTTCTTCTTTGGATGAGACAATCTGGACAATTAATGAAAAAACCGGCTTCTGATAATACCTGACGATGGATGAAAATGCCTGCACATCTCCTTCCAGAACCCGTTTTATCACGATTGTCTCATTCGTTTCTTCCATCTTGCTTTTTTTGACGCATCCAATGGCTTTTGGTTACAGAAACCACATAAAAGCTTTTTCATCCCATTCCGGTTGTAACCAATCGATGTTACCGGCGTCAAAACGGGCAAAGAATCGATTTATTCACTTTTAATCTTATGCTATTATGGATTTTATTATGATTCCTTTGATTGTGGGAATGATCACCCTGGGCATTTACAAATTGTTCGAACTGTTTGTACGACGGAAAGAACGTTTAAAGATCATTGATAAAATGGATGGTAACTTCAATGCCGAGTTATGGCAGAAAAATTACCTGTCTACCGTCCCGCACAACCATTCTTATAACACGCTGAAAATTGCCTGTCTGCTTTTGGGTGTTGGCTTAGGATTGTTGACCGGATTTTATATTCTGGGCTCCTGGGGCAATGATATTCTATTCAATGATTCATGGCAGGCAAGAGAAACGAAAAGCATTGTTTATGGTGCTACCGTTCTCCTCTTTGGCGGCTTGGGGTTATTAATTGCTTTTTTATTGGAGCAGCGCAACGAAAAAAACAAGAAGTAAAGAGACCCTTACAAAATAAATCTTACCGGGCTTCCGGCATCATAGAGAAGACCCGGTAAGATAATTGTTTGAACTAACTCCCGGACGCATAAAAACAAAAAACGTTGCGCGGGATATTTTTCCACGAACCGCAGGCAACCTTATATTTCTGTTTCACGACTCCATTCAATCCCGCTAATATCGGTCAAGACCACTCTGTATTTGCCTTCCGGCACCTCCTTCAGCCGGGAATCCTTAATGGTCAGGATGGCTCTCGCTCCAAGAGGAATAATGAGACTGTGTTTCCCCGGCTTCACTTTGGTGACATATTGATTGGTGATACTCTCTTCCGGAAACGAAGCTAATGCATCGCCATCCAGCTTCAACACCACTTCTCCGTTTTCATCTTCCAACCTGATGCCGATCAGAAAGGATCCGTAAACATCCACCCCTTGCGAGCGGAAAACCTCAAAAGAAAGGGTATTCGCCTCTATCTTTGCATTCGCAATTTCAACCAGGGGTTTCACCGATTTATTATGCAACGAACCCCATACTCCCCCATGAAAGTACTGATTGGTAAAAAGCGTAATGAATATAATTACCAGAGATCCCGTAAGAACCATTTTGCTCAGCAAGGAATGGTTTAAGGGCAGCGAGCCGGACCCTAACCACTTAAACCACCTTTGGCTGCCAATTCCCGGCTTGTTTTTCAGCAGCCAATAATCCAGGGAATATTTGTCACTTCCGGTGAAAAAGATGGTAAAGCCGGCAGCTATGCCCAATACCCCAATCTGCCATTCGTCCAGGCAGGTGGTGCCAAGCCACCCCGATCCCATTAAAATGCCGGTGGCCAGACTCAAAACACCGATACTCATCAAGCGCGTCAGGATGCCAAACATAAAAAGCAACCCTACCACCCCTTCAATAACTGTAAAAACGACCATGGCCCACCACAACAGGTCGGGATGCGTCACCAGATATTCGATGATCGGCTTTATCCCCAATGCATTGGGCAAAAAATGGTTAAACTTCTCCCCGATATACCCTGCCGCTTCAGGGTTTAATTTGTCCGCCAAAATCAATCTTCTCCAAAAGGCTGAGAAATAGGTCCACCCTACCACCAGTCGTAAGGCCAGGATATACAAACCTCCGTTTTCGTTCAATGGTTGATTTTTATTGGTATTCATACTCATAATAGTTTGATTGTGTCAACGCTTTTTTCGAAACTGAACGTCCTCCCTATGGCAACAAGTCTTAGGGAAACAGCTTCGATTCAATTATTTAAAGCATTCTAAAACAAAAAGATTACACTTGAAGTCACAACTTAATTATTCTTGATAAATTGGGAAATAGCACCTGCTGAAACGCCTCCATCAGATATCCTCTTTCCACGCCCGGAAACCACCGATATCTACCACCTATTAAAGGCTGGCTGCAGGCCCATTAAATGGTCGTGAAGAGAAGGATTAAATCCAATCTTTTATCTTTTTAAAAAGAATATAGACCGGTATTTTCAAGGACAGCGGCCATCCCTGAGACGGGTAAAACAGCGGAATGGCAGATGGATAGTCGGGTGAAGAATATTCAACTTCGGCGGTTACAGAAGTCAACAAAGAGGTATCAACGCTCGGTTGTTCTAACGAATGATAACCAACCCGCATTTCATCCAGGCTGCAATGTGCCCCGGTATGAATGGTCGCCCTGGAGGGATTAAGCAGTTTAATAAAAGGCAGATCCAGCTCGTAACTGATAAACTTACGCACCGTACAGGAGGAAAGCACCACCAGAAAGACCATCCCCGCCACCAGAGCAAGGAGCTTTCTATCCTTTAATATGTTTTGATCCTTAGTGTCCATTATTATGGTACGCCAAGTTAAATACTGGCTTTAAGTTTTCTTTCGCTTCAATGAATCGAGCCTAACAAAAAAGATTGTCCCATCAGGAACGTGCATAATCGTGTCTTGCCAATTCCTTCAGCCCATTACTTAGATCCGTCCACTTTGCAAAAATCTCTGTCAAATTTAGCATTTTGGTTCGAATCCAATCCAAACACCAACGAAAAAACCGACAGGCTTTTCGCTTATCGCTGCTCCTTCAAGGAGTCTGGTAAATAAGCTAAAACCACACTACCTACCAAAAAGTTCCCACTTAATCTTTCAAAATGTAAAGCAATATTTTAAACAGCGTATGAACAACCAAAAGGAATATTAAGCGATTCTCTCATTTTCTTACTATTTTAGGCAACCATTATTAACGCAATTTATTTAATCTTTGAAAATGACCTCATTTAAAACTAAGTACCCGAATAAGTTGGGTAAATTTCTACTTCTATTGGTTCCCCATTTTTTATTCCAGACATTCATTGCCAATGCACAATTTACCGATTGGAAAGCAAATTGGATCTGGACATCTCAAAAAGGTCCGAATAATACCTGGGTGGATATCAGGAAAAAAATACATCTGGACTCACAGCCCTCAACCGCCATTGCTCGCATTGCTGCAGAGAATAAATACTGGTTGTTTATCAATGATTCATTAGTGGTTAATGATGGTGGATTGGAAGTACGTCCCGACTTAAACAATACTTATTATGACGAAATAGATCTGGCGCCGTTTCTTCATGCCGGAGAAAATATCATTTGCGCATTGGTATGGCATAAAGGAGGTCCGGAATGCTACACCCAAAGGATGTTGGCAGACGGTGGGTTTCTCTTCGACATGCAGTTAACAGGCACCAAGCCACAACGAGTCGTCTCCGATAAAACATGGAAAATACGGGTCGATTCAGCCTTTCTTAGAGGCGCTTTTCGATATAAATACAATGTTACTGGCTCCATCCTGTTTTCCAATGATCCTTTTGGTGGCGACCCTACGGCCGGTGTGGAAAAAGCCGGCTACCACAAACCCGCCGGAAGCACCGGGCCATGGATCCGGTGTGCGAGAGAGAATGAAACTTTTACCCTTTCACAACCCAGTGATGTCGCCTATGGCAATTCTGAAGAACCCTTAAAACAGTGGAACGACAATAAATGGCTGGCTTATCCCGTCACCTTTGATGCAAGAATTGGGAATTCGGACTGGCATCAGTTAAGCTTTGATGATTCAGAGTGGTCGTTCGCCTCCGAAAAAGGAGTTCCTCCGGTGGCGCCATGGAATCAACTCAAGCACAGAACAATTCCTTTCTTTAAAGACCATGGACTTAAGCCCTTTTTAAATGAAGCGGCCTTTCCAACCCATATAACTAAGGATACCGTTATTGTTGGCAAACTGGCTCTTAACATTCAAGGAACACCCTACCTAAAAGTGAAGGCACCGGCAGGTGTTAACATCAGAATGACCTTGAATGACTTTTATTATCAGGATTATATCACCCGAGAAGGTCTTCAGGCTTTTGAATGCCTGGCATGGCAAAACTCCAGTCAGCACAAAGTGGAATACCATTTCACCAATGTCACCGACGAAGTGGAAATTATCGAATTAAAGTTCAGACAGACTTCATATAATACGGAATTCATTGGTTCTTTTCATTCCAACGATGAAAATCTGAACACCCTTTGGGAGAAGTGCAGAAACACCTCTCTGGTCTGCATGCGGGATTATTTTTACGATTGTCCTGACCGAGAGCGTGGCCAGTGGTGGGGCGATGTCTCAGAACAGATTTTGTATTCATTCTATCTCTATGATCAGGAAAGCACCAAAATGGCCAAAAAGGCTTATCGCGAACTCATGTACACCCAAAAAGAGGATGGATCGCTTTATACTACAGCACCGGGAAAAGCCTTTAATCTCCCTGATCAAAACATTGCAGCAGTGGCTTTATTCTGGAAATATTATCTCTATACCGGCGACAAAGCCCTAATTGAAGAATTGTATCCCTATGCCAAAAAGTTTGTCCAAAAGTGTGCTTCCACCGCCAATGAGGATGGCATGTTAATCCTGGAAAAATCGGCAGGTTGGAATCTGTGGAACTGGATTGACTGGGGCAACAATCGGGATGTTCAGGATGGGAGTGCAAACACCATTTGCAACGCCATGTATATTCATCTTTTGTCGAGTATGATAAATATAGCAGAGGTCATTGGGAAAACCTCAGACATCAACTATTATGAGGCCCTCAGACAAAAGGTACAAGCCAATTTCGACCGCTATTTTTGGCGTCCGGAGGGTTATGTGTTTGGCAACAAAGATGGCATCCAGTCAGAGGTTATAGATGACCGCAGCAATGCCTGGGCGGTTATTGCCAATATGGTTGGTCCGGATAAAAAAGAGAAGGTATTGGAGGTTTTAAAAACGAAATACAATGCAAGTCCCTATCAGGAAATGTACGTCGAATTGGCCATGATTGAGCTGGATGCTACCGAAACCTTACATAGAATCAGGAACCGCTTTTCGGAAATGATTTCCAGCTGGTCCTCTACTTTATGGGAAGAATTCCCCGCCAAAAACAGCAACAATCATGCTTGGTCGGCCGGACCGGTTTACCTTTTGGGCGGTTATTATTTAGGCATTAAACCAATAAAACCCGGCTATTTAGAATTTGAATTTATGCCCAACCCGGGCGATTTAACCTCTATATCCGGAAGCGTCCCTTCGCCTCAGGGAAAAATTACTGCCGGTATCGAAGTTGCCGAAAATGGGCAACCGATTGCCCAGCATATCATCGTCCCCAACAATTCAGTTTGTATAATGGGCATTCCCAAATCCATAGGCAAAGACAACATCTCGTTGGAGAATATTAGGGTCAATTCAAAAAAATTCCTGAAAAAACGAAAAGCTTTTGCTAAAAAGGGAGTGCAGTTCTATGAAGAAACAGATGCGTATATAAAATTCAAATTACTGCCCGGAGATTGGAGTTTTAGCGTAAACAACCCAAAAGGAAAGTAGATTTTGTCAATCAATCAAAAAAACGATTCGAATGCATATCATGGAAGGGCGGAACAGTTGGGTCAATGACCGGGCTTGATCACCTTTTCACCCTTCGTTAGTTTCATGCAGCGCCACAATTCAAAGGTTCTCAACCATTCTTGTTTGCGCTTTCAATGATTTACTAATATCCCACCTGCCCGAAAGTGACATCCCCAACCGGGGGTGACACTTCGGGCAGATGGGAATAAATTTAAAAGCAGCCATCGGTAATCCTATTGGTGCAAAAGGGCCAATTCGATGCGATAGGCGTTTTTTTGCCGGGATGACATCACGTATCAATGATTCACCTTTATTATTGGTTCTCCTCTCAAATCAACACAGTTTCCATCCTCCTTTATGAATCACTAATAATACAATCTTTCCCAAAATAAATTTTCCCGAACCTAACAATCCTCATGTACCATTACGGAAAAATCCTTAACTTTAAGCTCTCTAAATACGGATAGTAAAGTAATTTATCATGAATATAGACTGGTCAAATTTATCATTCAGTTATCTGGATACCGACTACAATGTTCGGTGTTATTATCGCAACGGAAAATGGGGCGAGTTGGAAGTCTCATCGTCTTCTCAGATCAACATTCACATGGCGGCCACGGCGCTGCACTACGGACAGGAAGCGTTTGAAGGCCTTAAAGCCTTTAGGGGAAAAGACGGCAGGATCAGAATTTTCAGGATAGAAGATAATGCACGTCGTTTGTTATCCTCGTCAGACGGCATCATGATGGCCGAGGTGCCGGAAGAGCTGTTTGTCAAAGCGGTGAAGAAAGTGGTAAAGCTCAACGCGCATTTTGTCCCGCCCTATGAATCGGGAGCATCGCTTTATATCCGTCCTCTGTTGATTGGTAGCGGTCCCAAAGTGGGGGTTCAGCCGGCCGATGAATATCTGTTTCTGGTGTTTGTTACTCCGGTAGGTCCCTATTTTAAAGAAGGATTTAAGCTCACCAACATTGCGGTGATGCGGGAATATGACCGTGCAGCACCCCAAGGTACCGGAAACATCAAAGTGGGTGGTAACTATGCAGCCAGTCTGAGAGCCGGTATGCTGGCCAAAGAAAAAGGCTATTCAGCGGTATTGTATCTCGACAGTCGCGAGAAAAAATACATTGATGAGTGCGGACCTGCCAACTTCTTTGGCATCAAAAACAACACCTATATCACCCCTGAATCGCGTTCCATATTGCCGTCCATCACCAACAAAAGTCTGATTCAGATGGCGCAGGATATGGGCCTGAAAACCGAACGGCGTCCTATTCCTTTCGAAGAAATAGGCACCTTTGAGGAAGTGGGACAATGCGGAACCGCAGCGGTAATTAGTCCGGTGGGTAAAATCGACGACCTGGACAACAACAAATCTTACAGTTTCTCCAAAGACGGCAAACCCGGACCCATCAGCACAAAGCTGTATCATAAATTAAGAGCCATTCAGTATGGTGATGAGCCCGATCCGTATGGTTGGGTAACCATTCTCGAATAAAACTCAAAAGGAGGAAAATAAAATTGTTTTCCTCCTTTTTCTTTTCGTCACAAACACAACTGCACCACTCGAATCTGGTTGCAGCGCTCCAATTTGTCCTTTTCGAACAAAAAATTCGTGCCCATCGTCCGGCAGTTTCATGCCCATCATTTGTCCAAATGATGCGCATCATTTTATAATTTCATGCGCATCAAATTCCCGTTCCATAAGCATCTTTTTCGTAATCCTTGCGCATGAACCGGGCATAACGAAGCAAGGTTGTGATAAAAATGAAGGCATAAAGGCTTAAAACCCTTGCATACCCGTTACTTTAAACCCGAATAATGCATTAGAATTTCGTCGTGAGAATTAAAAGTGCAATCAATCAAGAACTTGTTGAAATGAGGCATAGCACCGCTATGGTGAATTGAAACAAGTTAGCTTGCGACTTGATTGGCAGCGATTTTAATTCGTAATAGATTTTCTAATGCATTTTTCGGGTTAACCCTTTTAGCCATAGGAGCCTTTTTGACAAGGGTATTCTGAATGAGGAAAAAAGTTCTGGTGAATTAATACAAAAAGTCCCACCCAAAATGATGGGTAGGACTCAAATCTTTCCTTCAACGAAAAATATTTCTACTTATTCAATCTCCTCGTAATCCACATATTCACCTTTGGGGCCTTTATTTTGAGATGTTTTGGAGCTGCCGGGGGTGTACTCGATGGTTACTTTACCCTCTTCTTTTTTTCGTTGATTAACGAAATCTTTTTGTGCCCTCTCCTGTCTGTTTTGCATATTTCGCACCTGTCGCGAAATAAAGAAAGGAAACAGATACCGAACAATCAGTTTGATCAGGTAATAAATTAGTATGGTATATATAATAACTCGAAACAACATTCCTCTCACAATTTAAATTAACATCAGGAGCCTTTAATACCTACCGATCCGGCTCCGTTTCCCCAATTCCTCATCTACAAGGCAGCGGCAGGGCTGACTTCAGCCTCATCTGCCGGATCCTCTACTGTATGTAAAATAGAATCTCTCACCCCGCTTTTTATCACTTCCAAAGCTTTATTCAACACCTCATCCTGCTCTCTGATGATGGGATAAAAACCTTCATTGTCCAGGATGTTTCGGGCAATGTAGGCCTTGGTCTCATTGACGATGAGTTTTTTGGATATCTGATATTGTGCCGCATTGAATTTCACCTTTTCTTTCTTTGCAAAAGCCACTAATAAATCGCCTATGGGTTGGCTGTCGAGATAAGCCTTCAACTCATCAACGGTTTCAAACCTGGATAGTTCGTTCCGGTTGCGGTCGGAATAATCGAGCGCAAATTTGTAGATAGATCCCGACTCCCGGAGGTTGAAATAGTAGTCGGTGAAATGGGTGGTATCTCTTCCCACAAAAACATCCGGCATGATACCGCCACCCCCGTAAACAATACGTCCGCCCAAAGTTTTGTAGACCAGTGAATCATTAACGGTGATGCTGTCTCTGTTGAAGAATTCGCCATGTTCGTAGCGATAGAAAATGTCTTTATAGTAATCTTCTATGCCTTTGGTATAAGGCTTCTGGATGCAACGCCCACTGGGGGTGTAATATCTGGCCACGGTAAGTCTGAGGGCCCCACCATCGGGCAAGGGAAACTGCTGCTGTACCAGTCCTTTTCCAAACGATCGGCGACCGATGACCAACCCACGGTCGTTATCCTGCATGGCGCCTGCAAAGATTTCGCTGGCCGAAGCACTGAATTCATCGATCAACACCGTCACGTCCATATCTTTACAGGAACCGCTGCCGTTGGCATGCACTTCCTGTCTTGGGCTGTGGACTCCTTCGGTGTAAACAATCATATTGCCCCTATCCAAAAATTCATTGACCATGCTGATGGCAATGTCCAGATACCCCCCCGAGTTTCCTCTCAGGTCAACGATAACATGACTGCAACTGTGAGCTTTCAGTTTTGCCAGGGCCCCTAACAGTTCCTGATAAGTGTTCCGTGCAAAACGATTGATTTTCACATAGCCGATGGAATCATCGATCATATAGGAGACATCCACGCTGTATAACGGAATACTGCCTCTGGTAATCTCAAAATTGATGAGTTTATTTCTGTTTTTTCTTTTTATTCCGACATTTACTTTGGTTCCAATATCACCTCTCAGCATCCCCACGACATCGTTGGTCGGCATGCTTACGCCGGCAATTACCGAGTCGTTAACCGTAATGATGCGATCGCCGGGCAGGATTCCCACTTTTTCGGAGGGGCCACCCGACACCACGCTAATAACCATGACGGTATCGTTCTGCATGCTGAACTCCACGCCGATACCTCCGAATTTACCTTCCAGTTCCTGGTTGGCGGCTTGCAGATCTTTGGGAGGAATGTAAACAGAGTGGGGGTCAAGGTTTTTGAGCACTTCAGGAATAACCTTTTCTTCAAGATTATCCACATTAATACTATCCACATATTGCTCTTTGATCAGGTCAATGATGGACTGAATCTTACCCGATTGCGGATACAGCAAGAGTCGCCGTCCGGGATCGCCTGCGCCGGCAGGCATGGTGATGCGGCCCACCCACATTCCCAAAACCAGAACGATGGCCAGTATGATAGGATAATAAATTTGTCTGGAAGTGTTTTTTTTCTGTTCTGTCATCTTATTTCTTCTATTATGATTTGTTGCTACCCGTCAGGATGGTGGGATAAGGTTCTGTTGGTCAACAATGGCACAAGGTTACCGTCTGTAAATATCAGAGACAACCCGCGCGTCAGGGGCTTCAACCGATACTCCCGACACGGCAATGACCTTTTTTCTTATCAAATATTATACCCAAAACAGCGTCGAGGTGATCATCCTTCTTCCTCTACCTGCACCACTTCGATATGGGCCCGTTTCAAAAGGTTGATGCCGTCTTCTACCCGATATTTTTCGGAAAAGACCACCCTTCTGATGCCGGCCTGGATGATGAGCTTGGCACATTCGATACAAGGCGAAGAGGTCACATAGAGAGTGGCGCCATCGGAGCTATTGCCCGATCGTGCCACTTTGGTGATGGCATTGGCTTCAGCATGTAATACGTAAGGCTTTGTCTTGTTGTTGTGGTCCTCACAGTCGTTTTCGAAGCCTGAGGGTGTCCCGTTATATCCGTCGCTGATAATCATTTTGTCGCGTACCAGCAGAGCCCCCACCTGCCGGCGGCGGCAGTAGCTGTTTTGTGCCCATATTCTGGCCATGGCCAGATATCGTCGATCGAGCAGCTCCTGCTTGGTAACATTTTCCGGTTTTTCTGAGATTCCCATAATAATCATTAAAAGGTAGTGCCACAAAAATAACAAAGAAAGTGACTTGCGGTTGTATGTTGAGATAAGTTTTTCATCTTCAAGAGAAAGAAAACCGCCATGGTCCATGCCCTAATGCCGGAAAAAGAAAAATATAATGACGATAAAAAATGACCGTTTTAACCCGAATAATGCATTGGAACTTCGTCATGAGAATTAAAAGAGCAATCAATCAAGAACTTGTTGAAATGAGGCATAGCATCGCTATGGTGAATGGAAACAAGTTAGCTTGCGACTTGATTGGCAGCAATTTTATTTCGTAATAGATTTTCTAATGCATTTTTCGGGTTTAACTTATTAAATCACAAAGTTATCATCGATATATCCCTGTACTCTTTCTTTATATTGCTCACTGATGGGGATCCGAACCTCGTCAAAGATAATCTGAGATCGTTCAATCATTGTTATTTTATTAAGATTCACGACATAAGACCGATGTACCCGGGCAAAAGAATCAGGCGGAAGGATGCTTTCGATCTTTTTCATGCTCAGCAAGGTCATCACCGGCTTGGCATTTTCAAGAAAGAACCGCAGATAGCCTCTGTTGCCTTCGATGTATCGGATTTTATCCAGTTCAATGCGAATTATTTTATACTCCGACTTAATGAAGATGTGGCTGGGGGTAGAGTTCAGTTTTTCCTCCAAATGTTTCTGTTTAAAATGGGAAAGGGCTTTATTGGCAGCCTTAACGAACGAAGCATAGTCGATGGGTTTCAGGATGTAATCCAGTGCATCCAGCTTAAAGCCATCAATGGCATAATCGCTGTAAGCTGTGGTAAAGATGATGTCCGGGCGGGGCGACAAAGCCTTAACCAGTTCAATGCCGTTGATTTTAGGCATTTGGATATCCACAAACATAAGATCAACCTCATGGTTACTCAAATATTCCATGGCCTCCATGGCATTTTCGAAGGCTCCGGCCAATTCCAGAAACGGGGTTTCATGGATATACTCTGTTATTTGCCGCAGGGCCAGAGGCTCATCATCTATGGCGATACACTTAATCATGACTTAACGGAATTTTCAGGATAACGCCAAATTCCCTTTGGCCATCGGAAATATCCAACGAATAATTGTTCTGGTAAAGCAACATCAGCTGTTTTTTGAGGTTCGTCAACCCCACCCCTGTTTTCCCGGGCGATGGCTGATTAGGCGCCAATTTACTGTTCTTTACTTCGAAAATCAATGTATTCTCCATTACTTGTGCTGAGATGGAGACAAAGCAAGGCACGGAAGAATCGACCCCATGCTTGAAGGCATTCTCCACCAGCGAAACAAAAAGTAAAGATGGAATGGTTTTATGTTTTTCGTTAACATCAAGGGAAACATCCATGTGCACCTTATCCGAATAGCGGATTCGCATTAGGTCGACATACGATTTCAGGAATTCAAATTCTTTCCCGATGGTTGAAGTCCCGCTTTTGGACTCATTCAGCAAATGTCGCATCAGCGTGGATAACTGAACAACCGATTTCTGCGCCTGGTCGGCATCGAACCGGATTAAAGCATGAATGTTATTCAAGGTGTTCATGAAAAAGTGGGGACTGATTTGATTCCTCAAAAAGGAAAGTTCGGTTTGCAGATGCATATTGTCTTTCTGCTCCCGTATTTTTTCTTCCTTTTCTCGTTGAATCAAGAGTTTTATGGCATTATTAAATCCCACCACCAGGAAAGAAATAAGCACATTGGTCGCCAGCCGGTATTCGGCCGACAAGCCCGGCAATCGACGGGGAAACGCCGGCGGGGCCTGGCCAAGCCACTTAAAAACAAGTCCCTGGAATATCTTCAGGTAGGGACTGGCCAAGGCAACTCCTGCCACTAAAAGAGAAACCGAAAGGAAATAAATCAACGTTCTCTTTTTCAGTAACAGTTGTGGAACCAACAAACTGTTGTTGATTAAAAAAACCACGAGAAAAGGGACCAGCCGAATCCATTCCATGTAAACTCTTGAGCTGCTAAAATCACGTGCTCCCTGAAGTGTAAACACCGGCAAAAACATCACAAATAGCCAAATCATGGCATAGATTATATTTTCCCGGTGGTTTTTCAACAATATTCTACCAATGCTTTTCAATAATCTTATTGTTCTAAAATTGCAAATTAATGGATTGTTGGAACTTAGATTTAAAACAAAAGCGAACTATGACAAAAATTTCACCATTAGGACATAGTCACCGCTTTTTTATTCATCGATATTCCTAACGCACCGCACAAAGTTATAAACATATCGGATATCGCCCTGCGGACCAAAATATTGAGGGTAATCCTCCGGGTCTCCACTCTTGGGATCGCTGCGCTGACACCCTGCACCATGCACATCCATAACACTACCGTTCATCTCCCCGAGTCCTTCCCCAAAAGCAACATAGACTGCACTTGAATAGGGATTGACCCCATCCTGATGGGTTGTACTGGTCCAGAAAAACGGGTAATGGCCTCCACTCCCATCAGGATAATTTATTTCGGTGGTTTCAAAAACCGGATCAATGGCAGGGAAATTGGTTGTTTGCGGCGAACGGGAATAATCGACAATACTTTGCAGCTCCTTGGCATTGGGTAAACGCCAGTCGGTATATCCGGCCAACTCCAGGGTTTCGGCATACGCCAACGCTTCCTGCCAGTTCCGTGGCTGACCATCATCGGCCTTTTGCCACATCAATCCCGTAGCCAAATCACTCACCGTTCCATCGCCATTGTCCACAAGGTTGTTTTGTCCGTATTGGGTATTGCCGCGAACCATGCGAAAATACATTTTATTGGGGTCCCCTGTCGCGGGGGAATATTTGGGATACCCTTTAATCCTTCCATCGATAAAGTTGACGCCAAAAACGGTTTCATCGTTTTTCATGGTTCGTCCGACATATTGAGTAGCCGACCATGTTTGAGCATCGATTTCCCGTTCACCTATTGACACATCGCCCAAAGGTTGTTCAAAATAGTTGGTATCAATAAACAACTCCACAGCTTTTTCTCCATTAACCCTCCCACTGAACAAGATGAGTGAATATAACTCTTTAATGGTTGGAACCCGCCAGTCGGTATAGCCGGCAAGCGTAGAACTTTCTGCCTTCTCAATAGCTTCGGCAAAAGATATTTTTTCACCCATCGACAGTTCCCACATCAAACCGGTAACGTTGTCGGTAATGGTTCCGTCGCCGTTGTCGGTATAGTTGGGTTTATTACCTGCATATTGAGCATCTTGCCCGAAAAAGGACTCTCCAGCTTCGGGACAGTCAATCAGCGATGAATTGTCGGAACAAAATTCCTGTTGTGTATCCACTATTGGATAGGTTAAACCGGTGATAGGTCCGGTGGTTCCGAAATGATCTGTGTTCTCTTTATCATCTGTAGGATCCGTATCATCAATACTCTCATTAGAACAGCCCACCAATGAAGCCATTACTATTAAAGCACTGAATGAAAAAGCGCTCAATGATTTTAATTTGTTTTCCAGGTTCATAAGTATCAAGTTTTCTAAAACATCAGTTCGCTCAATCTGTCAAAACAGAGGGCGCCACATCTATTTAATATCCCGAACCATTCTGACGAAATT
Organism: Thermophagus sp. OGC60D27; assembly: GCF_052400625.1. Classification (NCBI taxonomy): domain Bacteria; kingdom Pseudomonadati; phylum Bacteroidota; class Bacteroidia; order Marinilabiliales; family Marinilabiliaceae; genus Thermophagus; species Thermophagus sp. OGC60D27. The sequence goes on from NZ_JBQTGH010000002.1 coordinate 295,507, forward strand.
ATAGATTCGGATAACATCTCCCTGCGGGCCATGTCCCTGAGGAAAATCGTCGGGATTACCGGCTTTGGGGTCACTTCGCTGAGCCCCTGCACCATGTACATCCATGAGCTGAACGTTATTGTTCCGTCTGGTTTTCATAAATCCCATTGCCTCACCGAAACAGAAGTATACCGCATTGCGGCCCCCTCTCTGCCCCACATGGGTTGTAGAGGTCCAATAAAAGGGGACGTTGTCTCCGTTACCTTCATCTTTAATTTTAGTCACCTCAAAAACAGGATTAATGGCAGGCTGTGAGTCCACCCGCTGCGAAACGGAATAATCCACCAAACTATGTAGTTCCTTCGCATTGGGAAGTCGCCAGTCACTGTATCCCAAATAGTTTTGCTCATTCATTTGCTGAACCCATGCCAATGCCTCTTCCCAGTTCATCCCTTTCCTGCTATCCTCTTTCGTCCACATCAAACCTGTGGCCACATCGGATATGGTGGCGTCACCGTTATCGACGAAGTTATTTTTACCAAAATCGTGATTCCCTCTGACAAAGCGAACGGTAAACATCTTATCTCCTCTCGGGGAAGTGACGGGATATCCTTTGATGCGCCCGTCGGCAAAGTTGACGCCAAAGACCGTAGTGTTGCGCCCCATGGTTTTACCTGTGTAAAGGGTTGATGACAACATTTGAGTGTCGATAACACGATCGCCGTTGGCACCATATTCAAAATCAAAATAATTGGTATCAATAAAGGGAATTGCCAGAGGGGGTAGCTTCGACATATCCCTGGCACTGACATCTACCCCACTGAAAAGAATTAAAGAATAAGCTTCTTTAATGGTAGGAATCCTCCAGTCGGTATAATTGGCCTGATTAAAGGATCTGACCTTTTCCACCGCTTCGGCATACGTCATCACCTCAAAACCTTTTTGCCACATTAGTCCGGTCACATTGTCGGTGATAGTCCCATCACCATTGTCGGTGTAGGAAGGTTGCAGACCATCGAACTGCGCATCCTGACCATAAAATGCTTCTCCTTTTACCGGTGCGGTAATCTCTGTTTGATTGTTATAACATTTTTTCTGGCCGGTATCCACGATGGGGTACTGACCTATAGCCTCAGTGGTTTGTGCTTCAGCAGGCATTAAACAGCCCCAAAGCACCATTGAGAAAGATAATATTTGACGTCTCATTCGCGTATATTTTTTTATTGGTTTGTTTTAAAGCCTTTTATGTCGAAATCTGAAGAAAAATGCCATCCCGCAACACTGAAATTTTTTTAAATCCCCTTCTGCCTGTGCACGATGATGCAGTTTCTTGTTATGCCAAACTTAAGTTGATCATGGAAAGCCTCTCCAAATTATTTTAGCATAAACACCTTTCCATCGACAGAAACTGTAAGGAAGTCTCCTGCAATAATGACCTCTCCCTTAAACTGTTCCGCAATTTTCGCTTTGGTAGCTGCCTGGTCGATTTCTACGTTGGGAAGATGGGTGATGACCAGTGTTTTAACCTCTGCTTCGGCAGCCATCCTGGCACCTTCTTCAATGGTTGCATGGACACTGTTTCCGGGCCGGCTTTTGGCGGCGGCCAAATTTTCTCGTCGAAAGGTCCTGCTGGCATTTCCTTGTTGAGCACTCGTTCTCGAAACACTTTGCGTTTGTGCTCCATTGCCTCTTTTTCGGATGACCTGGCAGTCGAGTACCAGCACATCCGCCCCTTTGGCGAGTTTTGGCAGGTTGGAGCTATAGGTCAAATCGCCGGATATCACAATCGACTTTCCATTGGCATCGAATCGATAAGCCAGCGTATAAATGGAATGCGGAACTTCGGTGGTGGTAATCTGAACACCCTTATAGGTAAAAGAATGGTCGCCCTCAAGCTCTTTGAGGACCGCATTCATATTGTTTGCATCGAACGATTGCCCTTTGTTGCTCATGCGGTATTCGAGATCTTCCCGATAAAATTCAACGACATAATCGGTCATCTTCCGTATAGGCGGAGGGCCCGTAATCAGGAAGCTCTTCCCGGCCATTAACTGTTGATGGACCATCGGGATAAACTCCTCGTTATGATCTAAATGGTGATGAGTGATCAGCAGCGCATCAGGTCCGTATCGGCGCGTCAATGCCAGTTTTTCAAGTTGGGACCTTGTGCCATTGCCCATATCCACAAGAAATGTGGTACCGTTAAACTGTACCAGAGCCGAGGGTCCCGATCGTTCGGGATTGTAAAGAGGATTCCCCGAACCTATAATGGTAACACTAAAATCGGCGCCTTTGAAGAGCTCTTTCGAATCGTTCCGTTCCGCGGCAGACATGAAACCGGATGGCTCACAGTCCTTCTTCTCTTGGGCATTGACGGGCATAATCAAAAAACACCCCAGTACCCAAAACAATAATTTTCTCATGGCAATAAGTTTTAACCTGATAAGCTACAAACTAACCATTTATTGCCTCGAGAAAAAAAAGGAATTGATGTACCGGGGTATTTTATCTACGTTTAGGTCTATTTCAGCCATCCCTGTGCGATGGGATAGCTTTATCGGCGATGAAGAGTTATCGTTTCATCTTTTTGAGGAAGGCAGTTATTTCAGTGGGCTCGGCACGATTTCGATAGTCGGCATCCAGAAAGGCATACTCAATTACTCCATCTGAATTTATGATATAGGTAGCCGCCAATGGCAGTTCGTTGGATGTATCACCGTTGTAACTGTTTAGGTCAAATTTCTCATTGTAAATTCTGGCTACCTCATCAGTAAGTTTATAGACCACGCCATACTCTCTGGCCACATGGTTGCCCACATCACTCAATACTTCAAAGTCGAGCTGATGTTTTTCACTTGTGGAAATGGACTGGTCGGGCAACTCGGGCGTTAAGGCAATCAAGGTTGCCCCCTGCGCCTTTATGTTGGGTAACTCATCCTGCAGAAACCGCAGATTAATGTTGCAATAGGGGCACCATCCGCCACGATACCATACCAACACAACAGGGCCCTTCGCCAGATAGTCCTGAAGCGAGACCTCTTCTCCTGTCGCATTTTTAAGGGTAAAATCGGGGGCCTTGTCTCCCACATTTTTGGCAGCCTCCACAACTCCGCTCTGTGCCACGGCCATTAATCCTTCGCCGTAAATCTTCTTGATCTTTTCATCAGCGCTCTTCTCAAAGTCACTTTTACGCCCCATCAGAGCCTCGGTCTGAGTAATAATACTTTTATCTTTCATTGCATTTTCTTTTTCTTTCGTTGACCGGTTGCCCGGCTTGGTATTACATGCTGATGCCAACACCAACATACATAAGAGTAAGCTTTTCATTTTCTCCATTTCAACTTTTTTTATTCATGATAAATCTGCCTCCTAAGATTCCAAAGGGCATGATAACAACACTATTAACAAACCAATCAACTTCTTTGTTGCAGAAACCTCTAAACTTACAGCAATCCATAACTTCCCAATTCTTTCCGGACACAACTCATGAGCATTAGCGCATCTATTATGACAAATAGAAGAACTCAAATGGTGTAATAATTCCATCCAATACAAAACAAATTATTTACATATATATTAATTCCATAAGAGTTCAAATACCCTGTTATCCCCTTGAACATTTTCTATATACATGTGTTTTTAACACTTTAAATCATAATCTCTAATCACAAATTATATTTCTTATGAAAAACTATTTACTACTATTTATCGTGCTTTTTTGTTTGTCAAAAACCGCTAATGCGAAAAGCATAGGCATTTACCCTAACCTGTTAAGTGCTTCTTCGGAAGAATCCATTAACCCCTTTACCGGTTCCCCCAACTACTTAATACCCGAAAAATCCGAACTGAAATCAAGTGAGGATACCGGCAGCCGAGAAACCGACTCGCTGGCCCTGGTGGCTTTATATAACCAAAATGGAGGTGAAAGCTGGACCAACAAAGAAAACTGGCTGACAGGTCCGCTGAATACCTGGGAAAACATTACCGTTGAAGATGGACGAGTGACGGCTCTCAAACTTAGCAATAATAATCTATCCGGTGAAATCACATCCGAAATAGGTAGCCTCACGAAATTGGAGCATTTGTCAATACCTGGAAACAACCTGACAGGAACCGTTCCCGAATCCATAAAAAATTTAACCTCCCTTCGAGTAATCAATATGTCAAAAAATAACTTAAGCGGAACATTTCCAAGCATAAGCAATCTCAATGATTTGTTATATTTATATTTGCCCGACAACAATTTTACGGACCTATTATTCTTTCCTGATTCTCTGGAATCGATTAAATATATCTCTTTAAAAAACAATTACCTCTCTTTTGAGGATCTGGAGCCGATTATGAGCTACGCCCCTTCTTTCTCCATTTTCACATACCATCCGCAAAAAACAAAGGATGAAGATACAACAATCGTAGTGGGAGTCGGCCAACCTCTTCAGCTGGATTTCCTGCTCGGAGGATCTCAGAACAAATATGTATGGTATCGGAATGACATCAAGATAGACAGCGCGGGTCACTCTCTTTTCTTTGAAAATGCAGATACTTCCACAGTAGGAGATTACTATTGTGAGGCAACCAGCGAACTGGTACCGGACCTATCCATCCGTTCCAGAACTTTTTCGGTATTTGTTGAATATCCTGCCAACCCCGTCGATTCAATGGCTTTAGTGGCCCTGTATAATCAAAATGGCGGAGAAAACTGGAAAGCTAAAGGAAACTGGCTCTCCGGGCCTATGAAAACCTGGGAAAACGTCACCGTTGAATTTGGTCGTGTGGTGGAACTCAAATTAATGAACAACAGACTTTCCGGTGAATGGTGTGCAGAATTAACCAACCTAACAGAATTGAAAAAACTCAATTTATCCATCAATGATATTTCAGGAAGTATTCCTTCAGACATTGACAAATTGACTAAATTGGAAGAACTCAATTTGAGTTGGACCGACATGACGGGAGAAATACCGACGGCAATCACTAACCTGTCGCAACTAAGGAATCTCAATTTGTCCAATAATCAATTTTCCGGAGAGATACCTGCTAACATTGGCCTCCTAAACCAATTGGAAAATCTTAATCTATTCAAGACTAACCTAACAGGAGAAATCCCGGCTGAAATAGGGAATCTCACCAACCTCAAATTTCTTGACCTGAGCGGCAATGACCTTTCCGGAACCGTACCGCCGACCATTAACAACCTGACGTCTCTGAACAATATGGATCTTTCATCCAACAATTTAAACGGCACATTCCCTGATATCAGCGATATCAGCAATTTGTTGACTCTGGATATCGGAAATAATAATTTCTCTGATATTTCTTCCCTATCCGAATCTTTAGATCAATTAAAATACGTATTTCTACCGAACAATTACCTCGATTTTGAAGATTTAGAACCATTAATGGACAAAGCTTCTTCGCTTTATGCCTTCCAATACTCACCTCAAAAAACCGCAGGTAAGGATACTTCCATTCTTTTATTGCCGGAAGAACCTCTGCAACTGGAATTCTTTGTTGGAGGATCTCAAAACAAATACATCTGGTACCGTGATGACATCAAAATCGACAGCACCGGATATTCTCTGATCATTAACAATGCAGACACCTCCACATCAGGTGTTTACCGTTGCGAGGTTACCAACAATCTGGTGCCTGATTTAACATTTAAATCCGGGAATTTTACAGTTTTCGTCAGATACCCTGCCAATACTACCGATTCGTTAGCCTTAGTGGCTTTATACAATCAAAACGGAGGGGAAACCTGGAAGGCCAAAGAAAACTGGCTCTCAGGCCCACTGGATACATGGGAAAACGTCACGGTTGAAAATGGTCGGGTAACAGAATTGAATCTAAAAAGTAATAACCTGTCCGGTGAATGGTGTCCGGAATTAGATAATTTGTCGAAGCTTAAAACCTTAAATTTAGCATCAAACGATATTTCAGGGAGCCTGCCTGCAGAAATCCACCAACTGACTGAATTGGAAACGTTGGATTTAAGCTGGAATGAATTGGAGGGAACTATCCCGGGTGAAATAACCAATCTGAAAAATCTTAATAGCTTAAACCTGAATCAAAATGATTTTTCCGGAGAATTACCTGCCAACATTGACAATCTCACTCAGTTGGAATATCTGGATCTTTCATGGAACAAATTATCCGGAACCATTCCGGAAAATATTGGGAATTTATCCAACCTTTATTCTCTGAAGTTAAACGCCAATGACCTTTCAGGAGAAATCCCGGAAACCATTGGGAATCTCACCAATCTTAAAGAGCTGTCTTTAAGCTCAAATGATTTACACGGCCCAATTCCCAATTCAATTAATAACCTTTTGTTTCTTTCAAGGTTAGAACTTGCATTTAATCAGTTGAGCGGAAACTTCCCGGACATCAGCAATTTAACTAATCTTTACTACCTTAAACTGGACGAAAATGAGCTTACCGGCATACCACACCTGCCGGAATCCCTTGAATCAATAAGAATCCTTTATTTACAGTATAATTACCTCTCTTTTGCTGATCTGGAACCATTAATGGAAGAATCCTTTTCAATATTCAGATATTCTCCGCAAAGGACTTATGACAAGGATTCATCTGTTGTTGTTTATTCCGGCGATCCACTTAAACTGGTTTTCCCTACCGGAGGAACGCAAACCAATTATGTCTGGTATAAAGACAATAACCAACTAGACATCAGCAACTCTGTTCTATATATCGAAAATACTGACTTATCCCACGAGGGGGTTTACTATTGTGAAGCCACCAATGATCTGGTGTCGAACTTAACCCTATCCTCATGGAAATTCAACGTTTCTGTGCATTTCCGCGCCAATACCACCGATTCTCTGGCTCTGGTCGCCCTATATAACCAATGCGGCGGCGAAAACTGGACCGCTCAAGAGAACTGGCTGACCGGGCCTATGAATACCTGGGAAAACGTGACCACCCAAAATGGCAGAGTAACCGAACTAAACCTGAAGAATGTTGGCCTGTCGGGTAAACTTTGTCCTGAGCTCTCCGACCTCACGGCCTTACAAGTATTGGATTTGTCAGAAAATTACCTAACAGGCGATTTGCCTGATGATATGAATAATCTAACCGAATTAAAATTCCTGGATATTTCAGGAAATGAACTGACGGGACTTTCCAATCTTTCTTCCGTAACAGGCCTCACAAACCTGTTTGTGTCCGACAACTATCTAACCTTTGAAGACCTCGAACCATTAATGGGTCAGGTCTCTTCAATGGACAATTTGGTTTATGCTCCCCAAAAAACGCCGGAAGATACTACCATCAATGTGGTGATAGGCAAAACACTCAATCTGGACTTCTCCATTGGTGGTTCCCAGAACACGTACACCTGGTACAAGGACGATGCCCTACTCGACAACCCCTACCGTTCTTTGGTGGTAGAAACCGCAGTGGAGACGGATGCCGGAACCTACTATTGCGAAGTTTCCAACGATTTGGTCCCCGATCTGACCATCCGTTCGCGAAAATATATTGTAACCGTTTCACCCGACACGTATGTATCGTCGATTGAAGAATATGGTATCCGCATCGCACCTAATCCGTCTACTGGTCGTTTTACGTTGTATAACATCCAGGAAATTCGTGAAATTGCCATTTTCAACATTAAAGGAGAGCAAATCTTCTTTACCCAAAACAGCGACGGATCGGAAAAAATAACGATCCATCTTAACCACAAAGGCCTGTTCATTCTTCACCTTAAAACGGTGAGCGGGGTAATACTGACCGATAAGATTGTGGTTCGTTAAAAGGAGCACAAAAAAGAAAAGGGGGCTGTCTCGTTACATGGAAACGGCCCTTTTTTATTTCCCGATTGCATGAATCGTTTCCCCCAATATAGCCGGTACAAACCGAACTGAAATCATTAATTCCCCATGTACTGATTGTGGATATTTTAAATCGCTATGGCGAGAAAAAAATATTTTTTTCATTTTGAATAAAATTGATACTTTTGCAGCCGTTTTCTCATATGCGCCATAATGCATATAACTGTTAAAACGGGAAAAATGGACGATTATATCAAAACATTTAAGGCTTTGTCGGATATGACAAGGTTGAAAATAATATGGTTGCTTACCAACATCGATGAAAAGATATGTGTTTCGGAGATTGTGGAAGTGTTGGGAGAGCGACAGTATAATGTTTCGCGACACTTGAAAATTTTAAAGGATGCAGGTATGATACGTGAGGTTAAAGAAGGAAAATGGGTTTACTATTACCTCACGCCCATCAACGATAAATTTGGCCATTTGATACAAAGCGCCATCAGCGTTATACCGGAGGCCCAAATGTCGCACGAAAAAGCGAAATGTGAAATGTTGCTGGATCAACGAAAACACCATAACGACTAAATTGAAAACAGATAAAATCAACCGAACAACTAGACTCAACCCCTATTAATATTTCTAAGAATCAGCTCCCAACGCCATCCTGAACGACGGAGGCAGTCAGGAGCACAAGCCAATCACCGTTGATTTAAGTTTTGGTTCCTAACATGCAGGGACAAGCATTAGAGTATTGAACATGTTGTAATATTTTGTCCAAACATATGCGTTTTTGCACATATATTAAATCATAATCAAAAAAACCAGTAATTTATGAACGAAAAACTTAGTTTAGCCTTAAATGAATTTATTCACGTAGGAGTTGCTTTAATTCTGATTATCACCCTTGTATCCATCCTAACAGGAATGGTTCGAACATTTATTCCTCAGGAAAAGCTTCAAAAAAGATTATCAAAGACGGGGAAATACAGCAGTTTGATGGGCGCATTAATTGGCATTCCCACCCCCTTCTGCAGTGCTTCCATGGTCCCTGTTTCCATGGGAATGGTTGAAATGGGCGCCCCTTTCTCCATGGTATTTTCCTTTTTGCTTTCTGCCCCACTGGCCAATTTTGTTGTGGTCGGTTTCATTTTCGGCGTCTTCGGCTGGAAAGTGGCATTGGTTTATTTTGCCATTGTTTTTATCGGTTCCGTTTTAATGGGCGCCCTGGCAGGAAAGACATCGTTAAAACACGAAGTCAAAAGAATTAATCTAAATTCCGGAAAACCTGGTTCAACCTGCACCCCACAACCGGTGACTGGCTGTGATGCTACTTCCGGTAATACAAGCCGGCAAAGTTGCTCAGCAGTATCACAGCCGGTTCAATCCTCGTGCGCCACAATAACAGCGACATCCACCTGCGGGCAGACCGCATCAACCAACTCAAAACTCAAAGAAGCCTTTGCCTTTGGATGGGCCTTGTTCAAGCGCATTTTCCCTTACGTACTGGTAGGCGCACTCATCAGTGCCATATCAGCCATCTTTGTTCCCGACACCTGGGTTCAAAAACATCTGGGAAATGATAGTCCCTGGGCCATCCCCATTGCTGCAATCATTGGCGTTCCGCTATATTTACGTATAGAAATGGCGATTCCCATATTAAAAGCCCTTATCGTGAAAGGCATGAGCATGGGCGCGGCCATGTCGCTCATTATTGGGGGGACAGGTGCCAGTTTGCCGGAGATCGCAATCATCTCTTCGCTGCTAAAACCTAAAGCCATTATAGCCTTCATCATTTCGGTAATGATCATGGCCGTGGTGGGTGGTTTCATCTTCTACTTTTTCTTTTAACGGTCACTCTCTTGTCAACCCGGCATGTTGTGGCCAGCACCACGCAGCGCCTGGTCAAACTCAGTTTCAAAGAGAGAAGGTCAGCAAGACGATACCAGATTTAAAACCGTCTCACAAAACAGAATAGTTATCCCGAAGGAAAACGGGAATTGTCATTCAAAACAAAGAAGGAGGAAACCACAACGTTTCCTCCTTCTTTGTTTTCCTGCCTCTTGAGCGTAGCTAAAAAATCTCCGAAAATCATTCATCCATAAAACAAGAAAGCCTGACAGATGAACTGTCAGGCTTTCTTATGTACCCAGGGCCGGGATCGAACCGGCACGGTATTGCTACCACTGGTGTTTGAGACCAGCGCGTCTACCAATTCCGCCACCTGGGCATTGCTGGTCGCAATGTTTCTTTTGCGGATGCAAATATAAAACATTCTTGTATGGAAACAAACAATTTTTTTTTGAATTGGATCATTTCGATCAGTTATATTTGCACCCGGTAAGTATTTCTGAAATATGAGCAGCCTGATAAAAACCGATGGCATCGTACTGGATCATGTCCTTTATCGGGAGACCAGTGCCATTGTACATATTTATACCCGTGAGCTGGGACGACAAAACTATATGGTCAACCGGGTTCGCGGAAGCAGGAAAAACAAAAAGACCATCCTGCTTCAACCCCTCAACCGACTTTCGATGGAGGTCTATCATTCCAGTAAAAAAGATCTGCACCGAATTAAGGAATTCACCTTAAAAAGTCCTATGAAGCTCATTCCCTATTTTCAGGACACCAGGGCTCAGGCTTTTTTTCTGACCGAGTTGTTCTCGCACATCCTCACGCTTCAGGAAAAGTCTGAAGCGTTGTACGATTTTCTGAACGGCTCTGTGGATTTGCTCGATTCAGAGGTGGAGGGGAGGGAAAATCTCCATTTATATGTCATGTTCGGGTTAACCCGATATTTGGGTTTTCATCCGGAGCCCAACCATGTGGGATCAAATGCATGGTTTGATATAAAAAATGGTACTTTTGTCCCGTACGAACCGGTTCACCCTTTATTTTTAAATCCGGAAAAGGCAGCCCTCTTTAGCCGGTTGTTCGAGGCCGATGTCTTTTCGTTAAAAAAAATAGCTGAAAATATTCGCGAACGTCGAATTCTTCTCAATACCCTTCTCGATTATTTTAATGTTCATGCCCATGGATTTAGTCCTTTAAAAAGTCTTGATGTTTTGAAGCATATGCTACATTCCTGATGGCATAAACCAACACTACCCACCTATTAGTAGTCAATAAAAACAGCCCTTCGGTCAAATAGAGGTTGATAAAGACCTTTAATTGTACTGAAATTTAAGAAATTATCAATAATAAAAGCAGTACTGCGTTTGCCGCTGCTTGCCCTATACCCGGGAATTCAATAACTTAAGTAAATATTTATCAAATGAATCAAACATTGCCAGAAGACCAAACAAAACAAGTTCAGATAGTACCTGAGACATGCGAATACCATTCAACCAAGGAGTTAAATAAATTTTATACTGATGAACCATAAAAGACCACCATAAAACCACCCTTCTCAATGCACAAATATCAATGGAAAATTGTTATAAGAAATACTTCTGATGTTGAAAAAAAGAACATTTTTGCAGGAAATAATAACGTATATTCAGTTCGCCAATGCAGGCCGGAAGGCTTTTGGACAATACCATCAACCGAATCCGCTTAAGAACTATTCCTAAGCCATAAAACCTTAACCGGTAACACCAAAATTTATTTAAACAACACATTAACCATATATCATGATCGCACCAAAACTTATTACCTTGGAGAGCAGTATCGTCAATGCTATGACAGAGTTAGGCAACAGCAATAATGCCATCAACATGGCAGCGGGTTACACCGACTTTCACTGTTCACCCAGGTTGATAGAACTGGTTCAAAAACATATTTCTCAAGGCATTAATGAACTGGCCCCGGCCTACGGAGTTATGCCCTTACGGGAAAAAATTTCTGAAAAAATTGAAACTCTTTACGGACACCATTACAATCCGGAAACCGAAATCACCATTACGGCCGGTGCCACGCAGGCTCTTTTCACCACCATTACGGCGCTGATACGGGAAGGCGACGAAGTAGTCATCTTCGAACCTGCCTGCGACAGCTATGTCTCGGCCATCGAGATCAACGGCGGAAGACCGGTCTTTGTGACTTTAAAAGACGACGATTTCCATATTGACTGGGAAGAAGTACAGAAAATTATTACATCCAACACCCGAATGATCATCATCAATACCCCTCACAGTCCTACGGGGATGGTCTTATCGGAGCTGGACATGCTGCGACTGCAAAAAATCATTAACGGCACACGAATCATTGTTCTCTCGGATGAAATCTTTGAACACATGGTATTTAACGGCTACTCTCACCAAAGCGTGGCACTCTATCCCAAATTGGCCGAACAAAGTGTTATCATCAGCTCATTTGGAGAAACCTATCATGTTTCCGGATGGCAAATCGGATATTGTGCCGGACCGGCCAAAGTCATGGCCGAACTCAGAAAAGTTCAACAGGTGATGATGCAAAGCGTATCTTCCCCATTCCAATGGGCTCTGTCGGAATTTCTTGACTACAAAGAAGAATACCTCCACCTTTCTGACTTTTACGTAAAGAAACGCGATCGCTTTAACGAATTGATGGCAGCCACCAGATTCAAACCCATTTTATCACGGGGATCTTTTTATCAGCTTTTTAGTTATGAAGAAATCTCCGATGAAAACGATAAAGATTTTGCCATCAGATTGGTCAAAGAGGCCAAAGTGGCCACCGTACCCATTAGCGCTTTCTATCATGAAAAATCAAAAAAGTATCTGCTGCGCTTTAACTATGCCCGCACCGACGAGCATCTGGAAATGGTCGCCAAAAGGCTTTCAACCTGGTAGAAACAGTGCGATGCATACGGCCCCGGAGAATGGGATGGTCGGGAAAAACATGCAACTATTAGCAGAATATAAATGAAATCCGTTTTCCAAATACCGGGGAATTTTCTATTTTTGCCCCATCTTTCAACCATAAGGGTGGCCTGTTTCATTAGGCCAAAGGGTTAGAATAATTTGATTCGAATCCAAGACAAAGCCTTATAAACTCTATTGAGAGCCCCATAGTTCAAGGGATAGAACGCGAGTTTCCTAAACTTGAAATCCAGGTTCGAGTCCTGGTGGGGCTACAAAGCACTTTTCCAAAAAGTGCTTTTTTTATATACGTAAGTTTAAAAACAAAGCACTCTATCCATAGAGACATTAGGCCAGAAAAAATCACAACTTTTAAATCCCCTTTCATCTCCATCCTCATTACCAAACTTTTCCTGTTTCTCTGTTTAATTATTTTTATTTTTGTTTACCGAAGTTTTCTAAAATAGATTTATTTCCAAACAAACAATAAAAATGTTAATTTTTTTGCAATAAATTAACCTATAGCTTAATTTTGTCCATGAAGCGCAAAGCAACAATCATCAAATCCTCAAAGGATGGGAAACGAAATATAGCAATTGATAAAGAGAATTATAATGTCTTAATGGAGTTTTTGACTCAAGATAAAAGGCACAAAAGTAAGTTTATTGATATATGCAATATTATACTTAACGGATTAAGAAACTCCCAACTCTACGACAAAGAAGCCATCAACAAGAAATGCAGACACGTTACAGCAATGAAATTCTTTAAAGGACAGGAAAATGCCCGAATTTATTGCCAGGAAGTAACGAGGAAAGACAAAACCTTTGTTGTTGTCGCCTCTGAATTGATAGAAAGAAAAAAATCCGCAAAACTAACTCACAAAGAAAAAAATCTCATTGAAAAAGTCGCAGGCTATGAATTCATCATTGAATAAATCGGAGATAATAAAAGATGCTTTTAATAAGCTTTTTAATGAAAGAACTCCTGAAGAACATCTGGCATCCGAAGCCAGACTTCTAAGCTTCAGATTTCTGGATATCATCGAGCGTAAATATAAACAAGAAGGATTGAGCCGGAAGGAGCTCGCCATGAAGGTGGGAACTTCCCCGTCATACATAACACAACTTTTCAGAGGAGATAAACTTCTTAACCTTCCCATGCTGGCCAGGTTAAAACAAGCGCTCAATATTGAATTTGAAATCAAAGAGGAAGCCTCTTATGAAGACCAAGTAAAAAATTACCAAACACCGGTCTCCGATGGAAAAGGCTTTTGGGTTTATAAACCTTTTTCAACTCCAAACTACAATGAAGCGGAAAAAATTCCGAATTGCTTTCATGACGAAGAATGTGTTGCTTAAAAAAACAGGAATATGTTAGCAAAACCATCAGAAATCCAATTGCAAAATTTTGCGGTGTTGCAATCCCATTTCAACTACACACCCCCAAAGAAATTTCCAAAATATTTGAAAAAACTCTTTGATGATTATGAAATTGATATTGATTTTGCCCACCACCCAATAGAGAATGGAGCCATACAGGTGTTTACGAAAATTTCTATCAATAATGGAGGTAATACCCTTCCCGGTTATAGTCTTTTTATTGAAGGTGCAGGAATATTTTTTATTGAAGAAAAAGAAGGTATTGAGATCAGTGAAAGAAATAATCTGAAATTTTATTCAACTGTAAGTATTTTGATAGGTTACCTACGAAATTCGTTATCCAATATGACCGCCTCAGCCCCTCTTGGACCATATCTATTACCACCAATTGACCTAAAAAATTTATTTAAGCAAAAGAACCAAACCACCCAATTATAACAAAGTAGGAAATTCATATTCTCTCATTACGATCAGGAATGAATTAATCCATAAGAAAGGAATGTTTCGCCAACGGTTTCTTGAGAGTACTTATAAGGTGAATTAAAGCCGGGAAACAGTAAAGGACTATCGGAATTTGAAAGCTTTTCCCCGTCATTTCAACCCCCACCCCGGCTATCGAGCCTCACTCCTGCTTGTCTTTCGCCCGTCCTGGCGTTATATTACCTGTCCTGGCGCGCTTTGACCCGAGCTGGCGAGTAATAAAGGTGCGCTGGCGAAGGAGGTCCCCTTCCTGCCAATGAGATGGTTGTCCTGCCGGGGTGTGGAGCCGTCCTGCCGAACCATTACCCCTTCCTGCCGGGGTGGTGAGGTGCGCTGGCGGGCAGGAAGGGGCAACATCCTGCCAGTGCCACCCCATGCACCGGCAGGAGAGCACAATGTACTGGCAGGAACACCCACCACATGGCCGGAGGGTGCCAGACTACTGCCAGCGCCTGCTAAAGGATCGGCAGGAACACCCCCTATTCTGACAGCCCATGTTGAGGCCATCCCCGCCTCATCAGAGACGCACCGGGAGAAGATGCACCCCATCTTGCCCAAAACCAAAAAAGAAGGGGAAGACGACCTTTTCGTCATCTTCCCCTTCAGAGAACCCTTCTTTCCCCCAAATGAACGCTGCTTATTTCCGATTGTAACGACTATAATACCCCTGCAGTCGCTTCTTATCCTTTCGGAAGAGATACTTACCGCATGCTTTCACCTCATCCACATCCCGCTTCAGGAGGGTATACATGCGATCACGCATCCGCTTGTTCTGATTTTCCTCAAATTTCTCTCCATTGGCCCGTGCCCTTAAATCGGCCATCTCATCAGAAAGAAGGGCGCCCTTTTCCCAAAAAGATTCATCTTTGCCAATCGCTCTGATTAACGTTTCATTTTCTCTTGCCAGAACAGCGGCATCATTCAGGTCCTGAATCATATCGGCATGTCCGTATCCTTCTGCAATCATTGAGACCTTTTCCAACAGATCATCGCGTTGGCGAAACGCATAGCGCATAGTTGCCAGCATTTCGTCGCGATACTCATACGCCTCGGGCGATCTTTCTTTCCATTCCAGTTCGGCCTCATCCCGTTCCCTCATCTCTTTCATCCAGATGGATTGGGCTTCCCGCAAGGCCCCGGCTTTGGATGGAATACCCTCAATGATCCCTTCGGGCAATCCGGCTGCCAACAGTTTTTCTTTGTCTTTTTCGGCCCATTTGGCCAGATCTTCGGCTTCCTGAATATAAATGCCCACCGGCATGTAGGGAACCTTAACATCTGCATCATTAATGGCTAAGGCATCCTCTTTGTGCAAGTCAAAATCAGTACTGTGAGGCATACGCGAAAATTTTTTTGAAAAACCTCAATCCTGCCGACGCATTCTAACAGAATTGAAATCTAAATTTTCACCCGGCATAAAAAAGCTGAGTTCCGGAATGGGTCTGCAGGTTTTCGGTTTTCTGGTTAGACATTGGTTTTTACAGATGAACGGAACTCAATCCAATGAAACGATGCATTCAACAGTCCCGATGGACCGGAACACGTTTGTAGTCCAAATTTAATATCAATACAATATTAATGTCAAGTATTTTTTGTCAAAAAAATTCATACTACTGATAAGCAGATCATGCAAAGTGCTACTTTACTGCAATCGCCTACAAGAATATCATCAACATTATGGAGTTATCCCCACTCGACAACATCAAATAGCGGTGATCACAATACCGATTCCGAAAAGGGCAAGAGCCAGTGCATACCAGAAACGAACCTTATCTTCGAACCGGTCGGTTTTGACGCGGGCCAAACGACGAGGCCCCAGGAGTGCTCCCAATAGGGTTCCGCCGGTGAGAAATAAAATAAGGGTCATGTCAATTCGGCCAACCAAGAGGTGTGCACCAAGGGCAGAAAAGGTATTGGTCGTAACCACAAGCAGAGACGTCCCTGCCACAATTTTCAAGGGCAACTGAAGCGCCAGGAGCCCTGCCAGTACGGGAGCCGTTCCGCTGGTTCCAAACATGCCGGTGACAATACCTGCCAGAAAGCCGTACACAGCGCTCTGAGCCCTCTTGCCCTGGAAGAAACTTTTCGTCTCACTCTTTTGGGTGTTTCGTTTTTGACGATGGCGAATATAAAGCATTTGCAATGCCAGGATAAGACAATAAAACCCAAATATTGCCTGAAACAACGAAGAGGATACAAGGTTGGTCAGCCATGCTCCCACCAACGAGCCGGCGATCCCCGTCAGGATAAAGACCAGCGCAATCTGAAGATCGATATTTTTTTGTCGATAATGACTCCATGACCCGGCCAGACATACCGGTATGGTGGCGGCCAACGAGGTGGTAACGGCGATGGGGCCCGGAACATGAAACATCAGAATTAAAACGGGTAAAATGAAAAAACCACCGCCACCCCCGGTTACAGAAGCTCCGAACCCTATAATGAAACCGATCAGAGGCAGCCAAAGAAAACTCCATTCAAAGGCAGAGTAAAATATCATATAGCTCTTTTTAACGGCCCGCACCGGGCGATTTATCCTTTTGTCTCAATGCTTCTTTCAAAACCCAGTACAAACCTTTTACATCCGACTGCATTTCCGGGATGATGGCCTGAATGGCCATATGTTCCAGAGAAGCTAAAATACCCCAAATCACCATGAAATAGTAGTAGGGCTCCATAAAATGTTTCGTAAAAAGTAAAATAAAGAAAACGCCTTCAATATATCCGCCTGCTTTGGTGGAATAAAGATGAAAACTGGGTAACCGTCCAAATTTTATCAATGATAATAAAATCGGGAGAACCAGGAAAATCACAAAAATAATGAAGCTCTCCAAATGCGGGATCATCACTTCTTGCTTAAAGACGAAAATTCCCAATATGGCCAGCGTATAGGTTAGGTCATCAGCGGCAGAATCGAGGCGGGCTCCCAGTTCGGTTCTTTGTTTCAGGATTCGCGCCAGAAGTCCGTCAAGGATATCGGTAACCAGATTGATAACCAAAAAAACGCCAAATAATGCTTCTTTCCTTGTGACAATCAGATACAAAATCCATGGAAAAGCCAATAAACGGTATAAACTTAAAAGGTTCGGAATCGTAAAAATTTTCTCTTTATTCATGACTTCTCAGATTTTCTGACAAACCGGTCGGTAAAGACGCCTTTTTCTGATCCCCGTTGAAACAGAATTGACTAAAATAGACAATTTTCCTGTTCAGAACAACATGCTTTTGAGAGTCACCCAGAAGAATAAAGTTACTTCAACACCCGAAAGTTACGACTTAAACGATTCCCATCCGGATCGACAATGGTCAGTTGATGGGTCCCGACAGTTGGTGCTATTTCGATTTCATGATTAGCTTGGGTAGATCCGATATAGTGTCCGTCGAGATGCCAGTATATCAGGGCTTCGGGATCTCTGTGTACGGCTTTCAGCACAATATTTTGCCGGTCCCCATCCAGGTCCACCGGCCGAATGAGGGAAGTGCCGCCTTCGGGATAAATGAAGTCCATGGGCATATTTTCTTCATCCATACATCCGGGTTTCAGCGGAGGCAAAGCCTGATATTCGGGATGGCGCCGACTGTAGTACCAGGCCATTACCGGGGGCAAAACAAACCAAGGTTGAGAAAGGATTTGTCCCTCCGGTTCGCCCATGATGGTGGTCCGATAGCGTCTGTCCGGTGTCAGGTGAACTCTGGTATGCCAGGGACAAATGCCGGCATCTTTAACGGTATAGGGTATTGCCATGATCACCGTGTCGGGACAGTTGGGTCCGGCTCTGAAGCCGGACTTTCGGCAGACAGGCACCTCCTTCAGATCGTCGTGCGGTGTTGGGTACCACTGCCCATGAGGCAACAGGCTGAAGAGTTGAAACATCAGCGGGGCGGCAGCCGTTCCCCCCAGCAGGCCGGGGCGTCCTTCTCCGGAAGCATTTCCCACCCACACTGCCACCACATACCGGCCATTGAGGCCCACACTCCAGGCATCACGAAAGCCAAAGCTGGTACCGGTTTTCCAGGCGATGGTTTGTTGAGAGGTAAAGTTCTCCCACCCTTTCTCCTCGGGAGGCCTCACCAGGCTTTCCATGGCTTTAAAGGTCCACCAGATGGCTCCGGCCGACAAAACAGGCGGATAAGCCGTAAAAGCAGTGTCATGTGCCGGCACCGGCATCAACGTCAGAGGATGAAAATCATGGGACCGGTAGCGGCTGTTTTCCCTTGTAAAATGGTTCAGGGTCCGCCCCATGGAAGCATAGCTGCCGGCCAGATCCCAAAGCGTGACCTCCCCACCCCCCAGAATGAGACTCAACCCATAGTGATCAAAGCCTTTATTTAACGTGGTAATGCCGGCATCCGACAGTTTTTTCAGGAATTTATCGCCGCCATATTGTTTCAGAAGTCTCACAAATGGGACGTTAAGGGAACGAGAGAGCGCCTCTCCGGCAGGGACGGCACCGTCGTAGGCGGGATAAAAATTTTCGGGGTTATAACTCCCAAATCGGGTGGGGACGTCCGGGAGGAGCGACTGCGGCAAGATGAGTCCATCCTGAAGAGATGCTGCATAAAGAAAGGGCTTCAATATGCTTCCGGAGCTTCTTTCTGCTCTGATCATATCCACCTGATGGCCGGCTTTAGAGACCAAGGGTTTGCTGTTTCCCACATAGGCCAGCACCTGTCCTGTTTCCACCTCTGCGATTAGGGCGGCAGCATGGCGTATGTGGTTGGCCGCAAGAGATGCGGAATGTCGCTGCAGGGCTTCAGCGGCTCTCATCTGGAGATCCTTGTCAATGGTTGTAAGGATTCTGCTGCCGGGATTGCTCAGAAAGAAATAGTCGACCAAATGGGCCGCATTTTGGGGCAATTTTCGGGTTCCGGAAGGCAACGGTTCGGCAATCGACAATTGTAGTTCTGTGGCCGAGATATACCCTTTTTCAAAGAGTTTTTGCAGCAGTCGATCTCTTTTTTCCTTCAAACCGCTCTGATTGTATCCGGGCCGCAGTAGCCCCGGCGCATTGGGCAGTACCGCCAGACAAGCGGCTTCGGCCCAGGTAAGGTTTTCGGGAGGACGTTTAAAGTATTGCCAGGCCGCGGCATCAAAACCCACAACATTTCCTCCGAAAGGGGCATTGGCAGCATACATCAAAAGGATCTCTTCTTTGCTCTCGGCCAGTTCCAACCTTAACGCCCCCATCATCTCCCACCATTTATTCATCAGGGTTCTGGGCGCCTTTCGTGCCATTCGGGCCACCTGCATGGTTATGGTGCTGCCACCACTTACAACGCGGCCGGAACGAAAATTCTGGACGGCAGCCCTAAAAAGAGATAGTGGATTAACACCGGGATGATAATAGAAATATTCGTCTTCAAAAAGCAGCAAAGCGGTCTTGTACTTCTCCGGCAATTTCTCGGGAGCCGGAAACCGCCATTGTCCGTCGGCAGCAATACGAGCCCCCAAAAGAAGCCCTTCCCGGTCCATAACAACCGTCGAAAAGGGCGAAGCAATACGAGGTGCCGGGATCAGCAGAAAAAGGAAAAAAACAGCCAAAACAGCCCCCCAATAAAGTCCTCGATGTTGAAAATATTTCCCGATCGCCAAAAAGAATCTCCGGGATTGACTTCCGGCGGAGCCATCTCTTTCCATCCCGGCCATCGTCTGTTTGTTGGGGTTCGTTACCACCTAATTATTGCCTTATTTCGTTTCGGTTTGCTTTTTACTGCGGATAATACATTTCAAATTTAAACAAAATCTTGCGTCCGAACTCAGTCTTAACCCACTGCCACAGCATGGATCCTCCCTAATTTCAGGATCGTCTATGTACAGCACCCCAATCTGCTAAAAGAGAGAGAGCAGTTGAGTAAAAATAATCAACAAGACCATTGCTACGGGATAAACAGTGGCATAGGCAATGGCCGGCGCATTGGTTTTGGTCATGGGATCGACGGCAGCCAGCCCCGGAGTGCTTGTCATAGAGCCTGTGATTCCACCCAAAAGGGTCAGGATGTCCATATTTTTCATAAACCGCGCAGCAATCACTGCTAAAATCATGGGCAGCAAAGTAATGGCACCGCCAATAAGGAAGAGCTGATAGCCATACTCTGAGTAGGTATCCACCAGTTGGGCGCCGGCTTGGGTTCCCACTTCCGCCAGGAAGAACATCAGGCCTATCTGTCTCAAAAACTGGGTAGCAGCGCCCGACATACTCCAAATCACCGGGCCGGTTCGTCCGATGCGGCTTAATATCATGGCCACAGCCAATATTCCTCCGGTAAGGCCCAGGTTAAAGGACATATTCCCGAAAGACAATGAAAATTTCCCCACTAAAATGCCCAGGACAATACCTGCGGCCACGGGAAAGAAATCAGTATCGGAGAGTTTTTTATCATCATTCCCAAAGATGCGCATCACCTGTTTCATATTTTCTCGGCTACACGCCACGGTAAGCTTATCTCCCAAATGCAGTCGCATGGATGGCGAGGGGGCAATGTCGATGCCGCTTCGTCGAAGCCGAGTAACGGTCGCCTGATAATTGGTCCACAGATTAAAGGTCCCCAAAGACTGGTTGACGGCTTCTTTATTGGTGACCAGGATAGACTGCACCTCATAAGACTTGTGCAAAGGGATTTCTTCATCGGTTTCGCGGCCTATGAGCAATCTGAAACGACGGAGGGCATCTTCGGTTCCCACCGCCTTCACCAGATCTCCTTTAAAAAGAATGGCTTCGGGCGATGGCACTACCGCCTCCCCCTGATGAAGGATTCGGGAGATCACGGCTTTAGTCATCGACCGAATGCGCAAATCGGAGATGGATTTTCCGTTAACATTTTCATTTTCCACCCGAAAAGTTTTACTCTTAATTTCCGGGAAACCCGATTCATTAATTTTCTCGTATTCTTTTTCCGCCTTTTTGATATCTGCTTTAACAATTTTGGGATAGAGCCGAACAAAAAGGATAACACCAATAACCCCAAAGGGATAGGCGATACCATAACCGATGGATGCCAATGGGGAGGAAGTAGCGTCAATGGCTGCTGCCAACCCCGGCGTGCTGGTGAGGGCACCCGTAAGCAACCCTATGGCCACCGGCATTTCAATACCTGTCAGGTAAAATGCTGCAAGAGTTACGATAGCCCCCGATCCCACAATGATCGTTGCCAACACCGCCAGGTTTCTACCCTGCTTCTGGAACGACTCAAAAAAACCCGGACCGGCTTGCATCCCGATGGTATATATAAACAATACCAATCCCAGCTTTCCGATAATAGAGGGCATGGTGATCCCAAAATGCCCAAAAACCAAAGCAACAAAAATGATCGCTGAAATATCGAGTGAAATGCCTTTAATTCTTATGCTTCCAAGGATAAATCCCAAACAGATGATAACGAAAAGACCAAAATACTCCGTTGTTAATACTTCCATTGATTTAGTTATTAATTAGTTGCCGACAAAGGTACGTCAAAACCTTTTGTAGAAATGTGAGACCACGTTAAATTTTATTAAGCTGCCGATGAAACGAGCATGATCCGAAAAGAAAATCACCAAGGAAGATGAATAAACACTTGTCGTACGAGATCCTTTAGACCCATGAGTTGAATTATTATTGTACGAATATATAATGAAAGTCAAAGCAACAGAAAAGCATTATCTGCATTTATATATTATCTTTGTTAGGATCGGATTTTAAAATTCGTAAAGCACCTCATAATAAACTCATAATTTAAACATGCCATAAATAACCATGCATTGTTCCACATCCATGCAGCTGTTCATTGTACTCCAGTCAGAACATCTGATCATCCGTAATTCTATAAGGTTCATCCTCTGAAGAGAAAATTTTCCAACTCAACCGATAATTCAAATAAAATCATGCATCTTTCTGAAAACAAAATAAATTATGTGTTTCATCATCTGTGGCATCATCTATCAGTCCCCACGCTGAAATCCCATGAGATGGTCATCTTAAAAGAACGCTATCATCCGGCATTGGGCATCAAAAACAAACTCATTTTCCAATTGTCTTCAGATGAAAAACCGCAACCGGTCATAGTCCATTATCAAGGAGCGCCAATTCCCATTTTATTTGGCCTAGAAAAAAAAGACGCTACACTTTTTCAACCCGACCAACAAGGCAATATTATTTTCAATCACGACTTACTCTCTTCGGCTTTCTATCTTCTGTCGGGCCAGCAGGAAACCGAAACCGATCAAAAAGATCAATACGGAAGGTATCCTTATGAATTATCGATCCAAAAACA
Source organism: Thermophagus sp. OGC60D27 (assembly GCF_052400625.1). NCBI lineage: Bacteria > Pseudomonadati > Bacteroidota > Bacteroidia > Marinilabiliales > Marinilabiliaceae > Thermophagus > Thermophagus sp. OGC60D27. The sequence continues at coordinate 318,172 of NZ_JBQTGH010000002.1, forward strand.
ACTGGATTGCGCTCACCTACCTTTGGTGAACTACTATTTTGACATAATCACCAAAGGAATAGAGGCATATGCCAAAACACATAATAAAAAGGTTGAACACCACCGATTGTTTAATGATTTCGGATTTTTTCTGAGCCATGATGTGGATCGGGTGGCCTACTATCATCCTCTCTACATTTTGTATAGAATTAAGCAATTCTTAGGTTTAGCTCCATCCACCTTTAGTAAACCTAAAATTATTCGTTTATTCTTTCAAGGGGTCTTCCATCACCTAAATCCTTTTAGAGGCCAAGACCCATGGTGGAACTTCGACTGGATGATGAAAATGGAAAAGCAACTAGGAATACGATCCACCTTTTACTTTTTAAAACAGGAAGACCGACTCAACAACGCTCTCTACAAATACCATCATAAAAAGATAAAACACTTAATTACAAGATTACATGAATCAGGTTTTGAAGTAGGGCTTCATGGCACAATGAGATCAGCCACCGAGAAGGAAACGCTGCTCCGACAAAAGGGCGAATTTGAAAAAGCGACCGGCCTTCAACCGGCCGGTATCCGTCAACACTATTTACGTTTTTCGCTTCCTCTGACTTTCAAAAATCACGAAGCCGCAGGTTTACGATACGACACCTCGCTATCCTTTGCGGAGCGTGACGGTTTTCGCAACGGATATTGCTGGCCCTTTCATCCCTACGATTTTGATTCGGACGAAATGATGCAAATCTGGGAAATACCGCTTGTTATGATGGAAGTGTCGGCACTGAACTATCGACAAACAGGATTTTCCGGGTTGCAAAAAGCCGCAGAACAACATATTCTGGAAGCCAAAAAATTTGGCGGGATCTTTAGTCTGCTATGGCACAACTGCCGGATTAACGACATCGAAGTAGCCGGTGTATCTGCTTTTTACAAACTACTACTTAAATTCATCGTTAACCAGGGAGCTGAATCCGCAAGAGGCATAGATATTTGTAACAGGATCACCGCATTGGAGGCCCAACACCCACCAACCTACCCGGAAGTCAGCAAATAGAATAGATCTTTTGTCGGGACTCCGCTCCGGAGCAAAAATCAAAAAAAACAAGCCCCTGCCGGGATTGTTGAAATCACGCGACAGCGGCTTGTTTTTACAACCTATAAATTTTTATGATTCAAATCCTATAAGCAAGCTATCTAAACAAGGGTTTTCAGCAGTTCTTTCATGCTCACCTTCTTGGTAATAATATCGTAAAGGTCTGAGATCTTCACTCTTTCCTGCGCCATGGTATCACGATAACGGATGGTAACGGTATCGTCCTTCACGGTTTGATGATCTATGGTAATACAGTATGGGGTTCCAATGGCATCTTGTCTGCGATATCGTTTTCCGATGGAATCTTTTTCTTCGTACCGGCAGTTGAAGTCGAATTTAAATTGATCGACAATTTGCAGCGCTTTTTCGGGCAGGCCGTCTTTGCGCACCAGAGGCAACACCGCCAGTTTGACAGGCGCCAGGACAGGAGGCAATTTTAACACAACCCTGGACTCAGAAGGTTTACCATCCTTCCCTGGTACTTCCTCTTCGGTATAAGCACCGGCCAGGATGCTCAGGAACATACGATCGACCCCGATAGAGGTTTCGATGACATAGGGCACATAGCTTTTGTTGAGTTCGGGGTCAAAATACTGCATTTTTTTACCCGAGAATTCCTGATGCTGTGACAAATCAAAGTCGGTCCGAGAATGGATCCCTTCCACTTCCTTAAATCCGAAAGGCATTTCAAACTCCACATCGGTGGCTGCATTGGCGTAGTGGGCCAGCTTGTCATGATCATGGAATCGGTATTTGGTGTCACCCATACCGAGCGATTGATGCCATTTCATCCGCATATTTTTCCAGTATTCGAACCATTTCATCTCTTCCCCCGGTCGCACAAAAAATTGCATTTCCATTTGCTCAAATTCGCGCATGCGGAAGATAAACTGCCGGGCCACGATTTCGTTTCTGAAGGCCTTCCCGATCTGCGCAATTCCGAAGGGAAGCTTCATTCTTCCTGTCTTCTGAACATTGAGGAAGTTAACGAAGATGCCTTGAGCCGTTTCGGGGCGCAGATAAATTTTTGAAGCTCCTTCGGCAGTGGAACCTACCTCGGTGGAGAACATCAGGTTGAACTGGCGGACATCGGTCCAATTCTTAGACCCGGAAACAGGACAAACCACATCATAATCGATGATAATTTGTCGCAACTCCTGAAGATCATTGTCATTTAATGCCTTAACAAACCGAGCGTGCACCTCATCCCGTTTTTCCCGGTTGGCTTTCACCCGTGGATTGGTTTCTCTGAACTTGGCCTCATCAAAGTCATCGCCAAATTTTTTCCGGGCTTTATCGATCTCCTTATCAATTTTGGCATCAAATTTCGCCATGAGGTCCTCAATGAGAACATCGGCCCGATATCTCTTTTTGCTGTCTTTATTATCGATAAGGGGGTCATTAAACGCATCCACATGACCGGAAGCTTTCCATGTGGTGGGATGCATAAAAATGGCGGAATCGAGTCCTACCACATTTTCATGAAGCAATACCATGGAATCCCACCAGTATTTTTTGATATTATTCTTCAATTCCACACCGTTCTGACCATAGTCATAAACAGCGCCTAGGCCATCATATATTTCACTAGAAGGAAATACAAAGCCATATTCTTTGCAATGGGCTACTAATTTTTTAAACACATCTTCCCGGGCCATAAACAATCCTTTTATTTTCCGTTATTAAATATCGTCGTTATAAAAACTAATTTTCACAGTCGAATGGACCTCGCATGAACAGGCTATCCTCCATGTCTTTTCCCAAACGGGAAGGAGCAAGTAGCGACAACCATTCTCCGCGCCTAAGACTTTGGCATGACTCTCATCCGGACAGCACAGCGTGCGATTTAAGCTGCCATGACCAGATTTCCGGAATCCGAGCTATTGCAAAACCTTATTGAACGGATGTTTTGTAAACGCCACAAAAATAAGCTAAAAAAATTTCAGATGAACAATTAATTGACTCAATCTTGGAAATCCCTCCTTTTTAGAAGGAAATCATTTTCGCTACAGCTCCCTTGGCAAGCAGGTCTGTAATGTCCGATGGCTAAAACACCCTTCTCACCTTTAGTCCAGTAACGGTTTGTCACGATTTCCGTGTCGACCGAAAATAAGGTTGAGCCCGAAGGAGATGTTCAGATCTTTTTGCCGGTATGCCATGGGGATAGCATCCTCCTCCTCATCGAAATAGACATCGGCATAGTGCAATGGGATGTAATTGGCTGCCAGAAAAAACTGAAGGGGCCCGAACAAAAAGGCGGTGGTCATCCCAAGGCCATTTTCTCCTTTAATGCGCTTACTGTAATTGAAGTTGAGGGCCATAAAAGAATAGGGCTGAAGGTTGGCAGAAAGACAAAAGTCTTGACGAAACCCGTTTTTCTGGAAAACACTTCCAGACAGCAGACCAAATGAAACAGCCGGAGTCCATTGATAAGAAGCCCCCACGTATAAAGAAGAAGTCAACGGAATATTAAATTTTTCATGGGTAACATCATAGTCAATAATGGTCTTGATAGAATCTCCAATATCTTCAAAAGCCTGCTCTATTTCATCGCCATCAGTCCCTTCCGCATTGATACCGTCAAACGAATAGGTGCCCTTAAAAGAAAGAGAATTTAGGTCATCCTTAAACTTAACATATCCTAAATCGTTCAATGCCACCGAGAAAGTCCAGCTGTTATTAAGCTGATATTCTGCACCGAAGTCAAAGGCAATGCCAGTATTACTTAATGAGCTTAAATAGTCGGCCATTTCATCATCTGACAAATCTCTGGCCTCGACCGACTCGGGGAAGTCGCCAGGGGTCCCTTCCTCCACGTCGAAGGGTGCCGAAGTATGCATGGCACCGGCCACCATTAAATCCCATTGGTTTCTCGATGTATTTAACCGCAATCGATCGATATCTGTCACGCCACCAATGATTCCGAAAAGGGGTTTAATTTTAATACCGAGCGTCAGGTGTTGGTTCCAGTGCCGGCTGCATCCGAAAGCCAGCTGATGGAATACGGCCTGCTTGATACGGGTTGGTGAGAAATCAAAACTCTCCCCGTCGGGAAAGCCCATCTCTACCATTTTAAACAGATCGGCGGCAATACTGCTTTGCATCACACTTCTAATACCCATAGAAAAAGTAAAATAGTCTTTGCCCGAACGAAATCCGAAGCCCATAAGATCCACATTCAAATATTGATTAAAATTGGCGGCATTTCCAATAACATTGTAGAGCTCAGAATAATCGAACTGTTGGCTCAGGGGTGTAACCCATTGGTTGCCTTTTTCCTGAAAGATATCGTTAAATGCCACATCGCTTTGGGTCATTAAGTTGACCGAAGGAAGAGCAAAAAAACCGTTGGCCCTGGGTTGAAATGCCGGATTGAGCTGTTGTGACTGGGGAATGGTTTCCATAAAATAAAGCCCCATTAGATTTTGGCTCTTGAGTGGCATCGTAAAAACAAAAGAAACAATGAACAAGATTAAAAAAATATATAAAGTCGTCTTCATTTCACTGGCAGTTTATGGTATAAAATATTGAAAATTAGAAAGAGGGTATTCCACCATTGATTTTAAAAGAAACCACTCCTCTGAAGTCCATATCTTCATAGATTCGGATATAATTCTTTTCCGGGGTATCGTTCTCGGGCGTATCAAAATGGGATTCCAAGACGATTTCCATGGCATTCCGATCCAGATATTCATCAATTTGATCACCGGAAAGAGATACCGAAAAAGTTGATAGTTCCGGTTCGGTAACATAGCCCGTTTGGCCGTCCGGTTCTCCGGCTATAATGACATTTGTGACATCCAGCAAATCGTTAATCTTGTTTCCCTGGTCGTCAATCACCCATGCCCCGGCAGTGATATCCACCGGAATGCGACTATAAAAGTCGAAAAAGATGGTGACCTCATCTATTTCCCTGGCATCGTCTTCATCCTCACCCAAAATATCATGGATATCAAAATTGATGGTATCCAGACGACTGTATTCATCGGTTTTGAACCATGCAGGCAGGATTATTTTCAGGGTCCCTTTCAGGGTATTATCGGGTCCCATAAAATTGGCAAGGGCGGTCTCTCCTTCAGGATTGGAAAAAGAGGTGACATCGAAATGTACCCGTTCGGGATAACAATTCACTATATCGACCATGTTACCGGAAGTATCTCTGTCAAGAGTTAACGTGGTAATGGAATTCACAATGGGGTTACCGTAAGTGGCCGGTTCCATAAAAAGATTAACAACGGTCTCATTGTTTTCTCCAACGAGCAATGTTCCACAAGGGTTGCCCTCATTTTTAAAGAACTGAATATCCTGAACTCTCACATCAAAGGGGACTCCGATACCGCTTTCTACTTCCATCTCAATTTTTAAGTCGTAGAATTTTATTTTTTCCACATCCTCCAAATCATCAAAAACCTCAAAAGAGAGGTCCTGCTCTGTCTTGGTCGCCTCCTGCTGCCCAAAATATCCAAATGTCAGCCCCGGATGCATGTCTGTTAAAGAAAAATCGAGAACCACATTTCCCAGTTCGGCATTGTCGAGATTAACCGTGGTAACAATAGAAAGATAACTGGAATCCTGAGCCTGGGAGGGAATTGTTCTCATTCCAGCCAAATCCTCATCGATCGTAAAAGAATGAGAAGAACCATTCACCGGAAAAGTATATTGCAAAGCTTGACCATTGTTCAAAATTTCCGGTATAATGACAGAAATATCTCCCGAAGTACCATTGGGGACCTCTAACTGAATCTGCAAATGGCCTCCATTCATATAAATCGTATCCAGCCGGATATCGTCCCGATTATTAAGCCTCACCTTTTCTTTAAATTGGCCTGAAGCTGCCACTTTGAGCCCTGGTGAAAGCGAAAGACTCAAAGGAGAATAAACCCATGTTTCAGAAAAATCACTCAGTGTGATCAATGACTCCCATTCAATATCAATATCCTGCGAGAAACGGGCATTGACCAAACCATCTTCATCCACAAAAACATATTCATTGTCAATTTCTTCCAGAAAGTCTGACACTTTATATGTTATCTCCCCCAGCGGGGCTGCTATTTCCAGCTTGCGATTATCCTCATTGTCGGTCTCGACATGAATATCATCACCCTGGCATCTGACAAAAAGAAAACACGATGCCAAAAACAAAAACGTCCCTAATCCTTTAATATTCATAATAAAAAAATTTTCAATCTTTAGTCAATCACTTTAATTTCAACTCTTCGGTTTTGGGCTCTCCCCTCTTCTGTGGCATTAGAAGCAATCGGGTGTTCATAGCCATATCCCACATATTGTATGCGATCGCCCGGTATCCCCTGCGATTCCAGGTATCGTTTCACGGCAAAGGCCCGTTCACGAGACAGGCGTTTATTCAGGGAGGCAGACCCGGTATTGTCGGTATGTCCTGAGACTTCAATTTTCACCGAAGGATTTTCTTTCAGCAAGCGCACCAGCCTGTTGAGCGACTCATAAGAGGCGGCTCTCAGAGTGGCTCTGCCGGAGGTAAACAGAATATTATCAACCACGATGGATGCCCCGGTAGACATGGGTCTCAGTTCAAAATTGGATACCTTAAGGGTGGTATCGGGATGAAACAGAAGAGGCATATTCATGAAAAAATAACCATCCGCATTAACCTCAAGCAGGAAGGGGCCCGGTTCATAGACCGTCAAGGAATATTTTCCTGAAACGGTGTCGGCATAACAAGCCATAAACGGCTGATCCTCGCCGGGTCTGGAAAGATCCAATACGGCGGGTACGGCAAGCCTTGAGTTCTCTTGTGTTACCACCCCGGACAAAGTGTAGGCAGTAACATTTTTTCTGAGCTTAATATTTTTCACTTCCGACAGTCCCATTGTTTTTCGCAAAAGCAAGGAAGATTCCTGCTCGTAATAGTTTTCGGCGGACACCGTCATCTGAACATCTATTTTATCCTCAAAAGTAAAGGAATACATTCCGGTTTCGGGATCGGAAAAAATACGGCTTACCACAGCGTCAGATTTAAGGGCGGTAAAAATAATTTCTGCCTGAACCGGTTCATCGGTCTCCTCATCAGAGATGCGTCCTTTGACCGTATAAGGATGCTTCAGCGGTTTTAATTGTACATCCAGAAAGATCACGCCCTTTCTTTTATGCGGATGAGGGACGGCACTTCTCATCATGGCGAACCCTTCGGCTGCGACTTGCAAAACGTAGGCGGCCGTGTCTTCAACCGATAAATGGTAATTACCGGAAACGGAATCGGTCTGTCCTGAAAAAACCTGAACATTATTTAAGGTATCCACTAAAGAAATCTGAGCCAACAGCGGTCTGCCGTTTTCCTCATTAATCACCTTTCCTTCCAAAGAAAAGGGGCAACGTGTATCTTTGACGATTTTTAAGATGTCTAAGCCACCGAAACCACCCGGTCTGGATGATGAAATAAACGTCGTCAGCGAATCGGAGGAAGAAGGAAAAAAGAACAAATCGTCATACGGTGAATTGTACGGTTGCCCGATATTTTTCGGGGTAGTCCATTCCCCATCTTCATTTAGTTCGCTCTTAAAAATGTCAAAGCCGCCAAATCCGGGATGTCCATTGGATGCAAAAAACAGTGTTTTTCCGTCTGAAGTAAGGTAAACGGCGACCTCATCCCCCGGCGTATTAATCTCAGAACCGGCATTTCGTAGCTTTTTAAAACCTCCGTTCTTTTTTCTTTTAACCTGCCAAATATCTTTTCCCCCCCGACTTTTTTTAATTCGGTCCGAGACGAAAAATACGGTTCCATCGGTTGATTCTGTAAATGAAGTTTCTCTATCGTTTTTGCGATCTATCCGATGGCTGATGGCCAGAGACCTTCTGATTTTATTACGGGAGAGATCCGTCAATCGTATTTGTCCATTTCGCTTTTTCCCCCGGTAAATGAACAGGATGCTTTCATCGGGCGATATCCCTGCAACAGCGGTATTGAACCTTTTATTCAGGGAATTCACTTCCAGCCCTTCCTCTGCCGATTCCCCGTCATAAACAGCCATTAAAATCTGTTCTTTAAAGAGATCCCTTTTGGGGGGTTCTTCCATCAGCCGTTGAGGTCTTTTAGAAGTATAAAAAATTCTTTGACTCTTATGATTTTCCACCGCCGCATAATCGTCATAATAGCTGTTTACGGCCGGTCCCATATTAAAAACAAAGGCAGGAATAGAATCTGCGCTGTTTTTGATTCCATATTCACAATCTCTGATCACCCGGTTAAAGGTGGTCCTGAATTGCCTTTTCCCGGTTTTTGATAACGAATTAAAATACTTTTCAAAAGCCTCTTTTGCCTGTTCATACTTGAGCACGGCCTGCAAGGCAAATCCCAGATGAAGATAATAATCATCGGCTATTTCGGGGTTGCTTTTAAGTAAGTACTCTGCGGCTTCATCCGGATGGTCGCCCAGTAAAGCGCAAATTCCGGTTTTATAATTCAACGAGGGCAACTCATCTGTAATAGCAACCAATTGTAGATACGCTTTATATGCCGGCTGATAATAGCCTTTTTTATACAATGCATCCGCCTCACCTAGCTTTTTTACAATAAAAGCTTCGCCCAGATATTCGGATCGCGAAACAATTTCTCCAGCATCAACAACCGGATTCTCCTGAGCCCAGGCAACAGAAGAAAACAAGATAACCCAGAGACTTACGGACAAAAATGTCTTAACTACCGGAAATGAAGGCAGATAGTCAGAAACAACAATTATCTTTCCTGCCTTAACGGTAATTGTTTTCCATAGTTCCTTCATTCGTAAAAATTTTAAGTTAATCAATATACCCCCAAATCTACCTCGACTGTTTCCATAAAAACCTCATCTATCACCAGATGGGATATTTACATGCCAGCCTGTTGGTTCCACAAATCGGCTGGTCCATTCCTAATATATTCTGCATAATTAGCACAGGAATACCAAGGCTTCGTGAAACCTCAATAAAAAACGGGATAACAAAAAGTCAGGAAAAGAGTCCCAAAAACCTGGGACAGGTAGGGAGTCCCCATCATTAAAATGAACGGGGCATATGGAAAATGCACTGAGGCTTTTTTTCGAAATATGATATAAAATAATCCAGGTAATTAATAAAAATAAAAAACTTGTTTTACTTAACAACAACCCAAAAACTTTTCAAAAACAGCAAATAAAAATATACGGTAAAAACCTCAAAAAGTTCGTTCTGCCGGAACAAAAACCAGTGAAAAGCCCCAAAAGGTTCATCCTGCCGGAACAAAAAACCGGGATATACAAAGGTACATCCCGGTAAAACATTATTATTGAAAGGCTATTTATCTGCGCAAACGATCTCCGGCATGGCTAAGCACAGAGCCGGTCAAAATGCCATGGTATTGGGCGTCATCATTGATAATATCCATAGTTTTTTTAAGGACCTTGTCATCTTTCAGGGCATACTTAATCGCTCCTTCCTGATAGTAGAATCGCTTCAGCAATTCATTCCCCAGAAGATCATCCACTTCATCTCTGAAGTGTCCCAGATCAAAAGAGACATCTACATTGAGTTTCTCTTCCAACGCCATAAATTCTTTTTTATGAAGCTCATAATAACCTTCACCTTTGGCAGCCTCAACCAGCTTTTTGAAGCGTTCCCGGCTGGCAGAGGTATATTTGAAATCGTCGAGTGAAAGCACATAGCCGGTAAAATCGTTATAAATCTCATCGGTCACACTAAATTCCTCGGGAGTAGGAATCGATGTATGTTGGGAACAAAATACATTAGCATACCGAAAGATGGTTTGCTGAGCGATCAATGCATAGGCAATGTTGCTGAAGGTGTCGCGGGGAACCACCACGTCAGGAGAAATTCCTCCACCATCAAACACTGTACGTCCGTTATTGGTTTGATATTCAGAAATGAGGGAATCCGGCACAAACCCGACGCTGCCATCTTCATTTCTGTGTGAATAATCCAAAGCCTGAATACATCTCCCACTGGGAATATAATATTTAGCGGTGGTAATTTTCAGCTTGGTGTTGTAGGGCAGGTTACGAGTGGTTTGTACCAATCCTTTGCCAAAAGATCGGCTGCCTACAATTACCCCTCTATCCAGATCTTGAATCGCTCCAGCCACAATTTCAGAAGCAGAAGCAGACCCTCTGTTAACCATAACCGCCAACGGAATCACAGTATCTACCGGCGCTTTTGTGGCTCGGTAAATCTTATCCCATTGTTTGATTTTTCCACGGGTGCTAACCACTTCGGAACCGCGAGGCACAAAGAGATTCACAACTTTAACCGCTTCATCCAGCAAACCACCCGGATTACCTCTTAAATCAAGAATGATTTTTTCGGCCCCTTGATCTTTAAGCTTCTTAAGCGCTTTTTCGACCTGAGCGGAACAGTTATGCGTGAAGTTACTGAGAATAATAATACCCGTATTATTCTCCACCATTCCATAATAGGGCACCGGATTGATCTGAATATTTTTTCTCACAATGGCCATCTCCAGAGGTTTATCCACCCCATATCTTTCAACTTTGACCTTTACTTCGGTATTGGCCGGACCTTTGAGTTTAATGCTGACCTCTTCAGAATTTTTACCTTTCATATCCTGACCGTCAATAGCGACAATTTTATCGCCTGCTTTCAGGCCAGCTTCATCGGCAGGAAACCCCTTATAAGGCTGGGAAATATAAACATAATCATCCATCTGGGTAATGAGGGCTCCAATACCAGCATACTCCCCTGTGGTCATAAAATTGAAATCATCCATCTCGGTTTCCGGGATGTAGGTGGTATAAGGATCCAGCGATTCCAACATGGCATTAATGGCTTTTTCAATCAACTCGCCCGGATCGGTTTTGTCCACATAGTATGTATTCAACTCACGAAATAGGGAATAGAAAACATCCAAATTTTTAACGATGGAAAAATTTCTCTCTTCATTACCGGCTGATACAAACCCCAGAGAAACAATAAGACCGATCGCAATCCCTGAGGTCCATCCCAACCATTTTTTTCCTTTAAATTTCTTCATTGCTTTTAGTATTGATATCGAAAAACGAATATTCTACAAATCACATTACAACGGTTTCACACCCTAACAAATCGGTAAAACCACCCATCGTAGGGATAAAAAACGATTCATGAACAAGACAGAAATCATGCCAGGGTATGCTCATTCGGCTCTTTAGTATTCCCGCATTGTTGTTTCTTTTTCCAAATCAGGAAGAGCGCCAATATCACCAGCAATCCACCTCCGATAAAAGCCATTGTGTTGGCCAGATGAACCGAAGAGGGTTCAAACCGTAATTCAATCGTATGTTCTCCATCGGGCACCATAATGGCCCGAAGCAAATAGTTCACTCTCTTAATTTCTGTTTTTGTGCCGTCCACATAGGCATTCCATCCCGCCGGATAGTATATTTCACTGAAAACAGCCACCTTATCACCGACGACCTTGGCATGATACACCAGCTTATCCGGCGCATAGTCAATTAACTGAACAGCCCCTTCCCCATTATTGTTTTGGTAATTGCTCCATAGGTCATCTAATCTCTCCGTTCTTATCACCGCCGTTTTATGCAAATCCACATTTTTAAGGCTTGAAATTTCTTCTTCCGCAGATGAAACGGTTTTAAGGTTATCGACCAACCAGGCCTCTCCAAAATTGTGGGTATTAACCAACGGTTCCTGGCCGGGATTGTAAATGATATATTTGGTATTCAACATATTTAAAACCGGCATTCGGGCCAATAAGTCTAGCGCTCCTTGTGGATTACCACCGTTTCTGAAATGTCCCAAAAGAATTTGCCAGTTGTTTTGCAGGTAATAATCAATAATATCCTGGTAAATGCGCAATTTTGCACCATGATAACCTCCAATGGAATGGTGATAATAGGAGGTATTCACCTCTGTAAACGGGTTACGGTAGATGGAAAAAACCCTGAAGTAAGGATCCTCATCTTTCAAAATAAATTTATCCGCAGTCGTTTTTTCAAACTGATTTTCAACCTGTCTTGGCGGCACAAAATCATCACTGCTCAAATAGCGTTTATCCACAGCCCAAAGATCAATCAAGACCAGAATGGTGAGACCGGGGAGAATATATTTTTTTGAAATTCGGTTGGTGGCATACAACCACAGAGAGCCACTACCCAATAAAATAAAAAAGAAAGATCTCAAGGCATCCGATTTAAGCAGCGTCATTCTGGCACTTTGCATATTCTGAATTACCAAATCTATTACCGCTGCCTGATCCGGCAGATTCCTTTTTTGTTGAGCCAGGGCCTTGGCCTCTTCCGAACTAATAAATTTGAAAAATAAATCGGGAAAGAGATACAGGAACAGCGCCACACCCCCGGTTAACCCGAATGCTGCCAGAAACTTACCGCTTTGTTCGCGAATAAAAGCGGGGTTATCAACCAGCTTTTTAAGTCCAAGGAGTCCAAGAAGCGGAATGGTAACGGAAGCGATCACGAGGGTCATCTCCACAGTCCGAAACTTATTATAAAGCGGAAAATAATCGAACATAAAATAGTTAAACCATTCCAGATTCTTTCCCCATGCCAAAAGGATGGAAAGAATGGTGGCAGCCACCAACCACCACTTTTCTGGACCATTGTAAAAAAAGAGCGCCAACACGAAGAAAAAGCAGATGAGAGCTCCCACATAAACCGGTCCGGAAGTAAAAGGCTTACTGCCCCAGTATTGCGATTGCCCGCCAACGATATCCTTCAGTCTGGGGTCCACCTCTTCCATTGCCCGTGCACTCTTAGAAAGGGCTTCGGATGCACCGCCCATCACGTTAGGAATCATCAGGCTCAGGGTCTCCCCTTTTCCATAGCTCCATGCGAAGGCATAATCCCTGTCCAAACCCTTAGTGTTATATTCTTTTTCTCCGGAGGTCGTTTTGAGTTCCGAAGGACCTCTGATACTAAATTTGCCATACTCATAGGTAGGCAATAAGTGTGGAAGGTTAGGAAGTATGGCCAGAATCGCCGCACCGACCAATATCAATGCCCTGTAAAGGAAATCGTTAAGCTGACCATTTTTGATGGCATAAATGAAGCGGCTGATCATTAGGACCAAAACCAAAATAAAGAGATAATAAGTTATTTGCACATGATTATAGGCAATATGCAACCCCAGTGTCACAGCAGTGAAGAGTGCCCCGATCCATTTATTGACGTTAAGGGTATATAAAATTCCTGCAATCACCGGTGCCATCAAAGCTATGGCATAAGCCTTGGTAATATGCCCCGCAATAATGATTATAATATTATAGGATCCAAAAGCAAAGGCAACCGCCCCTAAAAGAGATAACCAACGTCCCGCCTTCAGACTGCGAAGCAATACAAAAAAGCCCAAAAGGTAGAGGAATAATATGGCCACCGTATAAAATGGTAGTCCAACTCGAAAAACGCGGTTTAAATAACTAAAAATATTGGCTGAAGAATCTCCTTTGATCTGATAGGCAGGCATCCCCCCGAACATGGAATTGGTCCAAAAGGAATGGTGTCCGGTTGTTTTTTCATATTCAATAAGTTCCTTTGACATCCCTAAAGCATGAAGATTGTCCATCTGTGGCAACTCATAACCTTTAAGCACCGGACTGAAATAGGCAAAACTCAGCACAACAAATAGTACAATAACACCCGCAAAATTTAGTAACGGCTTAAACCTTTGAAAATTCATTAGTATATAATTTATCTAAAACATTAGTCGAATGGACCCGGTATGATCCTATTTTTTACAATGTCTTTACCAAAAGGAACGTGACAAGCAGAGATAACCACTATGGTCATGCTCGTTTCATTCGTACAATACTTTATGATTTTAAATCGTGAAATATACACAAAAGTTTATGAAGAGATTTCGCCTCAAACATAAACTTTAAATCCGGAACAATCATACTTTTTCGGGCAAACAAAAATTTACCAGACTTCAAAATACTCACCCCAAAATCACTTAACAAGCGGCCATTACGAACTGATTGAATTAAAAATCACTACAATGGCGTATCCTAAACCGCGTATAACCAAATACCGGTATTTTTTGAACTATAAAGTCGTCAATACGAGCATGTAATGATCCTCTGCGACAGGCTGCCAAAAATCTATCCAACTGCATTTCATCCCCCTCTGCATCAATTTCCACATTCTCGCCCGGTAAATTTTTAACATACCCCTTAATCCCAAAATGAAGCGCCTTCTCCTGCACAAAATACCTAAATCCTACCCCTTGGACTCTCCCACTAATGATCACTCTGACACGTTTCATCAATATAAAATTTATCTAATTCATTGGTCGGAAGGAACTCGCATGACCATGAGTTTATACATGTTCTTGCTGTGGCAAACTTAGTGGGTCACGCTCGTTTCATTCGTATAAAATTTATCCATTAATGCTCCTCGCAAACAGGTCTTTATTATATGGCTCTCCCCCGAAAAGAAAAGGCAACTCCCTATAATTCCCGGGCAAGAAACAAAAAGTATTACCATAGCGTTCAAGTCGCAAATGATTGAAGCGACTGATGCAACGAAAACGTCTCAACTCCCCCTGAAAAAGTACTAGAATGAAAATGAGATTGAAAAAATAAACTGCAATAATTCCGGTCTAAAGGCCATCGCATCATCACAAGCAGCCATTATCAGCCAGCACATCATAAAGTCAGCAAACAATTGAATTATTGCAGGCAATTAATATTTCAGGGTCACCGCTTATGCAGTCCGCACTCTTTACTTTCGGGATTTTCCCACCACCATCTACCGGCACGGACATCTTCTCCCGGTTCAATGGCACGGGTACACGGCAAGCAACCGATGCTTGGGAAGCCCTTATCGTGCAACGGATTATAAGGGACTTTATTTTCTTTAATATAGTCCCAAACCTCTTTTTCAGACCAGTGAGCCAAAGGATTAACTTTAATTAATCCATTGTTATCATCCCATTCCACCACCCGAATGTTTTGTCGGGTAACTGCCTGTCCAGCACGCAATCCGCAAATCCATGCGTCCAGTGTTTGGAACACACGCTTTAGAGGTTCAATCTTCCGGATATGACAACATTGTTTTCGATTTTCAATGCTTTCATAGAAAAGATTGATCCCCTTATTATTTACCATCTCTTCCACCTGCTTAAAGTCCGGAAAGAGCACTTCAATTTTAACATTGTATTTTTTATTGGTTCGATCAATCAAATCATAGGTTTCCGGGAACAATCTTCCGGTATCCAATGTAAAGATGCGTGCATCGGATTTTATTTTGAGAACCATATCGGTGAGCACCTGATCCTCAGCTCCCAAGCTGGAAGATAGTGCCACCTTGTTATCATACTCATTTAAAAACCAAGCTATGACGTCCTCAGGTTTTTGATTCTGAAATCGATTATTCAATTCGTCAAGTTTCGATTTATCCATGTAACAAAAAATCGTTTTATAATTAAAAAATCAGGAAATATTTGCGATGAATAATTGGATACGGGAAAAACAATAGACCTATTGTTACCTCTGCATATACCACCTAAACAGATCATCGAAAGATACAGATAAAAGACAAATGTAAAGATTCCCGTTAAAAGGGACAGTTGGTGGAAACTTTATTTTTCTCCAAAACAGACCCCCATGTGCCGTGCTTTCGCCACTAAGCCGTTTTTGGGATCTACCAGGCGAAGGCGACCACCTACTTCTTCGAGAGGAACTCCAACGATTTCATTGCCTCGGATTCCCACCATCTGTCCAAAACTTCCCTTATTAATCAATTCAACGGCATACGCACCATATCGGGTGGCCAATATTCTATCGGAGGGTGTTGGACTTCCTCCCCGCTGGATATACCCAAGAACGGTTTCCCGAGTTTCCAGTCCGGTCATTTTTCTAATTTTTTTAGCAATATAAGCCCCTGCATTTTTTTTCTTTTTGCCGGTTTTAATTCCTTCGGCGACCACCACAATGGAATAAGGCTTCTTTTTTCGACTTCTGTCAATAAGACAATTCGCTACAGACTCCAAATCATATTCTATCTCGGGTATGAGGATAACATCTCCGCCTCCAGCGATTCCGGAATAGAGCGCAATCCAACCGGCATGATGCCCCATAACTTCAATGACCATAACTCTTTTGTGAGAGTTGGCGGTAGTATGCAAACGATCGATGGCTTCAGTGGCAATATGCAAAGCGGTATCAAAACCAAACGTTACATCGGTTCCCCAAACATCATTATCGATGGTTTTGGGAATCCCCACGATATTGAGACCTTCCTTGCTAAGAAGGCTTGCCGTTTCCTGGGTTCCGTTACCACCAATACAAACCAAAGCATCGAGCCCCAGTTCCTTATAGTTTTGTTTTATAAGCTGTGGTTTGTCTGAAACAAGATCCCCTTCCTGGTGCTTAAAAGGTTTCATTCTGGAAGTTCCCAGGATCGTACCTCCCAAGGTGAGAATTCCGGAGAGTAGCTGTTCGTTTAAAGGAATAACATCTTTTTCGAGCAGGCCACTGAATCCATTGGCAATTCCAAGTACTTCCATTCCATATTCAACGATGGCCGTTTTTCCTATCCCTCTGATCGTTGCGTTAATACCAGGGCAATCGCCTCCTGCAGAAAGAATTCCTATTTTCATTTTTTTCGTTCCCATGTTTCGTACTTTAAGTTCCTTCTAAAAATCAATTTTGGGGCATAATTTTGGACGATCTTACCGACCCCCTAATAACCTTAGGGGTGAAATACCAATAAAGGAATATCGGTATGAAATAATATTTTCCTCGTTATTTCGGGGCTAAATAGTTGAGCAATCATATTCCTTTTTCTTTTTGTCATTGCAATCAAATCAATGCCGTTATTGACCACATACTTTTCTAGATCCGGAATAAACTGTTTGCTTATTTCATAATTAAAAATCATCTTCTGGCGGGGGTAGGTAGCCTTACAATAATCCTTGAAATGTTCAAGTTTAAGTAAATCCTCATTATCGGGTTTGTTATGAACAAACCTGATACCGTGAATGACAGAATTGAAAGGGGTAATTAATCGTACCAGTTTATGAATAGAAAGGTAGTCTTTTTCATTGAATTCGGTAATAAATAAAACCTTACTCAACTTTTCAAGATCCACTGCCGAATTTGCCGGGACCGCCAGCACTGGAGCTTCGGCACTTTTCATTACATCGCTGGTAATGCTTCCCAACAGTTCTTTAATGGTTTCTCCTTTACTTTTAGTCCCCATAATAACCACATCGGAATTAAGCTCTTTACAAACGTCAACGATGACTTCCTCGGGATAGCCGAATTCAAATCTGCTTTGCAAGTCGATCTTCTGGGACTGAATATTGGACACCTTTTTAACAGCAGCCTGGCAAAGACGGTTAAGGCGGTCTCTTGCCTCTTTTTCTCTACGTTGAATGCTCTCTTCCGAATTGGGCATCTCAGGAAGCGCATCTTCCTCAATATCCACATATTCTGAAAAACTATGTAGAATGGTGACCTTTGAAGGGAAACGTAATGCCAGTGTCAAAGCATAGGTAAGCGCATTGACAGAGTAATCGGTAAACGTTACAGGAACCAGGATGTTTATCATAGCTCAAAAGGGGTTTAATAAATTACCTGTTTGGGCTTCAAAAGGTACAAAAAAATTAAAAAACCCACATTCTGAAAAAGAGAATGTGGGTCTTTTTTAATTGCAATGGCTATACAATAAGCATTGCATCCCCATAGGTTCCAAACCGATATTTTTCCTTAACAGCCGTTTTATATGCTTTCATGATCAGATCATATCCCCCGAATGCGGCAACCATCATAAGTAAAGTGGAATAGGGCAAATGGAAATTGGAAACCATCGCGTCCGCCACATTGAAATCATAGGGTGGGAAAATAAATTTATTGGTCCACCCTTCAAAAGGGTTCACATGACCATTCGTAGAGACTGAACTTTCAATGGTTCTCATAACAGTCGTCCCCACTGCACAAATTCGTCGACGCTCATCTTTGGCCCGATTAATAATTTTGGTAGCCTCTTCCGGAATAATAATCTGCTCCGAATCCATTTTGTGTTTGGTCAGATCTTCCACATCTACCGACCGGAAACTTCCCAGACCCACATGCAGTGTAATATATGAAAAATCAACCCCTTTAATTTCGAAGCGCTTCAAAAGCTCGCGGCTAAAGTGCATTCCAGCAGTAGGAGCTGCCACAGCCCCTTCATGTTTGGCAAAAATAGTCTGATAGCGTTCCCGATCTTCCGGTTCCACTTTTCGATTAATAAACTTGGGTAAAGGCGTTTCACCCAGGCTATAAAGCGTTTTTTTAAATTCTTCATAAGAGCCATCAAACAAAAAACGCAGGGTACGCCCTCTGGAAGTGGTGTTATCAATGACTTCGGCCACCAATTCATCGTTTTCGCCAAAATAGAGTTTATTGCCAATTCTTATTTTTCTGGCCGGATCAACCAACACATCCCATAAGCGTTGATCTTTATTCAGTTCACGAAGCAAAAACACTTCAATTTCGGCACCGGTTTTTTCTTTTTTTCCATACAATCGGGCAGGAAAGACCTTTGTATTGTTAAAAATCAAAACATCTTTCTCATCGAAATAATTTATGATGTCTTTAAATATTTTATGCTCAATTTTACCGGTGTTTTTATGGACGACCATGAGCCTCGATTCATCACGGTTGGATGCCGGATGCAGCGCGATTAATTCTTCCGGTAATTTGTATTTAAACTTTGACAATTTCATAATGCTGCCTTGATTTTTTGTATGGTTTATAATGTGGTTTCAGGATAAAATAAAGCGTCTGTTATACGTAACAAATAGTGCATTGTTTCGTAGAAGGCATTTTTTATGCATTTTTAAAAGATTAATACACTCGTTTTATTTACAAGTAATTACAATTCTCATTCACCGAACCAATTGGAAAGCCTTTTTTAATCCATCGCTTTACCGTATTGAATAATACCTTTTTCAGCCCATCTCTTTCTCAACTCATCACATTGATTATCGAAATCTTCGATTTTCATCGCCTCATTAACGCTGTACTTACCTATTCCTGTACGTCTTAAGTCGGTTAAATGCGCTCCAGAGTCCAAAGCTTGTCCCAAATCCCGTGCAAAAGACCGAATATAAGTTCCCTTGCTGCACCGGATAAATACATCAGCCTCCACATCCTGAAAATTCATCATATTAATTTCATGAAAAACCACAGTTCTGGCATTCAAACTTATTTCTTCTCCTTTCCGGGCCTTCTGATACGCTCGTTTTCCATCAACCTTAACTGCCGAAAAAACAGGCGGTATCTGTTCCTGCTCACCGTAAAACTGGCCTAAAGTTTGTTTTATAAGGTCTTCATGGATATGGTCAACAGGATATTGACGATCTATTTCCGTTTCCAAATCGAAAGAAGGTGTCGTAGCCCCAAATTTGATCCGGGCAATATATTGTTTCTCATCAGCCATAAAAGTATTAATACTCTTGGTCGCTTTCCCAATACAAACAATTACCAACCCGGTTGCTAGTGGATCCAAAGTTCCTGCATGCCCCACCTTCAATTTTCTGATATTCAAAATCTGCCTAATCCGCGAACGAATCTTATTGACAACATCAAAAGATGTCCACCCAATGGGTTTGTCCACCAAAATAACCATTCCATCCAAAAATTCATTGGGATGTGAAAGGATGGAAAAATCTGAAACAATCTTTTTTTCAAACATAAATAGATCTTCTTTCCCTTAAGGAACAAACTACCACATATAACCAGCAATGGCCAACGATCCTGCAATAACACAATATAATGCAAAATAGATCAGTTTTCCCTTTTTTACAATCTCAATCATCCATTTACAGGCCATTAATCCGCTGATAAAAGCGGCCAAAAAACCGATTAAAAGAATTCCCGGTGCAATAGCAGAGGAGGCCGAGGTTGAAGGAAGATCACTTTTTAAAACGGAAAGGATATTCTCTCCGATAATAGGGACCAGAACCATCAAAAAAGAAAACCGCGCCACTTCACTGCGTTTGTTCCCCAACAGCAAACCCGTTGCAATTGTAGATCCGGAACGAGAGATTCCAGGGATAACAGCAATAGTCTGGGCCACACCAATGATCAATGCATCCCAATAGCCAATATCTCGCTTTCCGGTCTTTCTAAAATAGGAAAAAGCCAGCAAGGATGCAGTGACCAGCAGCATCACCCCCACTACCAGTAATATTTTTTCTGAATCAAATAATTCTTCTACATAATCTTTGAAAAACAAACCAACCACTGCAATTGGAAGCATGGACAATATGATCAATGAAATATATTTGGTCTCTTCATTCCACTGAAATTTAAAAAATCCACCTAATAAATGGATAATATCCTTCCGAAAAACCACCAGTGTACTTAATACCGTAGCACCATGCACCACAACCGTAAAACGTAAATTGTCGGTTGTTTCAACGCCGAGCAAATGTCGTCCAATCTCAAGATGGCCACTACTACTCACCGGCAAAAATTCTGTTAATCCCTGTATTAATCCCAATAATAAAGCTTCAAACCACAGCATCTCTTTTCAATTTACAATCCGTAAAAACGTTAAAATGCCTGCCTTGCGGCAGACATTATCTGCATAACCTTAAAAAACCAAACTATCTGTTTGACTACCGTTATTTCTTTTTTTCGTCCGCAGATGGTTTCTTCAATATCGCATAGATGCCAAACAGGAAACCAAAAAGGACAACCACCGGCGCAAGAGTGATACGGCGAAAACTATATATATCCTCATTAAACACAGTGGGATCATCATTACTTGAACCTGTCATCAGCAAAAAGCCAATAACGACAATTATGAAAGCAATGGCCAACAATCGATAATTTCCTTTGTCAAGAGCCATTTCAAATTTTTTTTTGTCTGTTATTTTTTTTGACATGCCTATAAATTGTAATAATTAGATGAAAAGATTGATATTTTTCAGTTAAAAAATGATTCCTGATCATTTCAGAGTTGATTGTAAACTAAAGATGCTTTTCAATGACAACAAAAACGTTTAAAGACATCAGAACTTTTCAATCATCTCCTAATAATAAAGATCATCTGCATTGAGCCGCAAATATTTATTCACTGCAAAAAAGGTGGATATCAAAGTAATCAAAATCCCCAACAGAATAACTATGGCAAAAAGGGTTCCAACCAACCATATGTTATCAAAACCTATCATGCCTTCCAGTTCCTTTGTTAATCCATAAATTAAAGCGGAAAGCAGAATTAATGCCACCGTTGCTCCTGCAAGTCCATGTAATACTCCTTTCACAAGAAAGGGTTTCCTAATGAACCCTCTGGTGGCTCCAACCAATTGCATGGTTTTAATCAAAAAACGTCTGGAATAGACCGACAACCGAATGGTATTATTAATCAAAGCAATGGCTATTATCATCAATAAAATGACAAATCCCCCCAGAACAATCGTAATTTTTTCAATGTTATCGTTAACCGCATGAAGCAAATTTTTCTGGTAATAAACCTCCTTCACCTGCGGAAAATTCAAAATCTGATTTTCAATTACAGCCATACTGTCCGGATTGGCGTATTGTGCATAAACCTTAACCTCAATACTCGACAACAAAGGATTATATCCTAAAAATTCAATAAAATCTTCGCCCAACTCCTCTTTCATTAAAGCAGCTGCATCCTCTTTACTAACATAAGCCGCCCCTCTCACATAGGGAGAGGCATTCAGAATCTTTTGAAGTCGCTGCACTTCGGCTTCTCTGGAATTATCGTTTATTAAAATTGTAAATCCTAGGTTTTCCCGAACGTAGGTAGATAACCTCTGAGCATTCAGAATTAAAAGGCCAATTATGCCCAAAAGAAAAAGTACCAGTGATATACTTATCACGGTTGTTACATAAGAGCTTCTAAGTTTTCGTTTGGCTGCTGAGTTGCTCATAAATTTTCAACATTATTCCGCATAAAATGCAAATATAACAGAATTTAGTGCCAACCCATTAATTATGACGAAGAATTGTCGCACGGTCAAAATGAAAAATGCCGGCACCATATTATTCTATGTGCCGGCACAAGATGCATCTTGAGGTCAATAGATGTCCACTATTCTGAGAACAAAAATCTTGCGGTTAAGCCACCTACTGACACTTCAAATTCACCGGGTTCGGCAATTGTTTGAAGATCAGAATTCACAAAGGTCAGATCATTGGCTGTCAATGTAAAGGAAATGGTTTTACTTTCTCCCGGCTGAAGAAAAACTTTTTTGAAACGTCGAAGCCTTTTCACATCGGGTGTAATGGAAGCATATAAATCGGAAGTATACAACTGCACAACTTCTTTCCCTGCCCGATCCCCGCTATTGGAAATGTTAAATGTCACAGTAAGCTCTCCATTGGGTGTTAACTTATTGGTACTTAAAGAAAGATCACTATACTCAAACTCAGTATAACTCAACCCAAACCCAAAGGGGTATTGAATGGCAAAATCGGATTCATAATCATACATTCCTGCCATTCGTGCCTGATGTTCTGAGGGTTTATGATCATATGTAACCAATGTATTGACATACATCGGGTATGTATAAGGGAGTTTACCACTCGGATTTACATCTCCAAATATAACATTAGCAACAGCCTCTCCTCCAAAATTACCGGGTAGATAAGCCTGGATAATACCTTTCAATTGCGGAACAATCTCTCGAATGATTCGGGGACGTCCTTCATTCAATATGGCAATCACCGGTTTTCCGGTACTGATGACCGCATTTGCCAGTTCTATTTGATTTTTAGAAAGAGACAAATCATGCAAATCGCCCGGCTTTTCAGTATAAGAGTTTTCCCCTATAGCCAAAATGATGTAGTCAACCTTTTCGGCTGCCCGGACGACTTCATCCAAATTGCCGGGAATTTCTTCCCAATATTTCCCTTCCAAATTATACTCTACTCCGGGAAGATAAACAACGTTTTCTTTACCAATCTCATTCTGAACAGCTTCCAAAATGGTAGAATATTGCTGGGCAAACTGGTCCGTACGATTCCCTTGCCATGTGTAGCTCCAGCCACCATTCAATGGCCGCATGCTATTGGCATTCGGTCCTGTGACCAATACCTTGACATCCTTATCCAACGGCAAAATATCATTTTCGTTTTTTAACAAGGTGATTGATTCTTCTGCACACAGACGAGCAACATTTTCAAATTCTTTGCTTCCAAACAAGGGGTAATCCTGATAATTGGTAACAGGTGTATCAAAGAGTCCCAATTCATATTTCAAATTAAGGATACGTCGAACAGCATCATCGATTCTATCCATGGACACCTCGCCCTCCCGGACCAGCTCTGTTAAATAGTCGCAAAACTCAAAATTATAAGGAATCATAGACATATCTATCCCTGCATTGACAGCCAGTTTTACTGCCTCTTTCTGTGTTGTGGCCACCCGATCTCGATCGTGAAGATTTTCGATATCTTTCCAGTCGGTAACCACAACACCCTTGAACCCAAGTTCTTCTTTTAAAATCTCTGTCAAAATTTTATAACTGGCATGAACCGGCACCCCGTTAATCAACCCGGAATTTACCATGACAGAATGAGCTCCGGCGTCTATTGCAGCCTTAAAGGGAGGAAGATGACGCTCACGTAATTCAATATCCGGGATCAAAGCGGGGGTACGATCCTTCCCCGATACTGGAGTTCCGTATCCCACATAGTGCTTAAGGCATGCTGCCACATGTTTTGGATCGTGCACCTCATTTTCCGCTCCTTCATATCCTTTTACCAATTCAATGCCCATTTGAGAAGTGAGATAAACGTCTTCGCCAAATGTCTCCCACATACGTGGCCACCGAGGATCACGCCCCATATCCAAAACGGGTGAAAAATTCCAGGGGATAGAAGATGCTCTGGTTTCATATGCCGTTATTTCACCTACTTGTCGAACCAGCTCGCGATTCCAGGTAGCGGCCTGACCAATTTGTTGCGGAAAAAATGTTGCTCCATCCGTATAGGAGACGCCATGAATGGCATCAACTCCATAAAGCACAGGAATTCCCAACCGAGTTTCCTTAGTGGCCATATTTTGAATGGTACTAATAACGTCATTCCACTCTTTAAGGGTTCTTGCCTTACCATTGGGTGTATTCAAAACAGAGCCTATTTTGTATTCCACAATGGCTTTGCGAAGCATTTCCTTATCTAGCTTTAAAGGCTCGGCGGTGTGGTAAACACTATTGCCAACTGTCAGAACATCGATGGTCACCTGTGCCATTTGACCAACTTTTTCCTCAAGTGTCATTTTGTTCAGTAATTTTTCCACTTGGGGAATTCTTTTTACCTCCCCCTTCTGGGCTTCAACCGGGATTCCCAGCAACAAAAAGCCGGCAAGTAAAATCATCATTGGTTTCCATTTGCTTTTCATATCTATAATTTTATGGTTAGTAACTCAACAAAACGTCGGATCCAATTTTCACCAATCCACCTCATTGTGTATTTATAACACTTTCTAATATCAAAGTTAAATTATTCTGTTCATTGATAGAATGTTTTTATAAAAATTATTCCCAAATAATTTCCTATTTAATTGAAGTATAACTTGAGAAGAAATGGTAAAAACATATAAATTAAAGTCTACTCCCAATTTTTTTATACTAAAAAGACTAACTTTTCCGAAATATGAACAGAAAAGGCGTTTGGAAGCCTCCGCTTCCGGACCAATCCTCTTATCTCCTTGGAATGAAATTCAAGTAAATCATTGGTTGAATGAACTTAATGTCAAACTATTTATACATATTCTTGCAAGGAAAACTTTTTTTCTATGTTTAATTTCTTTGTGAAGTCATTGCCAAAATCATAAATGGCATTCCAAGTTTGCAAAAGTCGTGTACTACTATGTATCTTTGAATAGCTTTTTTAAAGCTGCTCATAATTACAAATCCACTAACCATACAACTGAAAACGGCAATCCGTATTCGGCTTTAAAACTTAAGAAACTCATGTATAAATACATTTTTGGTCCGGTACCATCCAGACGTCTAGGCATGTCACTAGGTATTGACCTTGTTCCCCGCAAAGTATGTTCTCTCAACTGCGTCTACTGTGAAGTTGGAGAAACCACCAAACTCACCACAGATCGGAAAGAGTATGTCCTGTGTCACAAAGTGATAGAGGAACTAACTTCTTATCTTGAAAATAATCCCGCGCCCGACTTTATAACCTTTTCAGGCTACGGAGAGCCAACATTAAATTTAAAGATTGGCGAAGTATTACAATTTATCAAAGAGAATTATCCCGATATAAAGATAGCAGTGTTAACCAACGGAACGTTGTTTTACGATCGGCATATAAGGCAAGAACTGATGAATGCAGATGTTGTGTTGCCATCTCTTGATGCTGCGACGGATCAGGCTTTCCAGAAAATTAACCGACCCGACATTCATTTATCTGTTGATAAACAAGTTGAAGGACTTATTGACTTTAGAAATAAGTTTAAAGGTGAAATATGGCTTGAAATATTTATTCTGCCAGGATATAACGACCACGAAAAGGAAATTGATTCTCTTAAAGTACTAGTAAAAAAGATCAATCCTGATCGCTTACAATTAAACACTTTGGATCGACCAGGGGCCATCGAAGGGATTAGACCTGCAACAAGAGAAGAATTGGAAAAAATTGGATTAAAACTTGACTATCCAAATGTGGAAATTATCGCGTCTGCTTTGTCCAGAAAAACCACAAAAGTGTACCGTGATGATACCGAAAGTACGATTATGGAAACTATTGCCAGACGTCCATGTACCGTCTATGATTTACGCAGTATACTTGGACTTCATGTCAACGAAATAAACAAATACCTAGGTGTATTGGAGGAAAGTGGTAAAATTACATCAGAAATGGGTGAGCGGGGGATCTTTTACAAAACCACTTAGGCCCAATTAACGTCTAATTTTTTGTGCCATTTCAATGGAACCTGCCTTAAAATTATAGGCTATAAAGTTACCTTCATCGTCATATACAGGCTGAAACTGTATTAATTTACCACCCACTTTATCAAAAAGCTGAAGGCCCTTAAATAGAATTCCTTCATCATTCTGCTTATCCACAGGATTATCTGTTTGCGCCATTAGGACCAGCCGATTATTGTGGATATCAAGATACATAGGCATCATATGCCTAAGTCCTGCCTCATAAGCATTTGGAATATTTACAACAAACTCTTTGATATCTTTTTTAAGGGAAATAGGCTCTAATAACACCAGATCCTCCCCTTTCGCAATTAATAGGTTTTCAGCTCCACTCCCCCTCTTTTCACCCGAAATGCCCCTATGTAATTTGAAATTTTCTGGATGTTTCGTATTTGCATCTTCAGCTCCTTCAAATGTTTTAGCTTCCTCAACAAATAGCTGATCATCCATTCCAACTTCCGGTAATTGAATATTGGTTAGTGGTTTCATCGAAACCATAGGCATTTGTCTTTGGTTAACATCCCAAATGTTCAAAAAACGGTATCCCCAAAATAACATTATCAAAATTACAGCTGCAGCAACCGATCGAATAAACAACTTAAAATGCGGTAAAATCTGTTTCCTCAATAAATTTTCTTTCCAGGGATATGGAATTGGTTGAACAGAAAGACGAGTATTATGAAATTGCAGTCCCTTTTTTATTAGACGATCATCCCTAACAACCAGTTTGTCCAAATCCTTTTTCTCTGATTCGGAAAGACCATCCTCCATTTGCTTAATCAGCAAAAAATCAGAATAAGGAATTTCCATCAAGTCCGCCTCACATTTCAACAAGCTGTCTGACTGCTGAAATGCGAGTCTTTCGGGCTTCAACCGAATATTCCTCACTTGGTTTAATTCTTCAGCCAAATCGGGATTTTTCTCAAGGAACGCAAACAACCCCCGCTTGGATTGATCATCCAGCTTTCCGTCAAGAAAATCGACAAACCACAATTCATAATTATCTCGCGTAATTTCCATCACACCACCACCTCCATCTTAACAATGTATTTTCTTAAAAAAAGACGAGCTCTATATATGTAAACTTTCACCTGACTTTCACTCAACCCCGTCATTTCACCAATTTCCTGATAAGCATACCCTTCATAATCTCTCAACATCAACACCATCTTCTGGTCCGCAGGCAATTGCTCTATTGCTTTATGCAAAATTTCCTGCAAATCGGAATATTGTCGAAAATGGACATGGTCTTTCAGGTCGGCTTCCTCCATCCTGACCGAATGTTTTTCTCTGCGTACAAAATCAATCAGAACATGGTATGCCGTAGAGAAAAGATAACTTTTCCCTTTTCTGGCATCCACATTTTTGTGATGTCTCCACATCTTTTCATAGGCGTCCTGAACAATATCTGCCGCTTTATCCTCATCATGTATATTTTTGAGAATAAATCGATAAACATTATCGGCATGTCGTCTTACACATTCGTTATACTCTTCTAAAGTCATCAGTATGGGTAAAATTGATATGGATGTGACGCATTAAGGATCTCAAAAGTTACAGCAAAAAAATTCCTGGGTCAAGAATCCGATGCATTGATGGATTTTCTTCATAAAAAAACAATCCATCTCCTCCCACACTTTGACATTTTGAAGGAAATCAATGGGCTTCCAACCAGTTTTGCCCGATTCCAATTTCTACTTCAAGTGGTACTTTCAATGATACCGCCGATTCCATCTCTTTCTTAACAATTTCTTTTACCCGATCAACTTCAGTTTTTTCAACTTCAAAGTTCAGTTCATCATGGACCTGCAGAACCATTCTGCTTTTAAGATTTTCCGATTCAAAAACTTTAGCCACAGCTACCATAGCCTTTTTTATGATATCAGCCGCCGTCCCCTGAATCGGAGCATTCACGGCATTTCGCTCTGCAACTCCCCGGACCACGCTGTTGCGACTATTGATATCGGGCAAATAACGACGACGACCAAATAGTGTTTCCACGTATCCAAGCTGTCTGGCCTGTTCAATAGCCCGGTTCATATAATCCTTAACGCCCGGAAAATTTTCGAAATATTCATCGATGATTTCTTTAGCTTCTTTTCGAGAAATATTCAATCGTTCTGAAAGTCCGAACGCCGAAATTCCGTAAATTATTCCAAAATTAGCAGTCTTAGCTTTCCTTCGCATGTCAGAGGTGACCTCCTCTAAATTAACTTTAAAAATTCTGGCAGCAGTAGCTGTATGAATATCTTTGCCATTGATAAATGCATCCAGCAGATGCGCATCACCACTAAGATGGGCCATCAGACGCAATTCAACCTGTGAATAGTCGGCACTCAAAAACAAATGATCATCGTCGGGTACGACAAAAACTCGACGCATCTCTCTGCCTTCCTCTTCGCGAATTGGGATATTCTGAAGATTGGGATTGGAGCTGCTAAGTCTTCCTGTTACCACAACAGCTTGGTTAAACGAAGTGTGCAAACGCCCGGTTTCTTTATTTATCAGTTTAGGTAAAGCTTCCACATAGGTGTTTAACAACTTTTTAATGCCTCTATATTCTAATATATGCTCAATAATAGGATGCCGCTCCTTAAGCCGCTGCAAGATCTCCTCATTAGTACTGTATTGCCCTGACTTGGTCTTTTTAGCCTTGGGATCCAACTTCATTTTATCAAAAAGGACTTCTCCTACCTGTTTCGGACTGGAAACATTAAAATCGGAACCTGCCTCTTCTTTGATCTCCAATTCCAGTTTATCGATGCGAGACTGCAATTTTTGGGCAAATGATTTCAACGCTTCTATATCCAAGCAGACACCTGCATACTCCATTTCGGCCAAAACCTTTAGCAATGGCATTTCAACATCCCAAAAAAGCGACGCAAGGTTATACTTTTCCAGTTCCTTGAGTAATGGATCTTTGAGCTGAAGGGTAATATCGGCATCTTCTCCGGCATATTCGGCAACAACATGCTTATCCACCTCTTGCATACTCTTCTGGTTCTTTCCTTTCGCACCAATCAACTCTTCAATCGATACCGGCGTGTAATTAAGATAGGTTTCTGCCAGAAAATCCATATTGTGTTTAAGGCCGGGTTGAACCAAATGATGGGCAACCATAGTGTCAAAAAAAGGCCCCTGCATCTCCACGCCATAGCGCTTCAACATCAGATAGTCGTATTTCAAGTTTTGTCCGATCTTTAATATTCTCTTATCCTTTAATACACGACTAAACCTCCCAACGATTTTTTGAGCCTCTTCTTGTTTTTTAGGTACAGGCACATAATAAGCCTCCCCTTTTTTAAAGCTAAAAGAGAGTCCCACCAATTCATTATTCCATACATCAAGCGCAGAAGTCTCGGTGTCTATGCAAAACTCTTTCTGGACACTCAGGTCAGCAGCCAAAGAATCAAGGGCTTGCTGCGATTCAACCAAATAGTATTGATGTCTGATGTCCTTAATGGTCGCATTGTTGGTACGTGATGGAATATGTGCAGACGTTTCATTGTCACTTTCGAAGAGAGTCGGCTGTACAGCATTCTTGATCGTTTTGCCAGCAATCTTTTCCCACAGGGTCTTAAACTCGAGTTCTTCAAAAACGGGCTGCAATTTTTCCAGATCGGGATCCCCCTTACTAAATAGTTTTTCATCAAATTGAACCGGCACATCGGTTCTAATTGTTACCAACCTTTTAGACAATTCCACCTGCTCTTTGAAACGGATCAAATTCTCCTTCTGCTTTCCTGAAAATTCATCAATATGTTCATACACATTTTCGACAGAACCATAACGGCCAATGATATCTTTGGCTCTTTTTTCTCCAATCCCCGGACAACCGGGAATATTATCAGCACTATCACCCCACAGAGCTAAAAGGTCAATCACCTGTTCCGGGCTATCCACCGCAAATTTTTTCTTAACCTCTTCCACCCCCATTTTTTCAATCTGATTGCCTCCTGTTTTGGGTTTATACATCAAAGTGTCTTCCGTTACCAATTGTGCATAATCCTTGTCTGGAGTCACCATAAATGTTTTAAATCCTTCTTCCGAAGCCTTCCTGGACAATGTACCCACCACATCATCTGCTTCAAAGCCCTCCACCTCCACCACTGGAATATTAAAAGCTTCAAGAATTTGCTTAATGTAAGGAACAGCCTTTTTTATATCTTCTGGAGTAGCCTCTCTATTTGCCTTGTATTCCTTGTACAATTCATTCCGAAAGGTGGGACCGGAAGGATCAAAAGCTACGGCAATATGTGTAGGATTTTCTTTGTTGAGGACATCAAGCAAAGAATTAGTGAATCCAAAAATAGCAGAAGTATTTAGCCCTTTTGAATTGATTCTAGGATTACGGATAAATGCATAATAAGCCCTGAAGATTAAGGCATAAGCATCCAAAAGAAAGAGTTTCTTTGTGTTTTCTGACATGATTGTTCGGGTTTAATTCCGAAAAATAAGAAAAAAAACCCGGTATTGCCCACAACCAACGAATGAAGGAGTGGCATGAAAAGGACGTTATTCATTATCCTCAGCATACCATTCGGCAAAGGAATTAGCTGTTTCATGAAGTTTTAAACTGAAAAGAGAAACCTCTTCCGGAAGGCGCGCCCTTATTCTCTCAGCAAAATCTACCAAAAGGTTTTCACAGGTTGGCTGGTAAGGAACGATATGAATGCGATCAAACAACTGGGGAACATTAATAAAATTTTTGTAATCTGCTACCCTGTTAAGAACGATAGAATGGTCCATTTTATCCACGATCTCATCCTTAACAATTCTTTTTAAATCACCGAAATCCATGACCATCCCCAATTTCGGATCAGTTTCATTACGGCAAGGTTCTCCAATAACCGTAACCTGCAAAATATAGGAATGTCCATGAATATTTTTACATAACCCGTTATAGTTCCACAAGGCATGAGCCATTTCGAAACGGAACTCCTTGGTTAACCTTATTTTTGCCATTATTCGTTTTCCTTTCAATAAGAAATGAGCACTTTAAAGTCAGGGAATGGATAAAAAAAAGATTACGGGCAATGAACCAGTAGAAATCTTTGCCTGAACCTATGCTATCAACTGATATTAGTCGATAGAACAACGACTGACACATTCCAGAATATTACGCAAACTCTCATGTTTCAAAAAATAGTAGGTATTCTTACCTTCCCTTTTGGATGCCAACACACCTTTGTCCTTCAGAATTCCTAAATGATGAGAAGTAGTGCTTTGCTCAATATTCAATAATTTATGTATTTCCGTAACGGTCAACTTCTTACCATCTTCCAAATGACTTATTATAGCAATTCTCATTGGGTGCGCGATGGCTTTAAGCATGCCGACAGCTCTTTCAAGCTGATTGGCATTAAGGTCTTTAATTTTTATCGTCTGTACTTCCATTTTCAAAACTTTACAATCCTATTATATGGAAAATCTAAGGAACTATTTTCCCGCTACATTTTAATAATAAAATATTCATTTAAGTAATTGGTCTATTGAAACATACAAATAGTGGTCCTGTATATTACCATTTGTGACACTCTCTCTTGCCTTGCTCATGCTTAAAAAGTCAGGCAATGATGCTCCTGTTTATCATCAATTATGCAAATTATAAATCAACACTTTAGCATCAATTGATATAAGTCGATAATCTATATAACTCTACTTTGCCATAACCGTAGATCATTGCCCCCACAACTTCTTTATCCTTCGCCTCCATCCAGTTGAGCGCAAAGATAATGAAGATATTTTGATTGTTAGATATTTGATTTTTTAAAATATGCAAATATTTAGATGATATTAATATTTAAGTTCATGGGCAACACAAATACATATCAAATTGTTATTTTTGAAAATTCTATGCAGTCATAAGAAACGGATGCATAAAAAGCGGCCATAAATGCCAACAGATCCCCATCCCATTGCATAGAGTTTTTTGCACTGGATACGATACCGAAAACCCATATTATATCACCTTAACCTACATCATTTTTAATAAATTAGAATGACCTATTATATTAAAAGATAAGGATATATAATGAAGATATCGTCCAAAATAATTTCGCCGATAGCGGAAGAAATGAAGAAGTTTGGCCCCTATTACAAGAAAAACTTCGACACTAATTATGCCCTTCTTAACGTCATAACCAACTATCTGATACGCAGAAAAGGTAAGCAAATGCGTCCCATGCTGGTTTTTTTGGCGGCCAAACTGAATGGAGAGGTTAGCAAGGCCACATACACTGCGGCGGGATTAATAGAACTCCTTCATAATGCCACCTTAATACATGATGATGTAGTGGATGAAACCTATCAACGGCGAGGATTCTTTTCCATTAATGCTCTGTGGAAATCTAAAATTGCCGTTCTGGTAGGTGACTATTTTCTAGCCATGGGACTCATCAAGTCATTGGAAGAAAACCAGACCGATCTGCTTCATATCATCTCCACAGCTGTGAAAGAAATGAGCGAAGGAGAACTTCTTCAATTTGAAAAATCCAGAAATCTAAGTATTAATGAAGAAGTTTATTACGAAATAATTCGGAAAAAAACAGCAACCCTTATAGCAGCCTGTACTTCGGCCGGAGCTCATTCTGTCGGTGCATCTAAAGAAAACAGAGCCAAGATGCATGAATTCGGAATGAATTTGGGCATAGCTTTTCAGATTCGTGATGATTTACTTGACTATGAACAAACCAATTTTGCGGGAAAACCCACAGGTAACGATTTAAAGGAAAAGAAAATGACCCTTCCTCTCATCTATGTTCTTTCCAAACAGTCGTCTAAGGATAGAAAACAAATTATAAGGACCATCCGAAAACACCACAAAAACGAAAAGAAAATTGCACCGATCCTTGAATTTGTTAAACAACAGGGCGGTATTGATTATGCCAGACAGAAAATGACAGAATATCGTAATAAAGCACTGGACATCCTCAATACCTATCCCGAGAGTGATGCAAGGGAAGGGTTAAAAGAACTGGTTATCTTTACCACCACCCGAAAAGGTTAAAAGCTGAAATCAAAGTCCTTTCCTTCCAGTTTGCCCAGGTCGCCCAGCAGATTATTGGCCAATCGGCTGGCACCGATTCTGAATCGATCAGGGATACACCATTCATTCCCCAAAATTTGCTTAACAATTCCAAAATAGAGTAGTGCATCATCGGTAGTAGAGATTCCACCAGCTGCTTTCAATCCCACAATGCGCCCTGTATTCTCCGACCACGCTTTAATGGCGTGACTCATAACCCAGACCGCTTCAGGCGTCGCGGCAGGATTGATTTTACCGGTGGAAGTTTTAATAAAATCGGCACCCGCTGCCATGGATATTATGGCCGCATCCCAGATATTTTGACTATTAACTAAGGCACCTGTCTCAAGAATAACTTTCAAATGGACATCTCCAATAGCTGATTTTATGGTTTTTATTTCTTCCATTACCACTTCATAATTCCCTTCTAGAAACTCTCCCACCGATAAAACAATATCAATTTCGTTAGCCCCCAGATCCAGTGCTTTTAGCGTTTCTTTAACTTTAAGATCCAAAAAAGTTTGTGCAGAAGGAAAGCCTGCCGAAACCACCGCACGTTTAACGTCAAGCTTGCTCAGCCTGGATTTTAAAACACTTGCAAAAACAGGATAGACGCATACGGCACTCACCAATGGCATCTCGGGATAGAGCTGATGAAAAGAATTAAGCTTTTCGCAAAAATCCTCTACTGAATTGGCGCTATCGGTGGTTTTTAAGGTTGTCAGGTCGATACAAGAAAAAATCGTTTTAAGATCTTCAGGCGTCCTATAATTTTCAAGGTTGGTTGGACGCTTAAATTCAGGCATTTTCTGGTAATGCTCTCTAAACTTTTCAAGTAATTCTTCCATTATCATTTTAGTTTTGGATTGTATTTGTGTCGCAATTTGTCTCGTTTTGTTTTTTTGGCTAGCGATTTATTAAACGCAGCGGTAAGGTCTACCCCTGTCTGATTGGCCAGACAAATCAATACCCAAAGGATATCGGCCATCTCTTCTTCAGCATTCAGTGTCTCTCCTTCTTTTACCGATTGGTCACCATATTGACGTGCTATCACCCGAGCCAACTCCCCGACTTCTTCCGATAAGATGGCCATATTGGTTAATTCACTGAAATATCTCACGCCATGCTCATGGATCCAGTCATCCACAATTTTTTGTGCTTCTTTTAACTCCATTATCACCTTTTGTTTTTCGTATCAATAATAATTGTTACAGGTCCATCATTTACAAGGTCTATAGCCATAGAAGCTCCAAATTCCCCTGAG
This sequence comes from Thermophagus sp. OGC60D27, assembly GCF_052400625.1. Taxonomy (NCBI): domain Bacteria; kingdom Pseudomonadati; phylum Bacteroidota; class Bacteroidia; order Marinilabiliales; family Marinilabiliaceae; genus Thermophagus; species Thermophagus sp. OGC60D27. Next base: position 352,435 of record NZ_JBQTGH010000002.1, read on the forward strand.
ACGACAGGTTTCCCCAACACTTCCGCCATAGACGCTTTAAAGGCTTCATATAAAGGAATAGAGATCTCGGGTGCAGCTGCATCAACATAGGAAGGACGATTCCCCTTTTTTGTCCGGGCATGCAAGGTAAATTGACTAACCACCATTACGTCACCATTAATGTCTTTAACCGAACAATTCATGATGCCTTGATCATCATCAAAGATACGTAAATTGACAATCTTTTTTACGAGCCAATCAATATCCTCCATCTCATCATCATGGACAATTCCTAACAAAACCATTAATCCTTTTTGAATGGATCTAGTCTCTTTTCCATTAATGGTCACCGATGCCCGGCTTACTCTTTGTATAACTACCTTCATTGATAAAAAATTTTTGTTAGCCTAAGGATTGGTGAAACAAACATCTCCCGCCTGCCATCTATTATTTTCCCATTCCGCAGGCAAGTTTCGGAAAAATATCTGAGAGATGGAATCTGTCAACAACAGAATTGCCAGCCCCAATGAGCTGATATTTTTACAACATGGTCATTGAATCCCTTAGCCATTTTTTTTAATGAACCAAAATTAAGAACTAAAAATTAAAACCATTTACTAAAACCATTGTTTGGCAAGAGTGGATATAGAAAAAGCATACATTCAAAAGCAAAGAAATCTGTTGATGGCTGCTATTTTTGCTATATTGCTTTTTTCAAACTCAAATAGACCCATTTCCGGTTAAAGAGTAAAAATTTTGGATCAGAGCGATAATAAAAATAAATGAAACCAACATATAAAAAGACGACTATTCACAACTCTACATAAATAGATAAAAAAAATTTAAACCCATTTCGTTTCCCAAACGTCGGGAAAAGCCTAAAACAAAAATTTGAAGGGACAACGAAAAGCTTATAAAAATATTTTTTAACTATTTATTTTACAGTCTTTTTATTAGTTTATTTCATCTATTAATTTAATTTTTAAGTGCGCTATTTTTTCATATAAATTTGTTCACCGGTATATGGATAGAAATACTCTTTACATTTTAAGTAAAACGGATGATCCGTCATTCAATTTGGCCACCGAAGAATTATTGTTACGCCATTATAAGGAAAATATAATTTTCCTTTATATAAACAAACCATCGGTCATTGTCGGGAAGCATCAAAATACCCTTTCCGAAATCAATTTATCTTTTTTGGAACAAAATCACATTCCGGTCTATCGACGTCTATCGGGAGGAGGTACCGTTTACCACGATCATGGCAATATAAACTATTGCATCATAGAGAATGGCCAGCCGGGGCAATTGGTCGATTTTGTGAGAGCCTCTACGCCGGTTGTGGAAGCTTTAAAAAGTATGGGTATTGATGCCAGACACGGGAAAAGAAATGATCTTCTTTGTGGTTATAAAAAAATATCCGGTAATGCCTGCCATGTATACAAATCTCGATCGATGCACCATGGGACGCTTCTCTACAAAGCCAATATCCGGCAACTAACAGAATGTTTAAAAACAAACGGATTAAACTTTAAGGATCGATCCGTAAAGTCAGTTAGAAGTGAAGTTATAAATATTTCAAGTTTAATGGAATCCGATAAAAGTCCTTCTGAATTCATGGAAGAAATTGGTGCACACCTAAAACAAAGATACAAGGCCTCTCCCCTAACTTTATCTAAAGCTGATATAAGACAAATAGAACAACTCAAAAAAGAAAAATACGATACCTGGGAATGGAATTATGGATACAGCCCTATTTATGAATTTAAAAAGAGAAGTAAAATAAATGATTACACCTTTTCGTCTAAAATAAAAGTTGAAAAAGGAATCATTACTCAAATAAATATTCGCAGTAATTTCCCTGACAAGGATAAAATTCATGCAGCTGAAACGACCATACATTCGGCAAATCATGACAAAAAACAAATTCAATCCTTATTATCGGATTTCCCAAAAGATATTACTGAAGGAATCATCAATACCCTCTTTTAATGTGATATTTAAACTGCGTATTAAACTTATCAATTAAACCCGAAAAATGCATTAGATAATCTATGACGAACTTATAGTGCATTATTCGCGTTAAAATCATTTCCCAATAAAGTGAAACAACGATTTTCAAATCGTTACGACAAACAGATTCCCTTCTTATGCAGGGAATCCATTGGATTTTTCCCATACAGCATAATGATATGTCCTTGGTCGACTCTCTCGATTGCAGGCAAACGACTGAGTCGACTGTCGGCAAACGACTGAGTCGACTGTGGGAAACTGTTGAAAATAGACTTTTAAATAAAATCAATTATGTCTGTGGAGGCTTTAGAAAAGTGGAAATCTTAAGAGCCCGACTCTCTCCCACCACCTTTTTCAATTGTTCAAAGGAAGCTTGCTCAACCCCCTTGATCGATTTAAAATGACTCAACAATTGTTTAATGTTTTTAGGGCCTACACCAGGTATTTGCTCCAATTTGGATTTCAAAAAAGCATTACTTCTTTTGTTTCGGTGAAAAGTAATACCAAACCGGTGGGCTTCATTCCGCAAATGTTGAATAAGTTTAAGAGAAGGAGAATTTTTGTCGATGTATAATGGAACGGGATCGCCGGGAAAAAAGATCTCTTCCAACCGTTTGGCAATACCAATAACGGTGATCCGATCTAACAGCTCCAGTTCACGTAATATTTTAACTGCAGACCCCAACTGTCCTTTACCTCCGTCGATTACGACCAGTTGAGGCAGAGGCTGACCTTCATTTTTCAGGCGACTATAGCGTCTGTAAACCACCTCCTCCATAGAGGCAAAATCATTAGGTCCTTCAACGGTTTTAATATTAAAATGTCGATAATCTTTTTTTGAAGGTTTCCCATTTTTAAAGACGACACAGGCGGCCACAGGATAATGCCCCTGAATATTGGAGTTGTCAAAACACTCAATATGGACGGGTTTTGTTTTGAGCCGTAAATCTTTTCGCACGGTTTCAAGCAAAACATCTTCTCTGGTAGCTTTGGAACGACTGGCCTGCTGCTTTAACTTTTCAAGTCTGTAATATTTAACGTTTCTTTCTGATAGCTCCAAAAGCTTCTTTTTATCGCCAATTTTTGGAATCAGAAATCTAGCATTTCGTAATTCCACGCTGGGTTTAAAAGGAACAATGATTTCCGGCGAACGACTATGCAGTCGTTCGCGTATATCCACCACCGCCAGGGCCAGCAAGGATTTTATATCTTCATCCATCTTCTTTTTATATTCGATGGTATGTGCCTGAATAATGGCTCCATTTACGACCTTTAAAAAATTTACATAGGCCGATTTATCATCATCGATTATAGAAAAAACATCCACATTATTAATTTTAGGATTAACAATAGTGGATTTGCTTTGATATCCTTCCAGCGTTTCCAGTTTCCGTTTTATCTCATCTGCTTCTTCAAACTTGTAGCTATCGGCCAATTTCATCATGGTTTCCTTCATATACTTGACTACGGAAGAGATATTCCCCTTAAGTATGTTTTTCACTTCAGAGATGTGTTGCAGATACTCCTTTTCAGGCTGGAGTCCTTCACAAGGTCCTTTGCAATTTCCAAGATGGTATTCCAGACAAACTTTAAATTTACCTTCAGAAATATTTTCAGGGGTTAAGGCATAGCGACAAGTCCTTAAAGAATAAAGCTGCCGAAACAGCCCAATTAAAGTTTTCACCATAACGACACTGGTATAAGGACCGAAATATTCACTCCCATCCTTTATCACTTGACGGGTAGAAAAAACTCTGGGAAAGGGTTCATTTTTAACCACAATCCAAGGAAAACTTTTATCATCCTTAAGAAGTACATTATATCGCGGCTGGTATTTTTTAATCAGATTATTTTCGAGCAGAAGCGCATCCTCTTCGGTATCTACGACGATATGCCGAATGTCGTAAATTTTCCGGACCAAAATTCTGGTTTTGGCATTATCGGGTGTTTTATAGAAGTAGGAAGAGACCCTTCTCTTTAGGTTTTTAGCTTTTCCAACATAAATTATTTTTCCTGATTCATCCAGATACTGATATACACCGGGATCCTCAGGCAGGACCTGAAGCAAGCCTTTTAAATAATCGAGTCTGTTACTATTAACCTCATTCATTTAAACCGTTTCGAAAAGTGAAATAAATTCAAATTTTTCCCCATCAAAGATGCCTTTATCCCCTATTTTAAGTTTTGGGATTACCAATAACGACATAAAAGAAAGAGTCATAAACGGTGCTTTAAGCGCGCAACCAAGATTAATTACCTGTTTTTCTATTTCCGAATAGGCAGATGCAACTTCGTAACCATCCCGATCACTCATAATTCCTCCTACGGGTAAAGGAAGAATCTTCGAATCAATATCCGAGACGAAAGATAGCCCACCCTTTTCATTCATAACATTATTAATGGCATGAACAATATGATGATCTTCAACGCCCACAGCCACCACATTATGGCTGTCATGAGCAACGGAAGAAGCGATAGCTCCACTTGTCAATCCAAAGCCCTTAATAAATCCTACAGAAACCGGTTTGTACTGATATCTGTCCACTACAACAATCTTCAACAGATCATTATCAATATTCGATTTCAATATTTTACTATCCCATGGTTTGACGGAAATTTTTTCTGTTACCAAGGAACCGTCAAAACATTGGATAACATTAACCTTTTGCGCTTTCTCCGGAACCGAAACTTCAATATCTGTTTGGTTAAGCACATGCGGAATAAAATGATTCACCACTTCAACATCTTTTTTATCAAAAAGAACGCCTTTGGTATGGTCGAACACTTTTTCTCCATTAATATAGGATTCCAAAACATTAAAAGAAGAAGGATCATCGATAACAATAAAATCGGCAGGATCTCCTTCTCTAAGTAATCCAACCGGAAGCTTATAGTATTCAACCGGAATCAAAGAAGCCGCTCTTAATAGCTTAAAAACATCTATTCCCTTTTCAATACCGATCTTTATTAACTTATCAATATGTCCATCCTTTATCAATTCATGAGGATGGGAATCGTCGGTACATAACATTAGAACATCGGGATGAGAATCAAACAAGGGCGCTAAAGCATCAAAGTTTTTGGCAGCACTCCCTTGCCTTATTTGTATTTTCATGCCATTTTTAATCTTCTCCAAAGCCTCTTTGAGGGTAAAACATTCATGATCGGTGGATATCCCTGCCGAGGCATACTTTTTCAGATCTTCACCCATAATTCCCGGAACATGTCCATCCACCGGGAGATGCCGATCGAGTGCCGATTCAATTTTTCTCCACACATCCTTATCTTTATGAACAACGCCCACATAATTCATCATCTCACTTAAAAGATAAATTTCTTTTTTATCCAGAAGATATTCCACCTCCTCAGGACCAATAACGGCACCAGAAGACTCCAGATTGGTAGCTGGAACACATGAAGGAGCTCCAAAAAAAACCTTCAAAGGTGTATTTTTAGCTTCCTCAATCATATATTCTACCCCCTTCACCCCTAGTACATTTCCAATTTCATGTGGATCTGTTACAACACCAATTGTTCCACGTGGAACAACCAATCTGGAAAATCCAGATGGAACCAACATACTACTTTCAATATGAACATGAGCATCGATCAATCCTGGCAGAATAAAAGGTCCATCCGAAAAAGAAATAGGCCTAATCTTATTTATTCCCTTTGCAGAAAAACACACCTCTCCAGGATAAATTTCAAAATTATGAATATCAATAATGTTACCAGAAATTTTATTCATCCCATTATCTTTTTCAAAAATTACCAGACTAAAACAAAGTAAAATTACATAGAAAAATTACATCACCCTTTAAAAACTATTACAAATATGGTTTAAAAATTTCCAAATAAAAGAACGAGAATTTTATTTAAAATTTAGAAATTTCTAAAACTCAATTGGTATAGGGCAAAAGAATTTAAAAAAACTCGATCGTAGAGAATTCCACAAATAAAAGAAAAAATTAGATCCTTAAGGAAGGTGATTAAAAGAAATAAAAAACATAATGAATAAACCTCAAAATTAATGTTCCACGTGGAACATTATCTACCCATAAGAACCAAAAGAACATTAATGTCGCTCGGAGATACACCACTAATTCTGGAGGCTTGTCCTATCGTTTCAGGATCAATTTTTTCTAATTTTTGTCTCCCTTCGGTAGAAATATTTCCTATAGAGCTATAATTAAACTTTCCCTTAATTTTAAGATTTTCCAACCTTTTCAATTTTTCTGCAATAACCTTTTCCCTGGCAATATATCCCTCATACTTAATGGAGATTTCTACACTATCCAAAATTTCCAGTTTGCGGTTTTCAGGTAAATTAAGACAAATTTCCTTTAAAGGTTTGATATGCTCAACCAAATCAATAAGCTTAATCTGGGGCCGAGTCATCAAGTCTTTAACCTTTATTTTTTGCCTAAGCACAGAAGTATTGCAACTTTCCAGATACTTATTAATTTCATTTGGTGAAACACTATAGGTTTTTAAAAAACTAAATATTCTATCTCTCCACTCCACTTTCTCAGAAAATAACCTATATCGATGATCATCAACCAACCCTATATTTCTTCCTTTAGGTGTTAATCGTAAATCAGCATCATCCTGCCGTAATAATATCCTATACTCAGCTCTAGAAGTAAACATACGATAAGGTTCGTCTACACCCTTTGTAACAAGGTCGTCAATTAAAACCCCAATATAAGCTTCATCTCTTTTCAAAATAAAAGGTTCTTTATCTTTAAGACTTATCGCAGCATTAATTCCTGCCATTAAACCTTGCGCAGCAGCTTCTTCATAGCCAGTAGTACCATTTATTTGCCCTGCAAAATACAATCCAGGAACCATTTTAGTCTCTAAAGAGTGATATAACTGTGTAGGATCAAAAAAATCATATTCAATAGCGTATCCGGGCCGAAAAATAAACGCATTTTCTAACCCTGGAATAGACTTCAAAGCTTCCAGCTGCGTTTCTAAAGGCAAGGAACTACTAAAACCATTTAAATAAAACTCAATTGTATCTTCACCTTCAGGTTCAAGATGTAATTGGTGTTGATCCCTATTTTCAAAAGTAACAATTTTGGTTTCTATACTAGGACAATATCTTGGTCCAATACTTTTTATGGTTCCATTATATAAGGGACTATCCCCAAGTTTGGCCTTAATAGCATTGTGCACCTCAGTATTGGTATAAGTTAGATAGCAACTTCTTTGTTTCAATTTTTTATTCGAAATAGGCAAAAAAGAAAACTTATAAAAATCATTATCACCTGGTTGTTCCTTTAAATGAGAAAAATCTACCGTACGCCCATCAACTCTAACAGGAGTACCGGTTTTCATCCGCCCTGTAATAAACCCTTTTTTGAATAATTTGTCAGATAATCCTTTGGAGGAAGGTTCTGAAATTCTACCACCTTCCATCTGAACTTTACCGATGTGCATCAATCCATTTAAAAACGTACCTGTAGTTAAAATAACTTTTTTGGAATGAAATCGTACATTTTGTGATGTAAAAACAATAAATTCATCAGGTTTAGAAAAATCTATATCAATAACTTTATCCTGCCAAAAGTAAAGATTTTCAGTTTTCTCTAAAATCTTTCTCCACTCAGAAGAAAAAACCATTCGGTCACATTGAGATCGCGGGCTCCACATTGCCGGTCCTTTTGACCTATTAAGCATACGGAATTGAATACTAGACAAATCAGTAACAATCCCCATTTGTCCTCCCAAAGCATCTATCTCACGAACAATCTGCCCTTTGGCAATTCCACCAACAGCAGGATTACAGCTCATTTGAGCTAATTTATTAAGGTCCATTGTAATCAATAATGTTTTGGAGCCCAAATTAGCAGCCGCCGCACTAGCCTCACATCCGGCATGACCACCCCCAACAACGATAACATCATACGTAAAATCCATAATCTAAATAAAAAAATGAATGGTCAAAGAAAATAAACAGTTCTACCGAAAATTTGTTTCAAAAAAAAGAAGTGAAAGATTTTCAGCTGCTCTCATCTCATTCTTTTCCTGATCTGTTTTATCCTTATAACCCATTAAATGAAGTACACCATGAATTAAAACGCGAAGGAGTTCCTGGAAAAAAGGTACATTATACCTTTCTGCATTCATACTAACAGTAGGTATACTAATCAAAATATCCCCGGCAATAAGGCCTTTGGAAGTATAATCAAAAGTAATGATATCGGTTGTATAATTGTGAGAAAGAAATTGACGATTATTTTTTAAAATATATTCGTCAGAACAAAAAAAATAATTAATCTCTCCTACTTTAAAATCTTTATTTTCAATAACTTGCTGAATCCAACTCCGTATATCCTCTTTATTATCGAGTGTATAGTCAATATCAATAGAATGAAATGAAATAGCCACCTTAATTACGTTAAATAAAACCCAATTTTAACTTCATTACCTTTATCATTAAATTCAACCTCATCGGCCAAGTGTTTCATAAGAAAAATTCCTCTACCATGGGTTTTCTCAAGATTTTCAGGTTTGGTTGGATCCGGCAAATTTTGATAATCAAATCCGTTTCCACAATCGGTAATGATAAATTCAATTTTTTCTTTGGTAACTTCATATTGCAAAACTACGATCTTCTCTTTTTCTAATTTATTCCCATGAACAATTGCATTATTAACACTCTCCACAACGGCAAGTAATAACTTACCATAAATATCAGAATGCAAATTATATTTGAAAGATATATCATCAATCAACCTTTCAACAAGGCTAATATTTTTGATTTCGGATTTAAAAATAACTTTATTCACAATATAGCGTTTAAAAACAGCCCTTATTTCATTATCAGACTAAATTACACCAATTTATACTGTTAACAGAAAAAAGAGTTTCCAAAATGCTAGCTTTTTTTTCCGTTAACGTATTAACCAATGCTCTGGATCAAGCTTTTTACTCTCTTCCCAAATTTCAAAATGCAATATTTTTTCATTGTTTCCATTTCCTTTAAAAATTTTCCCCAAATTCTGACCAGCTGAAACAAGATCGCCCTTTTTAACGAAAACTTCAACTAAATTACCATAAACGGTTAAATATTTCCCATGTCTGATAATAACTGTTTTATTAAGACCTGGGATAGCCACAACAGTAGAAACGGTTCCAGAATGAACACAATAAACCTTGTCATGATTAATCAACTGAATATCTACCCCATTATTTTTAATGGTAACATTTTTTAAAACAGGATGAGCGTGTTCTCCAAAAGCGTTAACAATAACACCATCTTCGACTGGCCAAGCCAATTTACCTTTAACATCTTGAAACCCAATAGATTCTTCATGACTAATATTTGAAGATTTTTCGGCTTCAATCAAAGCGCGAATCTTTCTCTCTAACTCATTAGCTGCTTGCTCTTTTTTCTTGAGACTTTGCTGAAGCCATCGCTGTTCTTTTTGCAAATTTTGAACTAAAGTTGTCTGCCTTCTTTTGTTAAGTTCAAGACGATTCAGTTCACCTTCAATTTCATTTAAAACAGTTTGCTTTTCCTCTTTCTGAACTCTAATTTCGCTTAATAGACCTTTAACCTTGTTTTGTGATTCAATAAGCTTTTCTCCCTGTCTTTTTCTATAACCGCTATATTCTTTAAAAAGTCGATATTTATTATACAAATTACTAAAAGATTCAGCACTAAAAAGAAACATTAATTGATTAAGCCTTCCTTTTTGTTTAAATGCATATTGAATTAATCTGGAATATTCTTTTTTTAATTCATTAATATCATCTTCCAAATCATTAATCAACATTTGATTAACTTCAATCTGATTATCCAACTGCGAAATCTCGTTCTTAAAATTATCAATAAGCTTTTGTCTATTTTTAATTTCTCGACCCAAAAGACTTAACTCACGTAAATAATCCTGTCGAGATTCTCGTTTCTTTTCAATCAAACGATGAATATCGGAAATTTCCTTTAAAATGGTTTCCCTTTCATTTCTAAGACCTTCAAGGGTTTGACCATACAAACTTCCGCAGACAAAAAACAAAAAAAATATTCTAACGATAAATTTTATCATATTTCTGAGGTATACTAAAGGAAATCTGTTGATCACCATTAAAAACAATATCCGAAATAACTAAATTACAGTGAAAATTTCGTTCTGCATAATTCCCTTCAATATTCATCACCATTGGAAACAAAAAAGAAGAAAAATCACGTTTGAAATCATCATAATCAATAGTAAGAGCTAAATCCCCTTCCTTAAAATAAAAGTAGTTCTTTTTTAGATTAAAAGATTCTGGCATTAACCAAAACTGATGATAACTAAAATCGTTAAGTAATTGGTTATCCTTCAACTTCTTGATTCTCTTCTCTTTCATAGAGGAGTATTTATACATCCTATTATTGATACCACAGTAAAAATAATCCTCTAAACCTAAATTCATATTCTCGTAAAAACTAAAAGAGCGATTCAACAAAAAATTTTGAAGAAGAAAAAAATCAATATCTAAATGAAATTTCCGGTACAATTCTTCAAAATCGGTATAAATAATTTTCCTATTAATTCGATCAATAACAGTAACTTTTTCAGGCTCAAAAGAAATCCTTGCTACTTCTATACCCACAGGACCTAACACACTAATTCTAATAAAACTATCGACATCTAAAAACAATCGACATTTAAAACTCTTTGTACTATTAGAAGATTTAAAGGTGAAAAAAGCTTTTTTGAAAAAGATGTTTTCAATATCTCTTTTTTCATCTAATTCATTTATCATTCCCACAATTTTTTCCCCACTTAGGGGGGCTATATAATCACCCTCCTTTACTTTTTCAACAGTCCGACAACCAAATAGAAAAGCAATGAAAAATAAAATAGTAAAATATTTTCTATTCATCAATATATTCCCTTTTTTCAATTTTCAGTTTTAACAATTTAGAATGTTCTCCAAAATCCAAAGCCTTATTCCATTGTTCCAAGGCCCCATCCAAATTACCTGTTTTAAAAAGGATATCGCCATAGTGTTCATAAATAACACCATTAGGCTGCTCCAAATTTTCTATAGCTCTTTCAATTATAAATTTAGCTTCGGTATATCTTTTCTTTTTAAACAGAATCCAAGCATATGTATCTAAATAGGTAGAATTTCCAGGTTCTAGCTCAACCGTTTTTGCACTCATCTTTTCGGCTCTGTCCAATTCCTTACCTTCCAAAGCTAAGTAATAACTATAATTATTAAGAACAATAACGTTGTTTTCATCGATTTTTAAGGACTCTTCATAATGGTGGAATGATTGATCAATAATATCCATAGAATGAAAAATATCGCCTAAATAAGCGTGAAATTGGGATTTTAAGGAAGGATTCTGTTTCACTTTTTCCAATCCCAAACCTTTTTCCAAAGTTACAGTGGCTTTTTGGTATTCCTCCAACTGAAATAAAGAAACTCCATGAAACAAATAAAAAACAGGTTCATCAGGAAAGAAAGATATAGCCACTTCCGATCGAGAAACTAATTCTGAATTTTCCCCTAATTGAGATAATAAAAATAAGTAATCTTGCCATAAATTAGCTTGAGATCCGTCTAAATCAAGACCAGTCCGAAAAACATCACGTGCCTTTTTCTCTTTTTTAATACTAATTAAAAAATTACCATAACTGTGATAAATATCCCCTTGATATGGATGCAACTCAATCAATATTTCATAAATACCAATAATATCATTTTCATCCAAGAAACTCTGACCTTCACTAAACTGACCTAAAACCGGCAAGAATCTTCTAAACTTGTTTTCAAACCCTACTGATTTAGACCTAAATCCCTTAAAAAGTTGTTCCTTATAGGAAAGAGAATCACCCTGATTAAAAAAATAATTAGCCAGAGAAAAATAAACATTTCCATTGTCGGGTTGAACTTGAAGCACTTTATCATATTCAGAAAAGGCCTTTTTATATTGATTATTTTCTAAGTAAAAATCCCCAAGCAAAACCCTATAATCACCATAAGTCGGAAACCGATTGATCAATTTAATTAAGGCCCCTTCGGCTCCTTTTAAATCCTTATTTTCTAAATAAAGTTGATAAATCTCAAAAGAAAGACCTTCCTTAATGCCTATTATTTTTTCTATCTTCTCCAAATTGGAAATAGCATCCTCATACAATCCATTTTGAGATTGTAGTTGAGCTACAAAATATAAATCTTCGACTGAAGGCGATTCTGACAAGAAAATTAATTTCTCAGCAGTTTTTACAGCACCAACACTATTTCCTTGATTTTGGTAAATTCTCGACAAAAGAAAAATATAATATCGATTAACAGGATCATATTTTACAGCCCTTTCCATTAATACTTGAGCATCTTCTACTTTATTATTAGCTAATAAAATTCTTGATAATTCATAAGCACAAGCAGCACAAGTAGAATCTATCTTCAATGCTTCGGCGAAATACATAAAACTTTTATTCACCTCATCAATGGCCTTATACCTATTTCCCTCTAAAAAATAATAATCAAATTTTCTCTGATCATTATCACTCAGAATTATGCTTTTAGAATTGGATAATTCTATATTTTCTAAATCATCCTTTCCTGGCACCTCCTTTATAGAAGAACATGATGAAAAGAAAAATATCACTAAGGAAATAAGACCAAAATATTTCATCCCTAAAAAAATTTAAAAATCATGACAACCCAGTATACAAAACCATTCTTGAAATAAACCGATATCTACTAAATACCAGTGTGTCCGAAACCACCGTTTCCTCTGGTCGTATCACCAAGCTGCTCACTAAAATACCACTCAAATCGCTCAAATTTATGAATCACCATCTGACATATCCGATCACCGCTATTAACTACAAACTCATCGTTAGACAAATTAATTAGAACAACTTTAATTTCACCCCGGTAATCGCAATCAATAGTACCTGGAGAATTAAGAACAGTAATACCATATTTAGCCGCTAAACCACTTCTAGGCCTTATTTGTGCTTCCGTACCTTGAGGAAGTTCAATGTACAAACCTGTGGGAATAACCACTCTTTCAAAAGGTTTAATAACAACAGATTCTTCTAAAAAAGCCTTCAAATCAACACCAGCAGCTCCTTCAGTAGCAAATTCAGGTGCACTATTATTACTCTTATTTATCAACTTTACTTTTATCATATCTCTGCATTACAAAAAATGAACCAATAAAAACGACAAATATACTCCCTTTAAAGAGATACAGAAAAAAAACCGACTCAATGGAAATCATTCTATCAACAAAATAGAAAAAACCACCTAAAATAAAATAAATAAGGTATTTATCCGGACGATAAGGAACAGGATAATAATGCTGTCCTAAACCCCATGAAATAATCATAATAAAAAAATACCCACATAAAAGTGCCAATGCAGATCCAATTATACCAATTTGGGGGACTAATAAAATATTTAATGCAACAGTTAAGATGGCACCTATTCCTCCCATTAGGGCACCAATCCATGTTTTATCGGTTAACTTGTACCATAAAGACAAATTAAAGTAAATACCATAAAACAATAAAGCTAAAAGAATAATAGGTATTATAAGATTTCCGCTAACATAAATATCCGTTAATAAAATATTTAAAAAATCAATAAAAAGAGTCACGCCCAAAAAAATACATAAGCCGAAAAATATAAAGTAATCCATTACTTTAGCATATGCTTCTTTTCCCTTTTCACGATTCTTAAAGAAAAAAGGTTCAAAGGCAAACCTAAAGGATTGTGCGAAAAGACTCATCAAAACACCAATTTTAAAATTTGCACCATAAATAGCAAGCTGACTAAATCCATCACCCCCCAACAAAGTTGGGAGTAAAATTTTATCTATATTTTGTGTTATCATGCCCGTAATCCCTACAAACAAAATTGGTAAAGAATAAAGCAATACGGGTTTAAAAATGGAAAATTTAATCCTGTTAGGGTGCAATTTTATAAAAGGAATAAGCAACAATAGAGTAACAAAACTGCTCAACACATTGCTAAAAAAAACATAAAATACCTTATCGAACAGACCATAAATATAAACCCACCGATCTGATAAATAGTTACCCTTAATTAAAAAAGGAATAAATAATAAAAAAGAAAGATTGAAAAATATATTTACTCCAATATTCACTAGTTTTATTACTCCAAATCTAATGGGCCGATTTTCAAGACGAAGCTGTGCGAAAGGAAGGGCTACAAACGAATCAATTGCAAGTATAATAAAAACTAAAAGAATAGTAATATCTTGACGCCCCCCATAATAGGCAGAACTGACATCATCATATAGAAAAAAACCCAAAATCAAAAATAAAAAACTGGTGATTCCCAATAAGGAAAGCAAACTATCGTAAACAACATGCTGATCTTTAGTTTTACCTGCAAACCGAAAAAAACCGGTTTCCAATCCATAAGTAAGAATTACAAGCAGTACGGAAATAACCCCATAAAGATTAACAACAACTCCATATTCATAAGTAGACAACGTCCTGATATAGAAAGGCATTAACAACCAATTTAAAAGGCGTCCTATCATTGTGGACGCCCCATAAATGATTGTTTCACCGGCTAACTTTTTTAAACTTAATAACATTAACTGGTTAAATTATTATTGAATAGTATTTAATTAAAAACCACGTAAATAAAAATTTTTTTAAAAGAAAGAGGTATAAATAATCAAAAACTTAAAAAAAAGATGATTGAGTTGTATCAGGCGTCCTTCCAAAGTGCTGCAATGCTAAAGGTGTAGCAACTCTTCCCCTAGGAGTTCGTTTTAAAAAACCCTCCTTGATCAAAAAAGGTTCATACACTTCTTCAAGTGTTCCTGTATCTTCACCAATAGCAGTAGCAATAGTAGAAATCCCAACGGGTCCTCCATTAAACTTATCAATGAGCGTTAACAATATTTTATGATCCATTTGATCCAAACCGTAATGATCAATGTTTAAAGCTTCCAAACTAATTTTAGTAATATCCATATCGATAGTTCCATTCCCTTTAACCAGTGCAAAATCTCGAACCCTACGCAGTAAAGCATTAGCAATCCTTGGAGTTCCTCTACTTCTACGGGATATTTCACCGGCAGCTTCATCTTCAATAGGAATATTCAATATTTTAGAGGAACGCTTAACAATCCCCTTCAATACATCTGTATCATAATATTCAAGATGGCAATTAATGCCAAATCTAGCTCTAAGAGGACTTGTAAGTAACCCACTTCTTGTAGTGGCCCCTATAAGTGTAAAGGGATTTAGTTCAATTTGAATACTTTTTGCACCAGGACCTTTATCAATGACAATATCAATTCTAAAATCCTCCATAGCCGAATAAAGATACTCTTCAACAATCGGACTTAATCGATGAATCTCATCAATAAACAAAACATCCATTGGTTCCAAAGAAGTAAGAATCCCGGCAAGATCTCCTGGTTTATCCAAAACAGGACCGCTAGTTAATTTAAAACCTACACCTAATTCGTGTGAAATAATATGAGAAAGTGTTGTTTTTCCCAATCCAGGTGGACCATGCAACAAAACATGATCTAAAGCTTCCTCACGCATTAGGGCAGCTTTAACAAATATTTCGAGATTCTCAACAACTTTAAATTGACCTCTAAAATCAGAAAAAGAAAGTGGTCTAAGTTTCTGTTCAAATTCGGGCTCTCTGGATTGCTCTAAATCCGTATCGTGAATATCAAAATCCATTATCAGTTAAACCATACTCATTTTAAATCCAAAACTACTAACAATCTGGTTAAATTGTTCTATATCAAATGGCTTAGCCATATATTCATCCATACCTCCATTAATACATTTATCCCTGTCTGCATCATAGGTGTTGGCAGTCAATCCTATAATTAAATTCTTTTGTCCCCATTCCCTTTCTCTCTGTCTTATTATTCGAGTAGCCTCTAGCCCATCCATAACAGGCATCATAAGATCCATAAGAATAATATCATATCTTTTATTTTTAACTTTATCCACAGCTTCTTTTCCATTATTAGCTACATCAATTTGAAATCCATATTTGGATAGAGTTAAAAAAATAAGCTTCTGATTCAAAACATTATCTTCTACTAATAATAATTTAATATCATTCATGGAAAATTCATTTTTTATCCGGAACTGAAATTTATGGATTTTAAGAAGATAAAGTTAAAAAATAAAGCCCAAACTCACTCTAAAAAAATTTTATTACATAAAAATATAAAACCAGCTTATAAAGGAATTAATCCATAATTCATGATACAAACAGAAATAAAGTTATCCATATCCTCTACTACACTAGAAATCATAACACTTATAGAAAAATCCCCTTCAAATAATTCAAATAATAATTTCTTAAAAAATTTCTCATCCTTGCAAGAATCCTAATCCTTTTTATTCAAAAGTGAACCGGACAATTCAAACATTCTCTGAATTGGTTTAATCGCTTTCAAACGGATATCTTCTTTTACTTGAACTTCAGGAAATTCGTATTTTAGGGTAAGATAAATTTTTTCCAAAGTATTAAGCCGCATAAATTCACAATCATTACATCCACAAGTCGAATCACTAGGTGGAGCGGCTATAAATGTTTTATCGGGTGAAGATTGTTGCATTTGATGCAATATTCCCGACTCTGTAGCCACAATAAATTTTTTGGAAGAAGATTGCTGGGTATATTTCAACAAATTGGCGGTGCTACCAATAAAGTCGGCGATAGTTAAAACAGGCTTTTTACACTCAGGATGCGCTAATATTAACGCATCAGAATGATCTTCCTTAAGTTGAACAATTTTTTCAACCGAAAATTTTTCATGTACATGACAAGCACCATCCCAAATAACCATTTCCCTTCCTGATATACTCTCCAAGTAATTTCCAAGATTTCTATCAGGACCAAAAATAATTTTCTGATCCTTAGGGATACTATTAATAATTTTTACTGCATTTGTAGAAGTAACAACTATATCAGAAAGAGCTTTTACTTCGGCTGAAGTATTCACATAGGTAATAACTATATGGTTCGGATGCTTTTTTATAAATTGCCGAAAATCTTCTTCTGGACAGCTGTCGGCTAGCGAACACCCCGCATTAAAATCAGGAACCAAAACCTTTTTATCGGGAGATAGAATTTTTGCAGTTTCACCCATAAACAAAACCCCAGATAACAAAATAATACTGGCATCCGTTTTTGATGCTTCCCAAGCAAGAGCTAAACTGTCGCCCACGAAATCAGCAATATCTTGAATTTCATTCTTCTGATAATAATGAGCCATAATTAAGGCATTTTTTTTCTCTCTAAGAGAAATAATCTCACTTACCAAGTCCACTCCTTTCGGGATGAGTTCATCCACAAAACCTTTTTTCAACCAATCATTATACATACTAATAAATTTTAAAAGAATAAATAATGATGATAATAGGCTGTCGAAAGTGTTTAAAAGATTTTAGGATATCCCTTGACTTTAATTGTAATGAATACTTTCCTTGCCTTTATCAACGGTTTATTATACTCTTATATTTTTATTATTCAATTTTTTAAAGACTATTATCAACAACTGTTAATACCTGACAAATTTAAAAAATAATTAATGGCTTGTTGTTAATGATGATTGTTTAATCTGTGAAAAACTAAATGGTAAAATCATGCTGTTTTAAGTCGAGAGTTCCAAATGTTCTGGTTAATGCATAAATTTCTTAGTTTGTCAAGAATATTTTATCAGAAATTTATCACAGAAAGACAACATGTTTTCAACATCATATAAAATGGACAAATGAGACCGATTATTTATTATCTTTGAAATCAAAAAAATATGCTGTTCAAGACGATAGGATTAGGTAGTGATCATGCAGGTTTTAACCTTAAAACTTTTATTAAAGGAGAGTTAATTAAGAAAGGAATAGTAGTGATTGACTTTGGTACCGATTCTGATGATAGTACCGATTATCCAGATTATGCGCATCCTTTGGCTAAAGCTGTTGAAAATGGAGAATGTGAAATTGGTATTGCTATATGTGGAAGCGGTAATGGTATTAACATGACTGTTAACAAACATCAGGGTATTCGCTCTGCTTTATGCTGGAATACTGAGATTGCCTATCTTGCCAGGCTTCATAATGATGCTAATATTTGTGCTTTGCCAGGAAGATTTTTGAAACAACAGGAAGCTTTGAAAATTGTTAATGCATTTTTAACCACTGGCTTCGAAGGTGGTAGACATCTGCGGAGAATTAATAAAATTCCTTGTAAATAATACTATCGTAATGGGGGGTACAGAAAATAGAAATTTTTTAAAAGATTCGGAAAGAGTTGCTTTTGATTATAAACATCGAGCCACAATTCGTTTTAATATTTCAAAGTATGATGCAGCAGTAAATAAAGGAAGGCTCCGCTATAAAGATTTGGAATTGGCAAAACAAAAGGCTGCTATCCTGAAAAGAAAGGTACTAAAAGAACTTCCATTCTATTTGCAACAATTTGAAAAAAATGCTAAAGCTAATGGTTGTGAAGTAAAATGGGCTGTTGACAGTGATCAAGCATTGGATATTATTTACGATATTGTTAAGGATTGTGGGGCCAAACTTATTGTGAAGAGTAAATCTATGACCACCGAGGAGGTAGATTTAAATCTTCACATGCAAAAGAACGGAATTCAATCCATAGAAACCGATCTGGGAGAATTTATTGTTCAGGTTGCTGGCGAAAAACCCTATCATATCGTTACCCCGGCCATGCATAAATCAAAAAAAGATATTGCATCTCTTTTTCATGATAAATTTAATCTTTCAGAGGATTCTTCACCTGAAGAGATGACTCGATTTGTTCGTGGAAAACTGAGAAATGCGTTCAAAACTGCAGGTGTTGGCATTACCGGTGCAAACTTCCTTTTGGCGGAAGAAGGTGGTATTGCGCTAACAGAAAATGAAGGAAACGGGATGCTTTCATTTTCATTACCCAAAATTCATATTGTATTGGCAGGAATTGAAAAATTATTGCCTTCCTATAAAGATTTAGATCTGATGTGGCCTTTGCTGGCGGTCCATGGCACCGGCCAGAAAGTAACTGTTTATAATTCGGTGGTTTTTGGCCCGGCAAATAAGGAAGAGAGGGGTGGACCAGAGCGAATGATTGTCATATTGCTGGATAATGGCCGCAGCGATCTCTATAACACAGTTGATCAATCAGAAGCGTTGGCTTGTATAAGATGTGGCGCTTGCCTGAATGCGTGTCCAATTTATAAAAATGTGGGTGGGTATACCTATAATTCCGTTTACAGCGGACCAATTGGATCCGTCATTACACCTCATCTTAAAGGATTAAAAGAATTTCAGCATCTTAGTTTTGCAAGCTCACTTTGTGGTAAATGTGGTGAAGTCTGTCCAGTTAAAATACCTTTGCCTGATCTGCTGTTGAAAAATCGTCGAGATGCAGTGGATAAAGGATTGAGACCCATATCGGAGAAATTGGTAATGAAGGGTATGGGAAAAGGATTAAGTTCTAGAACAATGATGGATTTGACCAAAGGAACATTTAAAAATTTTCTGGTTCGTTTATCAGGTGCTGGTTCATTGGTAGGGAAAAAACGTATGTTTCCTCAATTTGCACCATCCTCTTTTAGCAATCAATGGAAAAAAAGAAAACATAAACATTAAACAGAAAGTCATTATGTTGTCGACCACATGTAAATATGCAGTAAGGGCAATAATTTTTATTGGTATGAAGGGAAGTGAAGAAAACCGAGCCAATGCGCGTATTATTGCTTCTGAATTAGGAATTCCAATGCAATTTTTAAGTAAAATATTGCAGATATTTGTTCGTAAAGGGCTGCTTAAAAGTGTGAAAGGCCCCACAGGAGGATTCTATCTCGCTAAGAATGCGAACGAAATTACTTTGTGTGATATTGTAGAGATTATTGACGGAAAAGATTTTTTTGAAACCTGTTTGATTGGTACAGGGCCTTGTCAGAGTTCTTCACATAAAAAGGAAAAATGTCCGGTACACGATCGCTATAGTGAAATTAGGGAGCAGGTTTTCCAATATTTTAAAAGTGAAACTATAGAGGGGATTATTAAACGTATGGGTCACGACGAAAATATTTTGTTGAAGCTGTAAATTTTTCGCAATACCAGAAAACCTATATAAGCCATAATAATTCCCGAAGTGTTGGCTAAAAAATCCCATATGTCTTGATTTCGATCAGAGAGAATAGGTTGTACTACTTCTATGATTCCGCCGATGATGAAAATCCAAAGAACATAATACCATCTCGTTTGTTTAGTTTTGACTTTAATTTTTAAAAAATGAGTTCTTTCCATCAGGTAAACAAAAGTTAGAAAACCATACATTAAAAAATGAATGACCTTATCGGCATTTTCAAAAGTTAAAAAACGTGGCTTGTGGATATCTTCGCTCGATGACAAACTTAAAAATATAATAATACCTACTGTTGTAATGGTAAATTTATAGTTCTCAAATAGTTTGAGTGTTGTTTTCATTTTAATGAGATTGTTAATAAACTATGAATATTTGTTGATAACTTATTGTTTTAAAGTGTTTCACGTGGAACATTTTAAGTTTAAATGCGGATTGGAAAGGTATTTTTTGTCCTCTCATTTTTTTTATCCATTGTCCTCTATTGTTAAGTGTGAAATATGGCCGGAATTTATATACATATCCCTTTTTGTAAAACACGTTGCTATTATTGCGATTTTTTCAAAAGTACAAAGCTTAATTTAAGAGAACAATTTATTGAAAAGCTTTTTGAAGAGATAGTTGAAAGAAGATCTTTTTTTGAAAATACAGAAAAATCTATTTCCACTATTTATTTTGGAGGGGGTACTCCCAGTCTTTTTTCTGAAAAATATTTTAATGACGTATTAAATCGAATTTCGACCCACTATTCGCTGGAAAATAATGTGGAAATAACCATTGAAGTGAATCCGGATGATTTAAATCTGGAATATTTAAAATCTCTTTATTCAATAGGAATTAATAGACTTAGTATTGGGGTCCAGAGTTTTTATGATGTTGATCTAAAAAAAATGGGACGCAGGCATGATGCTGCCCAAAGTCGTCAAGTCCTTGAATGGGCCTTTCAATCCGGATTTCAAAATGTGGGAGCGGATTTGATTTATGGTCTTCCCTGGTCTAATGCAGCCACTTTCCTTTCCAATCTTGATATTTTAAAGGAGTATCCCGTTAAACATCTTTCGGCTTACCATCTCACTATCGAACAAGGAACCTATTTTGGTAGGTTAAAGCGAAATAACAAACTTGTCGAAATTGATGATTCGGAAAGTGAAGCACTTTTTTGGAAGTTGCATGATAAAACTATCCATATGGGATTTGAGCATTATGAGATTTCTAATTTTTGTAAAGATGGTTTGTATTCTAAACACAATACCGCTTATTGGAATGATGAACCCTACCTTGGTCTTGGTCCAGGAGCTCATTCATTTGACGGAAAAAAAAGATATTGGAATAAGTCGGACTTGCAACAATATATTAAGAACGGGTTTTCTGATGGATTAGCCTCCGAAACATTGGATGGTTATGATCGTTTTAATGAATTTCTTATGTTGAGGTTAAGAACCGCAAGAGGAATTTGTATTAAGCAGGTAGAAAACTGTTTTGAAAACGGGTGGAAAAAAATTGAGACTAAAATAAGAAAATGGGTTAATGATGGTTTTCTGGAAGTCAATGATGGTTTTATTTATGGTTCCAGAAAAGGTTGGTTCGTTATTGATGGTATTATTAAGGATCTTTTTATTGTAGAATAGTATGGTGAAAAGAGTACGAGCAATTAAGGTTGTCACAATAAAGATAGGTATAATACATGTGTCATGAGAGTTCCATTAGACCAATGAATTAACCAAATTTTATACTGATGAATAAGTGGATGCTTTTTTTGATGTTTTTTTTTGTCTGTGTTTTGGGATCCTCTCAATCCTATTTATCTTGCAGTGATTTTTTTGTTATGATGGATACTTGCGATAATGCAGCAATCTTGGATGTTAGAACTAAAAGCGAATATATTAAGGAAAGGATTCCCGGAGCGTTCTTTGTAGGTGAAAAGAAACTGTTGTTACAATTGGTAGACACTTTTGACAAGCAAAGACCTATTTTGATTTATTGCGAGTATGGTAAACGGTCTGAAAGCGTTTACAATATTCTTCATGATAATGGATTTACTAACTTGTATCAATTAAAGAGGGGATTGCATCAATGGAAAAAGAAAGGATATCCCGTTGATCAGGTTCTCGTTGAGAAAAATTAAATATGGCGAATTCTAAGAAGGGAATAATAGCCACTTGGGTTTCTATTATTTTAAATATTGCCTTGTTTATTCTAAAATATTGGGCAGGTTTACTTTCTCATTCCGTTGCGCTGATAGCTGATGCTTGGCACACCCTTTTCGATTCTGTTTCTTCAATGGCAGTTTTATTGGGGTTGAAGTTTTCCAATAAGCCGGCTGATCATCGACATCCCTATGGTCATGGAAGAGCTGAATTGATAGCTTCCCTTATTGTGGGTATTTTACTTGCTGTGGTTGGATTTAATTTTTTGGCCGAATCATTAATAAAATTCAAAGAACAGGCCCCTTTTAATTTTGGTTCTGTGGCAATTTGGGTAACAGTGGTATCTGTGGTTGTCAAGGAAACTATGGCCAGATATTCCATAATTATAGGAAAGAATATTCAATCCAATTCCTTAAAGGCAGATGGTTGGCATCACCGTTCCGATGCCATTTCTAGTGTAGTGATCCTTATTGGAATATTTTTAGGTGGAAGAATATGGTGGATTGACAGTGTAATGGGTATTTTTGTCTCTTTCATGATTTTTTATACGACCTATGGTATTATGAAAGATACCATTAGTATTTTACTCGGTGAAAATATTGAAACGGATATGAAAGAAGAGATAAAAATTATTGGTTCAGGTATCAAAGAAAATTTGTTCCTTGACCCACATGATTTTAAAATTCATCATTATGGGAATCATTCTGAGTTGGTTTTTCATATCCGATTACCTGGTGATTTTAGTCTTTCAAAAGCGCATTCCATTGCCAGTGAATATGAGGCACGAATTGTGGATAAATACAGGATCGGTGTGACTATCCATATTGATCCTGTGGCGGAGGAATAGAAAATGATGGGAATGAATATAAGTACATTTCCTCACTGATAATTGAAAAGTCCAGCATTTAATTACCTTAAATATTCTAAGGTTTATAAATTGCTAAAGACACTGGTTTTATTCAAAAAAATCGATTTGATATTATTTTTGAAGTGATTTTCTAATTTCAGGAACAACTTTTAAACCGTACATCTCAATAGTTTTCATTAATTGTGAATGAGAAGGACCTCCAACATCTATATGTGCAATGAATCTGGTGAGTCCAAACATTTCGATCGTTTGTAGGGTCTTGTCAATGACTTCCGAGGGAGAACCCATATATAAAGCTCCATCAGGTTTTAGTCCATTCAAAAACTGGTTTTTTGTATATGCAGGCCAACCACGATCTTTACCAATCCGATTCATTTGAGCCGAATAATCCGGGAAATAATTTTCCAAAAGGTCGTTACGCGATTCACTTATAAATGAGTGTACATGTACACCGATTTGCATTCGAGTCTTGTCGTGACCCTGTTTTAGGTATTCTTCTTTGTAATATTCGATGAGAGGTAAGAACTGTTTTGGACGTCCTCCGATAATAGCAAAAATGACTGGCAATCCTACAAGTGCAGCCCGAAAAACCGATTCTGGTGTACCTCCAACACCAATCCATATGGGTAATTTTCTTTCCGATATAGGGTAAACAATTTGTTTTTCAAGTGGTGATCTGAATTTTCCTTTCCAGGTGACAGGTGTAGGTGATTCTCTGTTTAACTTTATAAGTAATTCCAGCTTTTCTTCAAACAATTCGTGATAATCATGTATGTTGAAGCCATATAGAGGAAACGACTCTATAAAGCTGCCTCGACCTGCAATAATTTCGGCTCGATGGTTGGAAAGTAAATCTAAAGTTACAAAATCCTGATAGACTTTTACCGGGTCAGATGAACTCAATACTGTTACTCCACTGGCTAATTTGATGCTTTTCGTCACAGATGACAACGCAGATAATACAACTTCAGTTGAAGATACTGCATAATCAGGACGATGATGCTCTCCAAGCAAAAAAATATCAAGCCCTAGATCATCCGCCAGTTTTACTTGTTCTATCATCTCTTTCAATCGATTACTGGCAGACTGAAATTTTTTGTTGTGATTATCAAAGGTGAGATCACCAAACATTCCAATACCTAATTCCATTCTATCTGTTTATCAGGTTTTATCATTTAGAACCTGAGACAATGCAAAAATGTTTAACGAATTAGATTGTTGTCAATAGAATTATCTTTTTATCAGCAGATGGATCAATCATCTTCTTCTTTTAGGTCCGCGTATGGCCTTTTCTTTCCATGGGTCATCTGGCCATACATGTTTGGGATACCTGTTTTTGAGTTCATTCCGTACTTCAAAATAGGTGTTATTCCAGAAACTTCGCAGATCTGATGTGATCTGTACCGGTTTGAATCCCGGTGAGAGTAAATGAAGCAGCACAGGAATTTTCCCTTCGTTAACCCTAGGGGTATCTTTCATTCCAAAAACTTCCTGAAGACGAACCGCTAATACTGGACTGGAACCATCGGGATAATACTTAAGCTTTAATTTTGATCCACTTGGAACCTCCATTATTCTTGGGGCTAGAAGATCCAGTGATTTTTGCTTTTCAGTTGGCAAATGATAGTGTAGAACTTCTAAAAGATTGATTTTTTTTAAGTCTTCATTCCGCTTAATCCCCGTTAGGTAAGGCATTAACCACTTTTCACAATACTCAAGAAGTGTAGTTGTAGAAACATCCGGCCAGTTTTCTTCCGGTCTCCAATGGCGTAAACTGAGTACCCTATTCTGCCATTGTTCCACTTCATCGTTAAAATCCAACAGTTTTTTACCCTCTTTTTTCAATACCTCGCATAAGGATTTAACGACCAATTCCGGATCAGGATTTTCTTTCGGAACGGTTTTTAATACAATGCTTCCAATACATAGATTTTTAACGGCTACCAAACCGCCACTTTTGATATCCCACGCGACAATGTCTGTGGTTTTTGCCATAGATTTTAAATCTCCCGGATCTAAAGGAGATGCCAAAAATATTTTGCCCAATCCATTTCTGGCATCCATATGAGCCACAGAAAGCCATGGTTCATGTGCCAAATCGTCCTCATGTGATGCCATAACATAACTGCCATTGGAAAGTTGAAAACGAGCCCCATTACCGGGTCGTGC
The DNA here is from genome assembly GCF_052400625.1 of Thermophagus sp. OGC60D27. Lineage (NCBI taxonomy): Bacteria > Pseudomonadati > Bacteroidota > Bacteroidia > Marinilabiliales > Marinilabiliaceae > Thermophagus > Thermophagus sp. OGC60D27. Next base: position 377,743 of record NZ_JBQTGH010000002.1, read on the forward strand.
AAAGGCAATCCTTTCGGGATAGGCATTAACAAGCAGAAAACCGGTATCATAAGGATCGAATGGACCATTTTCGGGTCGTTTTCCAAACATGTTGGTGTAAAATTCAGCAAGTCGTATAATCTGTTGCCAGCGTTTGATGTGACGTCCTTCTCGTCGTAATCGCCTTAGCATTGCAATTCGAAGGTTTATGTCAATGCCAGTATCTCGTGGCATGGGATCACGTTCTTGGAGTATTGCGGCCAGGTCGGCGGCCAGGGTGAGTTGCCCCATCGTCTCTGCCATCAGCAACATATGAGCAATTCGGGGATGACAGGCTAACTTAGCCATCTCCTTCCCGTGAGTAGTAATTCTATTATTTTCAAGGGCTCCAATGTTTTGTAATGTTTCTATGGACTCCTTTATGTGATTTAATGGAGGCGGTGTTGGCCAATTCAACTCATAGGGATCGGAAATACCCCAAAGTGCTAAATCTAGCATTAGTGATGCTAAATCCGACTCTTCGATTTCCGGAATACGGTGTGACCCCATACGATGTTCATCGGCTGCTGTCCATAAACGATAGCATTTTCCCCGTCCCAGACGACCTGCCCGACCCGCTCGTTGATCAGCTACATCAAGCGTAATTTCTATGGTAGTTAGTCGGGAAAGACCGGTGCCTGGATCATAACGAAGCGTACGGCCAAATCCACTGTCAATCACCACTGAGATACCCTCGATGGTCAGACTGGTTTCGGCAATGGAGGTAGATAAAACTACTTTTCTTCTTCCTTTTGAATGCGGCATGATGGCCGCTAGCTGAGCTTTTTGTGGGAGTTGCCCATAGAGCGGATGTATCGATATTTCTTTAGTTTTAGTTTTTAATATTTCTTCGCATCGACGTATTTCACTTTCCCCGGGAAGGAAAGCCAGAACGTCTCCTTCATCTCTTTTTAATGAATCTAATATGGTATGCGCTACATTTTCTGGAATGGATGCTATATCTCTTGGACCTCTGTGTATTATTTCGATTGGATACTGTTTCCCTTTGCTTTCAATAACTGGGATATTCAATATTTTTTTCAGCTGTGGAATGTTTAAAGTGGCTGACATAATTACCAGTCTCAAATCAGGTCGAAGCACCTGTTGCGATTCTAATGAAAGAACTAGTGACACATCAGCGAAAAGGCTGCGCTCATGATATTCATCGAAAATGATCATTCCAACATCTTCTAATGCATTGTCGGATTGTAACATTCGGGTTAATATTCCTTCTGTGACCACTTCAATACGTGTGATGTTACTAATCCTTTTTTCGAAGCGAATACGATAACCAACTCTTTCTCCGATCTCTTCGTGAAGAAGTGATGACATTCGGTAGGCGATGCTTCTGGCAGCAAGACGACGCGGTTCAAGCATGAGGATCTTTTTGCTACCGAGCCAGGGCTCATTCATGAGTGCTAGAGGAAGAAGAGTACTTTTCCCTGCACCAGGAGGAGCACTTATCATTAACTTGTTTTCCTTCGTCAGCCGTTTTCTGACTTCTGGTATTATTTCTTTTACCGGTAAATTTACCTCTAGGATTTCTAAAATATCAAATGCCATCTTTTTTCTGTCAGAGCGCTAAGATACCAACATCAGGGCAGTTTTTTCTTATTCTTTTATTGACTATTCATTTCTGCCTGTTTTTCCATCCTCTTTGTTGCCTGCGTCCCAATCCTCGACCTTCTCCCCGACCTTGTCCCCGACGATATTGACTTAATTCGGAAATGACTTCCTGAAATCGCTTTTGTTGCTCTGGGGTACATATACTTTTAATTTGAATGAAGTGCTCTGCCGTTGCCTTTTTTAGTGCATATTGCATTTTACCAGACTGTTGGGCAAGAGAATCAAGTTTCTTTAGATCCGGAATTTCCTTTTTTACTTCATTTAGGATGGCCATATCTATTGTGTCTAGTCGAGCAAGATAGATTGCCAATCTTTCACGATATTGAACTTCCATTTGCGAAAATTTACTTATTTGTTCGGCTGATAAATCTAAACTTCGTATCATTTGTCCTAATCCCGATCTTGATTGCACAGTTTCTTTGTTAAAATTATTTCCGTCAGAAGTTGTATTGTTATTATCGCGTTCATTTTCATATTTTGGAAATATATTGCCATAGCGGTATATCCCCCATCCTGCAATGAAAGCCAACATTAAAATGATAATCGTAACAATATTCTTTTTATTATTCATACCTCGTATGTATATAGTTCATTAAACTTTTATGATGACTCCTGGTAGGTGTGCTTGTTAGTTGTTCTTAATGGATATATCAATCAGTATTTTATGGGTTTTGTATCGATAAATCGATCATTCAAATGAATAAGTACTTAGCCAAATTTTTTCTAACTGTGAACCAGGATTATCAGATAAATAGTATTCTGATGCAATGGTTTCTATAGGATCGGTTGTTATCATCTTAGGTGCTGAAATTTTTCTTGCTGATAAAAAACCCAACATTATGAAAAATACAGACATCACTGATATCAAAGAGGTTTTCGTTTGCCATACTCTTTGCTCAGAACTTTTAATTTCTCCTAATATTCGCGTATTGATGAAAGGCGATACCTTTTCTGATTTTTCCTCCAACACTGTTTTGAATAAGTTAAGAAGTTTGGCATGCATTTCTTTGCAAGAAGCACAAACGTCAATGTGATCTCGCATTTCCCGCGTCAGATGATCCACCTCTTTTATTGATGCTAGACGATTGTTGAATTCTTTGCAATTCATGTTATAAATTTTTTCTAATTAATTTGATTTACTTTATCCTGCTCGTTGAATTAAAAAAAGGACAATACTAAGGTCTATTTTAGCCTAAAACTTCCCATTCAATAGCTACTCTTCTTTTATCATGATTGGCGTGACAACACCTTTTGTAATTTTTTCCTAGCTCTAAACACTAAACTTTCAGCCGCTTTGGGGGATATTTTCATCACTGAGGCTACTTCTCTCATGCTTAATTCTTGGTAATAGAACAATATAAATGCTTTTCTTTGATTGGTTTTTAACTGGTTGATGGCTTGCCTGATTTGCTTTTTTTGCTCTTGATTAACTAATTGTGTTTCGGCATTATCTAATGTATAGTTCGAATTTTTGACTTCATTATTAAGTCCAATAAATGACTTTAATTTGTTTTTTCTTACCTCATTAATGGCTCGATTTACTGCAATGCGATATAGCCATGTACTAAAGGAGGATCGCTGGTCGAAGCTTTTTATAGAACGCCAAACCTTTACAAATATGTCCTGTGTCAAATCTTCCGCATCCTCAACATTATGCAAAAAACCCATGCTGGTCTGAAATACTTTTTGTCGATATTTATCAACCAGCTTGGAAAAGGCTTCCATATTGCCTTCCTTGGATTGTTGTACTAATTCCTGGTCGGTTGGTAATAACTGCATCCAGTTGGTTTATAAAAAGTTTTTTTTAATGCATTGGTACGGTTTTCTAAAATTTGTAGCAGAGGAATTTTGTAGGACCCCTGCTACAAATTTTCTATGAGATTGATTGGGCCAAATTTACACTAATTATTATTTTGGCCATTTCCTTTTCCGCTACCGTCTTGTAAAACTTGAGGTCCTGTCCCATTTTCAATACGATCGCATAATCCGTTGTTATTGCTATCGACAAAATTCCCATATCTGATACCTTGTCTGTTATTGATTTTTCCTGAGCCATTTCTCAAACCGATGTGGCCCTTTCTGCCGTGTCCCTGATGGTTTTTACGTACGAGGCCTTTCCCGTTGATCCTGCCTTGTCCATAACCATGACCGGGTCCTAGGCCCTGGCCTGAACGATTACCGTCATAATTGTCGCAAATACCGTCTCCATTGTTGTCAATAAACCCTGTCCGGACGGTTTGACTGGTTTGTTCCTGTGACGAATTGATACCATTGTTTTGAGCCGAAAGGTTTTTTGTGGAAAGAGTAAATCCCACAATCATAGCTAATGTGAATATTAACTTTTTCATAACTGTTAGTTTTTTGTTGTTTATACCTTTTTGACACCGTAATGAGAAAAATCATTCGTTTTTTCAAAAAAAAATCATTAAACTATTTGTAATTTGGATAAAGATGTCCATATTTGCATGCATAACAGTACGAATGAAGAACACTGTATCAAATATTATCCATCCGGTTGCCGCAACAAATACTATTTGCGGAATCTTCTTCACTACCACCACAGGTATGATGATGGGACGAATGTCTATGGCATAAGTCTCGTTGACGCATCATATCTGTATATCACATTATCCAAAAAAGTTTTTTAGTTCAAATTAAATCAGATACCGGTGCGTCAACGCAACCGGAAAGATTGATCTTTTATTTATTAACCTATAAATTTTTAAAAACTATGTCTGATTTTAAATTTGAAACTCTGCAGTTGCATGCCGGACAGGAGGTGGACCCTACAACCAAATCGAGGGCCGTACCCATTTATCAAACTACATCCTACGTTTTCAATGATTCGGAGCATGCCTCCAATCTTTTTGGTTTAAAGGAATTTGGCAATATTTATACCCGTATAATGAATCCCACCACCGATGTGTTCGAAAAACGAATCGCAGCTCTGGAGGGTGGTGTTGCGGCAGTGGCTGTGGCTTCAGGACAAGCTGCTCAGTTTATTGCTATCACCAACTTATTACAGACGGGTGATAATTTTGTGTCTACTTCTAACTTGTATGGAGGTACTTTTAATCAGTTCAAAGTACAATTTAAACGGCTGGGAATTGACGTGAAGTTTGTGGAAACAGAAGATCCGGCTGACTTTGAAGCCAAAATTGATGAAAAGACAAAGGCTATTTATGTTGAAACCATTGGTAATCCCCGATTTAATATTCCCGATTTTGAAAAACTGGGGCAAATTGCTGCCAAACATGGTATTCCTCTGATTGTCGATAATACTTTTGGGGCAGGTGGATATCTCTTCCGTCCCCTTGAGCATGGGGCAAATGTGGTTGTGGAATCCGCTACTAAGTGGATCGGAGGACATGGAACTTCCATCGGTGGTGTTATTGTCGATGGTGGTAATTTCAACTGGGGGAATGGAAAATTTCCGGCCTTCTCTGAACCTTCTGAAGGCTATCATGGGCTTAAGTTCTGGGAAGTGTTCGGTGCTGACGGACCTTTTGGTAATATTGCCTTTTCTATCCGTGCTAGGGTCGAAGGACTGCGTGATTTCGGCCCTGCCCTGAGTCCTTTTAATGCCTTTTTACTTTTGCAAGGTCTCGAGACGCTCTCCCTTAGAGTTGAACGTACTGTCCAAAATGCCCTTGAATTGGCTAAATGGCTGGAAAATCATCCTCAAGTGGAATACGTTAATTATCCGGGATTGCCTTCTAGTCCTTACCATGAGTTGGCAAAAAAATATCTGAAACGAGGATTCGGAGGCGTCTTCTCTTTCAAAATCAAAGGACCTGATGATACAGCGGACAAATTTATTAACAATTTATCATTGGTAAGTCATCTGGCAAATGTGGGCGATGCCAAAACACTGATTATTCATCCTAGTTCCACCACGCACGAACAGCTCTCCCCAGAGGAGCAAAAGGCTGCTGGAGTTGAACCCGGTTTACTTAGGGTATCGGTAGGCATCGAACATATTGATGATATTAAGGCCGATTTTTCCGCCGCTTTTGAAAAAGCCGGAAAGAAATGACCAACATTTACTTATTTTTGAAGCCCCTTATATGGCCCGTGAAGGTTTATAAGGGGCTATTGTTATTTCACTTCCTCATGGCTCAAAAAATTTAAGTAATGTCAAGACAAAGGTTAAATATTGGATTATTTGGATTCGGGGTTGTCGGACAAGGACTTTACGATGTTCTTCAGAAAAGCCCCGCTCAGGATGTTAAGATTATTAAAATTTGCGTCCGTAGAAAAATAAATAGATCTCTTCCTGATAATATGTTCTGCTACAATCCGGATGAGATTCTTGAAAATGAAGATATCAATACCATTGTTGAGCTGATTGATAATGCCGATGATGCTTATCATATTGTTAAAAAGGCTCTTCAGTATGGTAAAAATGTGGTCTCAGCCAATAAAAAAATGTTGGCTGAAAATCTTTCCGAATTGGTGAAGTTGGCCAAAGAAATGAATGTCTCTTTGCTTTATGAGGCTTCAGCTTGCGGAAGCATTCCGGTTATTCGAAATTTAGAAGAATATTACGACAATGACCTATTGCTATCTGTGACTGGCATCTTAAACGGTTCGTCAAACTACATTCTTTCCAAAATTTTTGATCACAATCAGAATTATCAGGAGGCACTCTTAGAAGCTCAAAAATTGGGGTTCGCGGAATCTGATCCTACTTTTGATGTGGATGGGTTTGATTCTTTGTATAAATTGATTATTCTAACAATGCATAGTTTTGGCGTTATTGTGAAACCTGACGAGGTACTCAACTATGGTATTTCCAATATATCAGAGTTTGATATTAATTATGCTAGGGAAAAGGGATACAAAATTAAACTGGTTGGACAGGTGGAGCGATTACAAAATAAAAAAATTACTCTGTTTGTTTTACCACGATTCGTTACCAAAGATAAATATATTTATAGTGTGGAAGATGAGTTTAATGGAGTAGTGATTAAAGGTCTGGCTTACGATAAACAGTTTATGTTTGGAAAGGGGGCCGGAGGACACCCTACCGGATCGGCTGTATTATCCGATATTACTGCACTTGGACATTTTTACCGTTACGAATATAAAAAGGCTACCTATTTTGGAGGATTTCAATATTTTAAAGAAGGGGCTATAGAAGTTTACTTGCGATACAGAAATCCGGATGTGTTACAAAATTTTGAATTTTCTTCCGTCTCAGAAGAATATCATGGTCCTGAGTATCATTACAAAATAGGTTTTATGCCATTGGATAAATTGATAGCCATTAAAGAGAAGTTGCGTACATTGGATATTTTTCTGGCTGCCACAGGTAAAACATTAAACTATTGAGAAAAATTGCGATTAACCTGCAGAATATCCAATGGTTAGTACCGATATTTTTATTCCGGGAACTTCATAAAGAGTATTGCATAATGCTTCAATTGTGGAGCCGGTGGTGACGACATCATCAAGGACAAGGATATGTTTATTTCTGAGTCGTTCATGATCGATTACTTTAAAAATGTTTTTTACATTTTGCCATCGTTCGAATCGCTTGCGACGAGTTTGGCTTTCGCTATGGATGGTTCGAATTACCGTCTCTTTTTCTATTTTTACCTGGATGATATCGCTAATTCCCTGAGCAAGGAGTTCTGATTGATTATATCCTCTGATTCTTTGTTTTCGCGTGTGAAGGGGAACGGGAACCAAGGCATCAATCCCAACGATCATATTGGTTCTTATTAGTATTTTACCGGCTAATCTTCCTAAGTAGAGGCCGGTTTCTTTTCCACCATGATATTTCAAATGGTGTATTAGTTTTTGGAGTAGCTCCCCTTTCCGGTAATAATATAGAGATGCTGCATTTTCTAGGGGAACCCTACCCCAGAACATTTGTGCAACCGGGTTGTCAGACGTGTCACAAAAATTTGTTTTTGGAAGTTTGGATTCACAGGAGCGACAGATAACTTCGCGGGTACTTCCAAGCACAGTTCCGCAACCTTTGCATATGGATGGAAAGAGTAATGCCCAAAAACCCGAGAGATAGTGATTTAGCAATCCTGACATTATATTTCCTTTTTAAGCAATGCTACAATTACGTCTCCTCATGCTTAGGGACTCCCCTTTTAAACCCTGATACAATTTTAGGATTCAAAAAAATTTTTCATTGATTTTACCAAATTGACTGAGTAGAGTATCAGGTTGCGGGTTTCTCCCAGAAATTCCAAATAAAGAATATTAATTCGGGTTTTTCCAGCGCCCAATCGTATCTTTCTTATATGGTGAAGCCGGAAATTTTCGATGAGACTAAATAAGGCTTCCTGGCGTTGAATGAGCTCCGGAAAATGCACGTATTTTTTGTCCTTTTCCAAATGAACCATGTAGTTAAAAAAGGTTGTAGTTTCATCTAACAACGTATTTAAATCTTCTTTTTGGTAGTTGGTTAATCCCTTGTGTTGATTTTTAAAATGAATATAGGCAGGATCTACTAGGGCTGTTAGTGTATTTCCTAATTCAGTAAGATAATCCAGAGCCTGAATGAAAAATTGTCCAGAGTCCTGAGTCTCTTCAGGAATTTGGGCCATAATTGAAAAAAAATCGGTTTTGGCTTCTTGTATCGCTCTTTTCAATTGTCCCGCTTTCTGTGAAATGGCAATCAGTTCCGACTCTTCTTCTTCAAGAACACCTTTTACTAACAGCATATATATTTTGGAGGATTCTAGAATTAATTTTCGGACAGTATCACTCCCATTCTTTCTGAGCCATTCGATATTCTGTGCCTTTTTGTTGGAAATTTTCTGTTTATATTGTTCTTGCTCTTGATGCCTTGTTTTATGATATTGAGTGCTTTTTATTAGATAGATTACCGTCAGAGCAATGGACACAGTGATGGAAACCCAGGTACCCCACCAGATCAAAAGGGTTAGAAAAAAGGCCCCAAGGAAACCCAGAAATGCTGTGATAAACCAGCCACCCAATATGGACAGAACTCCGGATATACGGTATACTGCACTTTCCCTACCCCAGGCTTGATCCGCCAATGAGGTTCCCATGGCCACCATAAATACCACAAATGTAGTGGACAACGGTACGGACCAATAGGTGCCGATACTGATTAGAATACTGGCAACAATTAGGTTTACCGTGGCTCGGATCGTATCAAAATATATCACCTGATCCTCCGAATTGGGCTCGGTTTGCTTATATCGACTCGAAATAAAACGGTGCAGCAACTTGGGTAACTTATTGTCTATCTTATTGAATAGAATAAGGAAGTTCCTGACAATGGTTCGTGATAATTGGGATGGTTCAAAATGTTCCTGACCTACTTGTTGACGTCCCAGATAGACTTCCGTTTCGGTAACGGTGCGCACTTTTTTCGAATAAAAGAGGGTGAGAACCATTACGATACCTGATAGAAGAAAAAAGGCGGCGTAAATACTATCACCAAATCGGTGATTACGCAACCACTCGTTGGTTAAAAAATCTAACCCAAACTGCTCGGCAACATTGCCTCCATCTGAAATTAAAAAGGCTTTAAAACTCTCTATCCCTGCTAGGGGAATGCCAATAAAGTTGACCAAATCATTGGCAGCAAAAGAGAGTGCTAGTGCAAAGGTCCCCGTCATTACTACTATTTGGGGAAGATCTGCCTGGAATAGCATTCTGGAAAATAATAGCAACAAAAGGGTGATTGCAAAAACCAAGAAGAAAAGTTTCTCGGAATAAAAATTTATCTGGTATAATATATCCAAATCTAAGGTTGGCCAGGCTTCTAATCCTTTTTTTATTATTATGTACAGTATCAAGGAAATGGACAGAGCACCAAAGATTAAAAACACAATGCCGGAATGGCCTCGTTTGTTGAATCCAAATAGCAATCGCGTTATAAATTGTACTCCCGCGCCAATTATAAATGAGACGATTATGGAAACCAAAATTCCCGAAAATATCATAAACACGCGGCCGGTATTGATGAAATCGGTAAGAATTATTTCGTCTGGAACAGAATGTTTACTCTTGATTATCGCCATGGCTAATGCTGCACCCGTGAGTTCAAAAACCACCGCTATGGTCGTGGAGGTGGGAAATCCTATGGTGTTATAAATATCGATTAAAATGATATCTATAATCATCACGGCCAAAAAAATGACCATTAGCTCCGTTAAATAAAAATGGTGGGGATATATAACTCCTTGCCTCGCAACCTCCATCATTCCAGCAGAAAAAAAAGTTCCAACTATTATGCCGGACCCTGCTACCCAATATATGGCCCGACGAGGGGCGACTCTGCTCCCAATGGCTGAATTAAGAAAATTCACTGCATCGTTGGAAACTCCTACCACCAAATCTACTATGGCAAGTAAAGAAAGCAATATGGCAATGATCCAGACTAACGTCATATTCCCGTTTATTTCGATTCATTACAAAAATAGCAGCATATTACCTGACTTCTCAGATTCGTATGTTAAGTTTTTGTTAGATTTATTCGTTTTATTTTCTCAAATTTACTCCTAATAAATTTAATCTCAGTAAGCTTATGGACTTAACCTTTAATTAACAATGCATCGAGCTTACCTTTTCGGTGCCTACATCTCTTTTTCATTTATATTTGTGTCCCATGCAGTTGGGAATTGTCTAATTGAGTTTTATGAAGTCTGTTGCCCCTCAACGAATTGTAGGTTTTTTAGCGGTTACCTTTATGGTACTGGCGCTACTCTTTTTTCTGATTAATTTTTTTAGTCCCAGTTTGATGGTTTCTCTCTTAATTACCATCCCTCTATTTTCGGGAATTGCTTTTTCAGCAATCAATTATTTTATTAATTTATTTATCTACGCCAAAATAAAACCCATCTACAAAACCATTTACAACTTTAAACCGGACAACAAAAAATCTTCCCAAAACGAGGATGATATCTTTTATCAGGTAAATAGGGAAGTGGAACAATGGATGAAGGGTAAAACCATGGAAATTCAGCAGCTGAGACAGCTCGAAAAATATCGTAAAGAGTTTTTGGGCAATGTCTCGCATGAACTGAAAACGCCCATATTCAATATACAAGGTTATATTCTCACACTCCTTGAAGGCGGTATTGATGACCCCGATATTAATATGTTATATCTTAAAAGGACAGAACGAAGTATTGACCGGATGATTTCCATTATTGATGACTTGGAAGCCATCTCAAAACTTGAATCGGGGGAGCTTAAACTGAATTTTTCCCGATTTAATATATATCAGCTGGTAGAAGAAGTTTTCGACTTACAGGAAGTTAGAGCTTCCAAACGAAAGATTAAGCTTGTGTTTGGACGAAATGCAGATCGTAATATTTTCGTTTTTGCAGATAAACCCAGAATTTTTCAAGTAGTTAGTAATCTGGTGGTGAATTCTATCAATTATGGAAAAGAGGGCGGGCAAACAACTGTCAGCTTTTACGACTTGGATAACCTGGTATTGCTGGAGATCAGAGACAATGGAATTGGGATCGCGTCTAAAGACCTTCCTCGTATTTTCGAACGGTTTTACCGTGTCGACAAAAGTCGTTCAAGAGATCAGGGAGGAACCGGTCTCGGACTGGCCATCGTGAAACACATTATTGAGGCTCATAAACAAACCATTAATGTCAATAGTAAGCAAGGTAAAGGTACTTCCTTTACATTTACTCTGGAGAAAAAGTAAAGGATCGACTTTCTTGGTATTTTTTGTATCACAATTAGATTTATTATGAGTGAAAAAACAGATTACAAGATTCTTTTAGTAGATGATGAACCGGACATTTTAGAGTTTGTCGGCTATAACCTAAGAAAGGAGGGGTTCCATGTGGAAACAGCTAACAATGGTTCACAAGCCCTTCAAAAGGCCCAATCTTTTAGCCCACATTTGATTATACTGGATGTCATGATGCCGGGAATGGATGGTATAGAAACCTGTGAAGAAATACGAAAATTATCTTCCTTTAAGGAAACTCTGGTTGTTTTTCTGACTGCTCGTGGTGAAGATTATTCACAAATTGCAGGGTTTGATGCCGGTGCCGACGATTATATTACAAAACCGGTTAAACCTAAAGTGTTGATTTCGAGGATTAAGGCTTTGCTTAAACGCCATAAGTACGGAAGTTATCGCGCCCCCGATGGGGAGGAAACGAGAATTTCGGTCGGTGATGTGGTCATTGATCGTGAAAAATATGTGGTTTTTAGAGGGGACCAGGAACTCGTTTTACCAAAAAAAGAGTTTGAATTATTGCTCTTGCTGGCTTCTAAACCCGACCGCGTCTTTTCACGTAATGAAATTTATTCTTCAGTGTGGGGCGATAATATCATTGTGGGTGACCGTACTATTGATGTTCATATCAGAAAATTAAGAGAAAAGATTGGACAAGATCATATCAAAACCATTAAGGGCGTTGGTTACAAATTTGTGGATTGATTTTTTTTAGTTTAGTCACATAGTTATTTTATTTGTAAATTTGTTTTGTAAATTGCAGTCAGAAAGCAATATTTTGACTTTTTTGCCATTCAAATTGCATTATTATGAATAAAATTCTGCTGGTTATTGCCGCTTTTTTATTTTTTGGCGTTGCCTGTAAAAACAAGAAAGAACAGACCAAACCCGTACCCGCTAAACAGGAAATTTCCAAACCTGCTCCAACGGATACTCTTGCTCAGGATGTTGAAGTGGAAGAAACGGTTCCGGAACCCGTAGTTGAACCGGACAAGTATTTCCTCATTGCCGGAAGTTTTGCCAACTCTTCCAATGCCGAATCCTTTAAAAAAGAATTGACTCAACAGGGATTCGATGCCCAGGTCATCATTCGGGAAGGAGGCATCAACAGTGAATTCTACAAAGTTTCATACATGGGCTTTAAAAATAAAAAGGAGGCCATCTCCCGAATGGTGAAAGAGCGTCAATCTCCAGGAAAAGAAGACGTATGGGTACTGGTTAAAAAGTAACGGATTAAAAGGCCGCAAATAATTTTGGTAGGTCCATGTCTGGAGTTACTTGAAGAGTGCGTATTCCAAGTTGTTTTGCAGATTCAATATTTTCAGGTAAATCGTCCGCAAATAGGGTTTCTGAAGGTTGAAGGTGGTTTTGACTTAACACACGGAGGTATAACTCTTGCTGCGGCTTTCGTAATCCTTCCACATGTGAATAGTATATCCTCTTAAATACCTGATCTGGTTCTATGATGCCTGATATGTTTTGTTCGAAATAATCGGCATGAAGTTCATTGGTGTTGCTCAACAGAAACAACTGATAGCGTGCCTGTAATTGGGTCAGCATTTGAGCATGAACCATTGGAAATTCTCCCAGAATTTGATTCCAGGCTTTCGAAAAATCTTCAATAGTTACTTCAGATTTAAAATAGGGCTTTAGACTCTCAAAAAAACGCCTCGTTGAGATTTTGCCCGTTTCATACTGGGTGAAACTATCCAATTGACTCAGTTTTAAGGGATCCGTTATTCCTGTGTGATCCGATATTAGTTTGCGAAACGCCTTGCCTGCTTGTTCCATTTGCAGTGGAATGAGTACGTTTCCCAAATCAAAGATGATATTTTTTATGCCTTCAGGTTTAAGATTGTTCATTGCTGTTAAATTTGTCTTGGTTCTTAGTTTCTGTAAGAGAGGGAAAGCTCCACGAATTACTCTTTTACCATCCCATTTTCTGGTTGATGCTTGTCTTGACACACAAAATCGATTCACCTTCTGCAAAAGTAATTAATTATTTTGGGAGGTAATATTTCCTTAATAAAACGTTAATAATAAAATTTTTAACGTTGGAATTTTTTCCATTGATAGTTTAGGTCAGTTTATAATTTTAAAAAAAATAATGACAATCTAAATAAAATATGGAAGTCTTAAAATGCGGTAGAACAGTATTATATGACTCCTCTCCGATTCTTCATGTCCTGATCTGTTTATCTCTTGATAAAATGGGGTTTGAAAATTACCTTCCTTTTTGTAATTTTGCATCCGCTTGGCAAAAGCCATTTTGACATGTGTCGGGCCCATAGCTCAGTTGGTTAGAGCACCTGACTCATAATCAGGGAGTCGCAGGTTCAAGCCCTGCTGGGCCCACATAGATAATAAGCCACTTATAGACGTTATGCTGTAAGTGGCTTTTTTATTTACTACACATTCTTCTTTTTGCCCCAATATGTCGAAATAACTTTACTGTGCGTAACCCTGACTCCACACCGGCAGATGAGGTACGAAATGATATTTTATATGGACAACATCTGTCCAGAACAAATCATTTGTCTTTTGATATTCAAAAATCTTTCGATCTATTGTATATTTGAAAATTGTTAAGAAAAATTAATTTTTCAAGCTGTAACATTTATGTCCATTTCTTTGAGAAGCAGTGATGAAACTCGATTTAAAGAACTGCTGGATAAATACTTTGTGAGACTGAAAATGTTTGCCATCTCCTTTTTGAAAGAGGATGTTTTGGCCGAAGAAGTGGTGATGGATGTTTTTTTAAAGCTTTGGGAAAGTCGGAAAAAAATCGATCATATCGATAACCTTACGACCTATTTGTTTGTCGCTGTACGAAATACCTGTTATAATTACCTTCGGAAGGAAGTCCCCAATTTTGTTAAATCTTATGATGACCTGGAGGTAGAACTTGCCAGGTATGAAGCTACTCCCGAAGATAAAATGATTTCAGACGAAATGTTGGACAAGCTTAATTCTGTCGTACAGGAGTTACCGCCCAAATGCAAATTGGTATTCAAATTACTTAGAGAAGAGGGCCTTTCACGAAAAGAAACCGCAAAAGTAATGGGTATCTCGGTAAATACAGTTGATAACCAGGTGGCCATTGCTGTCAGAAAAATTGGGGATGCTCTCGGTATTGATCTTACCCTAAAAAGAAATGTCACCCGACTCAGAACTTTCCTGTTGTGTCTGTAATTATATGGTAGTAGGATGTGGCAGATCTTTGTTTTGATTTATCGTACGATTAGGATAGGAAGCTTTTCCCGCTGTGCTTTGTTGAAATGACCAATGGCACTTTCCCCGGGTTTTAACCTTTTTCCCTTTAAACAATTCATCGTCAGGAGCATCTTTATAGTGGTGTTATAACTATGGAACAATGTTTTTGACCTTGTTTTAATTGTCAGTACAAATTCAACGATACATTAAAAAAAATTTCACTTTTGATTGGTAACTTTTTTGAAATAGTGTGTCCTTGTTCTAAAGGCACTTTTGTGTAGAAAATTATTACATAAACAGAATTGTAATAGCTTATAAATAAAACAGTATTGAAAAGAGAGAAAGACATTTCCAAAATAATTGCTCGTCATTTGATGTTTGCCGCCTCCGAGGATGAAAAGAAATTCCTGCGTTCGTGGAGAAACGGCAATGATAAAAATGAGAGAGGCTACCAGATCATGAAGTGGTTACTCCGTGGAGACAGTTTTTCTAAAAGTAGCTCCCAACACAAAGTTCCAGTGGAGGCTTTTTTTCATCGGACCCGCTTCGTTGATAGAAATCATAAAACCATTGGATGGTGGAAAATTGCTGCTTCAATAGCCGTTATTCTGGCATTGGGATCTTTGGCCTCACAATTCCTCTATTTTTTCGACGATACTCATGTTACTTTGGTCGCCGATTCAGGGCAACGTACCCAGGCCATTCTTCCCGATGGATCAAAAGTATGGCTTAACAACTGTTCCCAGCTGGAATATACCCATCGTCCGGGACGTAAACGATATGTGGTGCTTAAAGGAGAAGCCTATTTTGAAGTGGCCAAAGATGCTACCAGACCTTTTTTTGTACATACAGACCACATGGAAGTGAGGGTTACAGGAACGCAATTTAATGTTCGGAATTACGATGATGAATCCAAGGCAGAGGTCGCCTTGGTGGAAGGGTCCGTTAAAGTAATGCCAAAGAATGGTCCTTCTTCCATGCTGGAACCCGGACAATTGCTTACACTGACCAAAAAGACTGGGAGTGTCATTAAAAACAAATCCAATGTGACGGATAGGAGTGCCTGGAGAAACGGTATTCTGCTCATTGAAAATGCCAGCTTCGACGAATTGATCGCACGTTTGGAACGCTGGTATGATATCAGAATTGAATACAAGCCTGAAGACTTTAAAAATATTCATTACACTGGCACCATTCGGAAACTAAGGCTGGATCAGGTTTTTGACTTTATCAATTTAACCGTTCCGGTGGAGGTGCAAATGAATGAAAATCATATTGTTTTAACAAAAAAATAAATGCTTTATGGGTGTATTATTGGAATGATCTAATGTGTAATACATACGGGGAATGCGCCAACATCCCCCGTTAAATTTGGCTTCTCACGCTGCTACTACAGTGTGGAAGATCGTTTTAATTGTGAACTAAAACATTGTAAATCTATGAAAAAAATGTGGATTTGCATAGGGTATGATTCCTATGCCTTTAATCGAATTCTTCGAATTATGAAATTATCCCTCTTCTTTGCTTTGGTTGTGACGATGCAGATCTCGGCGGTGACAACCTGGTCGCAAAATGAAACACTGACACTGAAAATGGAAAATGCTTCCATCGTTGAGGTATTAAAATCCATCGAAAATCAAACCGGACTGAGCTTCTTTTACCAAAATGAACAGTTGAGAGGGGCCGATCGCTTGAATGTCAATGTTCAGGGGGAAACGGTGGAGAGTGTGCTCACAAGAATATTGAGTAAATCCGACTTGGATTTTAGGATTGTCGACAAACATGTGGTGATTTTCCCAAGTCTGAATAAAAAGGAAAATACCCCTCAAGAACAGACCAATGAATTAATTATCCGTGGTATAGTTACCGACGTGGATGGTAACCCCATCCCTGGCGTTACCGTCCAGGTGAAGGACACTCAGTCCGGAACCATTACCGATATGGATGGCCATTATTCATTAACTGTCCCGGATGATGCTCAAAGCATCATTTTCTCTTTTGTCGGAATGCAAACTCAACACATTACTTTAAACGGAAGCACCATTATCAATGTTACGATGCAGGAAAAGGTTCTTGGGTTGGATGAGGTCGTTGTCGTGGGTTACGGAACCATGCAGAAAAAAGATCTTACCGGATCGGTGGCCTCCCTTAATGAAGACGATATTGCATCCCTCTCTGTCCCAAGTGTCAGTGATGCACTGCAAGGAAAAGCATCTGGTGTGCAGGTGATCTCAAACGGGGCTCCCGGTAGTGATGCAACCATTCGCGTAAGAGGTATTGGCACCATTAACACAAGTGACCCCTTGTTGGTGATTGACGGAGTGCCTACAATGTCCGGCCTTAATTTGCTGAATAAAGACAATATTGAATCCATTCAAATATTGAAAGATGCTTCCGCTACAGCCATATACGGGTCCAGAGGGGCCAATGGCGTGGTGATGATTACAACCAAGAGAGGGAACAGCGATCAGAGTAATATTAATGTGAAATATTCCTTTACTACTCAGAAAGCTACAAATATGCTGGATATGTTGAATGCTTCTCAGTTTGCCTCATTGCATAACGAAATAATGGCCAATGCAGGAAGAGAATTGAACCCTGATTTTTCTAACCCCGCTTTGTTGGGGGTTGGAACCGATTGGCAAGAGGAACTTTTCGATATAGCACCAATGCACGATATTTCGGTAGCCTATTCCGGCGGTAATGAGAAAGCTTCTTTTTTCGTTTCCGGAAACTTCCTCGATCAGGAAGGGATCGTTATGAACACCGGATTTAAACGTTACAATCTGCAATTTAATTCTGATACCAAAGTTTTTGAAAACGTAAAATTTGGTAATTCACTCACTTTAACACACGACAATAAATACAGCGGAGCCTATGATATTGGGTCAACCCTGAGAGCGCTTCCTACTCAATCCGTCTTTTACGATGATGGAACATACGCCGGGCCGGTGGGACGCCCCGAATGGGTTGGGGACATCCGAAATCCTGTTGGTGCTGCATCGCTGATCCATAATAGCACAAAAGGATACAATGTTATCGGTTCTGTGTTCACTGAAATTGAAATATTTAATGATTTTACCTTTAAATCAACAGCAGGATTGGAAGCCAAATTCTGGTTCGATCGGACCTGGTCCCCGGCATACGATTGGGATCCCGAACCCGAGGAAGACTCTTACCTTTATCAGTCTTCCAATAGAAGTATTACTTGGCTGTGGGATAATATCCTGACCTATAAAAAATCCATTCATGAAATTCATGACTTTACTCTTATGCTCGGTTCCAGTGCTCAGCAGAATCGATTTGATTTCATGAACGGTTCTATTAAAGAGTTTGCTAGTGATAAAACGCAACAGCTCGACAGTGGAAATGATGAACAGGAAATAGGTGGAAACGCTTCAGAATGGGCATTGATGTCATATATGGGACGGGTTAATTATGGATATAACGATAAGTATCTGGTTACCGCAACCATACGTCGAGATGGATCATCTCGTTTCGGTTCCGGAAACAAATGGGGAATTTTCCCCTCCGGATCTGTGGCCTGGAGAATTTCACAGGAGGATTTCTTCAGCAATATCGATTTTGTGGATGATCTGAAATTGAGGGCAGGTATTGGCTATACCGGTAATCAGGAAATCGGAAACTATGCCTTTGCTTCCAATCTGACCATTGTTAAATACAATTTTAATAACAATGTCGTCCCTGCCGTTGTTCCTCTTATTATGCCTAACCCCAATGTACAATGGGAATCTCAGAAACAAATAAATGTTGGTTTTGACGCCACGATCCTGAATCAGAGAATGAATATCACCGTGGATGCCTACCAAAAAAATACCAGCGATATGTTGGTACCCATGTCGGTGCCTATCTCTACCGGTTATTCCGATGTGGTCGTCCCTGATATTAATGCCGGGGAGATGAAAAATAAAGGGATAGAATTGTCTGTTAGCTCCAGAAATATACAAGGGGATTTTTCTTGGGATACCGATTTCAACATTTCTTACAATAAAAATGAGGTAACCAGCCTCAACGATTCGGTTCCTATGGCCTCCGGCTATCTCGGGTTCGACTTTCAACCTTCTCGTATCGCCGAAGGACATGCAGTCAATGAATTCTACGGGTATGTTACCGATGGGATCTTCCAAAATCAGCCAGAGGTAGATAATCATGCCGTTCAGGTGCCGGGAAATGATCCTTATAATCGTACCTCTCCGGGCGACATCCGGTTCAAAGACTTAAACAGCGACGGAGTCATCGATGATGCAGACCGTACCTACCTCGGAAATCCTAGTCCCGACCTTATCTTTTCTATGAATAATAAGTTTTCTTGGAAGGGGTTCGATTTGTCCATTTTCCTGCAAGGCGTTCAGGGAAATGAAATCCTCAATGCCAACCGTATTTGGAGTGAAGGAATGGCCGTCGCCGTTAACCAGACCACTGCTACGCTGGACCGATGGAAGAAGGAAGGTGACATGACCGATATCCCAAGAGCTGTTTTCAACGATCCCAACAAAAACACCAGAGCCTCCGACCGATGGATTGAAGATGGCTCTTATCTGCGGATTAAGAACATCGTCCTGGGATATCATCTGCCCAATCGATGGATTAATAAATGGGGATTGAAACAGGCCAGAGTCTTTTTCTCTGGAACAAACATATATACGTTTACCAATTACAAAGGTGTGGACCCCGAAGTTGGGGCAGATGGAATCGACAATGGTCTGTACCCCGTTACGCGTACATTGAGCTTTGGTGCTAACATTACTTTCTAATAATTAATGAGCTAATTGAATGAAACGAACATGATTTTGCTGGTTTGTCTCAATACGAACATGTTGAAAGAAGCCTTTTCATGGGAGTCTCATTGGATCAAAATATTTAGATAAATTCTATAATCATGAAAAAATATCTGTTCATAATAACCATATTTCTTGGGTTGGTCGCTTGCGGTGAGGACTTCCTGACCAAAGCCCCCCTGGATTCCATAAATACGGGAAATTTCTTTGAAACAGAAGATGATGCTATATATGCCATTAATGGTGCTTACCAACCGCTACAATGGCCTAAGCTTTATAATATGCGGATGTGGACCACCGATATCATGGCCGGTAATAGTATCGTTGGCGCCGGAGGTGGGGATGATGGACGTGAAACCCAGGATTTGGCAAATTTCGTTACTACCGCCGATAATCCGGGGGTTTTAGACCTGTATCGTGGCCCTTCTCCCGGTATTCTTAGGTGTAATACCGTCATTAAGAATGTCCCTGGCATGGAGATCGATGAAACTTTAAAAAATCGAATTGTGGGTGAAGCCAAATTCCTAAGGGCTCATTACTACTTTATTATGGTACGTTTCTTCGGTGATGTCCCATTAATCCTTGAACCTCAGGAACCGGGTGATGACCTGCGTCCTTTTAGAGATGATAAAGCGCTGGTTTATCAGCAAATCATTGCTGACTTAGGGGATGCGAAAAAAGTGTTGCCTACAAAGTCAGAATATTCTGATGCTGATATGGGAAGGGCTACCAAAGGGGCTGCTGCAGGTCTTCTGGCTAAAGTATATCTTTCCCTTGGCGAGTGGCAAAATGTGGTCGATTTGTGTGAAGAGGTAGCTGCTTTGGGCTATGAACTGAATGATAATTACGCTGATAATTTTAGTGTGAACACCGAAAATTCCAAAGAATCGTTGTTTGAAGTTCAATATGTCGGTGGGGCAGGAGAGGACTTCTGGGCCAACGAAAATCAGGCTTCATGGTTAAGTACTTTCACTGGTCCTCGTAATTCCGGAATGGTGGCCGGTGGGTGGGGGTGGAATCAACCTACTCAGGAGTTTGTGGATGCCTATGAAGATGGAGATCTTAGAAAAGATGTTACGGTCCTATACGATGGCTGTCCCCAATTCGACGGAATGGAATATGATCCTTCTTATTCCGTTACTGGATATAATTTGAGAAAATTCCTCGTTTCTAAATCCATCGCGGATGCCTATGATAACAGTCCCCTTAACTTTCCCGTTCTTCGCTATGCCGATGTTTTGTTGATGAAAGCTGAGGCTTTAAATGAGTTGGGACGAACGACTGAGGCTGAAGCACCCCTTAACGAGGTACGCAACCGGGCCGGTCTCGACGATGTGGCTTCAGGACTTTCCAAAGAGGCGTTCAGAGAAATTGTCTTGCATGAGAGACGTATGGAACTGGCTTTTGAAGGACAACGGTGGTTTGATCTCATTAGAGTGGATAACGGTCAGTGGGGGCTGCAATTCCTCCAATCTATTGGTCGGGTTAATGCGACTGAAAAGCATTTGTTGCTCCCCATTCCTCAGAAAGAGATCGATGCCAATCCCAATCTGGAACAAAACCCCGGATACTAAGTGATCATTTTATTTTTGAATTCGCTGGGCGGGCGGGTACTTCCTGCTTGCCATACCAAACATCAAAAACAGATTATTATGCATACAATTAAGATAAATACCTTTAGGGAATGGAGCATCTTTCAACTTCCTGTCTCCCTGGTGGCACTCTTTTTAGGATGTTTTGTCCTGAGCTGCTCCGACGATTTTGATAAGGTAGATATTACCACTGGGGAAACCGTATCTCTGGATGCGTCGAAAAGTGAAATTGATCTGACCCAAAAACAAGCCGATTCCGAAGCGCTCAGTTTTGTCTGGACGACAGGGACCAATATGGGAACCGGTAGTTCTATCAGTTACAACCTCGAGATTGATAGGGAAGGTAATAATTTCGATTCTGCCATGAATTATAATATGGGAAAGGCCGTTTATATAAAAAGCTTTTCTCATCAGGAACTTAACGCTTTGTTGTTGGAGCATCTTGGAGTGACTGGTGGTGAACAAGTTGTCCTGGATGTCCGAATCACGGCCAATGTAACAGATGAAAATGTTGATGCGCAAACGGATGTTATACAAGTTAAGGTTACTCCCTACGAGCCGGTATCGGAAACCCTCTACATGATTGGAGATGCAACCCCCAACGGTTGGAGTGCCGATAATGCGACGATGCTTACCCCCGATATTTCTGATCCGACGACCTTTACTTATAAAGGGGCCTTGTCTGAAGGGGAGTTAAAATTTATCACTGATATTGGACAGTTCTTACCCTCCTACAATAAAGGCGCTGACGACAATACTTTGGTTTTCCGTACCGATGATGCGCAGCCCGACGATAAATTCAAGATTGAGGAAGCGGGGATTTATGCCATTAAACTTAATTTGGTGGACTTAACCATCTCATTTGAAAAACAGAATGGCCCCGCCTACGAGGTGCTTTATTTGTTTGGGGATGCCACTCCAAATGGTTGGGATATTGCCAATGCCGTCGAAATGACACAAGATCCGGATAACTTATTTTTATTTACCTGGGAAGGCTTCCTTAACCCCGGTGAATTTAAGATCCCGGTTAACAGAAATACCGATTTTGGACAGGACATGTTCATGCCTGATCCGGAGGATCCTTCTCAAGTCTATTTGCATAACGGAGGAGATGAAGATGATAATAAATGGCAAATTGAAAACGGTAACTATTACTATATATCTCTTGATATTTCTCGAATGACAATTTCTATTGAACCTTTCGAACTTTATATGGTGGGGTCTGCCACACCTGTTGGCTGGGATATCGGAAATGCCATTCAGCTTAACCAAGACCCCGAAAACTGGTATATTTTTTCCTATCAAGGTGCTTTAAATGCCGGGGAGTTCAAATTCCCCGTAAACCGTAACAGTGACTGGGGACAAGATATGTACATGCCCGACCCGGATGATCACACAAAAATGTATCGTCATATCGGTGGCGATCCCGATGATAATAAATGGGTCATCCCCGAAGGTGAAGATGGTGATTATCTGGTTACTCTGAATATGCAGGATTTGTCCATTAATATTCAAAAACTTTAGACCGTTCTTTTCATTGGATATTCATTTCCGGACCATCCATAAAACGATGGCCCGGAACTTTCCTTTAATACCCATATTAAACCATTTAAGCTGATTGAATGAACCGGATAAACCATACTGCACTTGTTCTGCTCTTTTTGTTCTTTTACGGATGTGGAGACGATAACGGAGATCTTTCTGGCAACTCGGATTATGATAACGCTGCCGATTCGAATGGGGCCGTTTCCATTTCTACCAATAAAGCACGTTACCTGCCCGGGGAAGTCGTGGAATTCCATGCCAATAGGAATTTGAACGGCCAGGTGTGGGTGCGATATCGTCATTTGAACGAAACCATCGACGAAAAACCTTTTGAGGAGAAAAGTTGGTCCTGGACTTTGCCCAACCAAGACTTCAAAGGTTATTTGGTGGATGTTTACGAAAGAATTGATGACCGGGAAGTCGTTTATGGCAGCGTGGCTGTTGATGCTTCATCCAACTGGACCGTTTTCCCGCGGTACGGATTTTTGTCGGATTTTTCATCGGAGGTTACGTCCGATCAAATGGAACAGCGATTGGCATTCCTAAATCAATGTCATATCAACGCGATCCAATATTACGACTGGCTCTATAAACACCATAGCCCTTTAAAAATGAAGGGGATTGGCCGGCTGATTCATGGTCCGATATTGCCCAAAGGGAGGTCGCATTTAATACGGTGAAGACTTATATCCAAAATGCCAAAGAGATGAATATCGCTTCCATGCAATATAATCTGCTGTATGGTGCCTGGGAAAACTTCCAAAACGACGGTGTCTCTACCCAATGGATGATTTTTAACGACCCTAATCATCAATATATAAATAAGCACGACCTCGATGATAACTGGGCTTTGAGCGATATCTATCTGGCCAACCCCGACAACATCAATTGGCAGAAGTATATTTTTGATAAAACTGCCCTGATCTACGAATTCCTCGATTTTGATGGCTGGCACATTGACCAGTTGGGAGAACGGGGTAACATTTATGATTTCTTTGGTGCGGAGGTAGTCCTCACAGAAGGGTTTCACTCGTTTCTGAACAATTTGAAAGAAAGGTTCCCAAACAAAAAAATGGTGCTTAATGCCGTCGATCAATACGGACAGGAGGAGATTTTAAACGCTCCGACCGACTTTGCCTATTCCGAAGTTTGGTCTTTTAAAAGCTTTGATGCCCTCGCTCAGGTCATTCGTAACAACTATGACATGGGGGGAGATACAAAAAAAACCGTCCTCGCGGCTTATATGAATTATGGCTTGTCCAATTCCTCAGGCTATTTTAATACCCCGGCCGTATTGCTTACCGATGCTGTCATCTTTGCATTCGGAGGGGCACATCTGGAATTGGGTGAACACATGTTGGCCAACGAATACTTCCCAAACAACAATCTGCTGATGCGTTCCGACCTGAAAGATGCCATCGTCAATTATTATGACTTCCTTGTGGCGTATCAAAACCTATTGCGAGACGGAGGTGAATTTTTTAAACCCGTCATCTCTTCGCTCGACGGTCAGATAAGTATTCAAAACTGGCCGCCTCAAGTCGGGGCCATTGCAGTCGTCGCAAAAACAGTGGATCAAAAACAGGTGCTGCACCTCATAAATTTTAATAATGCGTCATCTCTCCTGTGGCGAGATGACAGCGGATCACAGCCCTATCCTGATCAAATCCGGAACTTAAAAGTTCAGATCCTTACCGACAAGGTGGTCAATAAGGTTTGGTTTGCATCTCCCGATAGTAAGGATGGGGTGGCTCAATCGCTGGATTTTACCTTGATAGGAAACAAATTAACGCTTGAAATCCCCGATATGCACTATTGGGGTATGATCGTCATGGAATAATAAGTTGCTTACGTAAGTTTAATTTAGAAGAAGAATGTCTCACCTCTGGGTGATGGCCATATAAAGCCGTAAAATTCTGATTCTTTTGTGTTGAGTTTTTTTTTCGCTCTGAAGATTTTTGGCGCGATAAAACCTGCGTCTTTTTTTTAAACTAATTGTCACTATGAAGAGAATAGTCGTTTTTGCCGCACTCTTAATGGGAACTCTGCTTTTCCCCTTTTCCCATGCTTTCGGGAACTCTCTTGGGAAAATTGTAGCGTATGAAGTGGAAAACAATAAGGTGAAATTTTCATTGTCTGATGGTTCCGGAATGATCGTGGAACTTTTCAGCCAGGACATCGTCAAAATTTGGATCGATCCCGATGGTTCTTTTGTGCGAAACAATCCTTCTTATGCAGTTATTAATAATACACCCCTGTTGAGGCCCAATGTGTCAGAAACACCTCAGGGGTATGAAATCTATACCGCTGCCTTAATTATACGGATCAGTAAATCTCCGTTTCGGATTCGGTTTTTCGACAAGTATCAAAAATTGTTGTTGGACGATTACCAAAATAAAGGCTTTGAAATATCGGAAAATGGAATGTCCGTTTCCAAAACCCTTAGACCTGATGAAAACATTTATGGACTTGGTGAAAAAGCTGGTCCCCTCAATCGAAGAGGGCGATATTATAAAATGTGGAACAGCGATAAACCTTGCTATGGCATCTATGAAGATCCGCTTTATAAAAGTATCCCCTTTTTCATGAGTAATTATGGGTACGGGATTTTTGTCGATAACACCTTTAAAACAACCTTTGATTTTGGATCGGAAAATGAAAACTATTTTACTTTTAATGCTCCTGGTGGTGAAATGGTTTACTATTTCATTTTCGGTCCCACCTTTAAGGAAATCATTTCCCGGTATATTGAACTGACAGGAAAGCCTATTTTACCACCCAAATGGGCCTTTGGCTTTTCTCAAAGCAGGGGAATGCTTACCAATGAAAAACTGACCCGAGACATCGCTGAAGGATTCCGCAAAAGAAATATCCCATGCGATATGATTTATCAGGATATCGGATGGACTCGATATCTTCAGGATTTTGTCTGGAATACCAACAATTACCAAAACCCCGTAAAGATGTTGGATGACTTGGAAAAACAAGGTTTTAAAGTGATTGTTTCGCAGGATCCTGTCGTCGCACAAAACAATGTTGTACAATGGAATCAAGCCGATTCAGCCGGATTCTTTGTCAAGGATATAAGAACAGGAAAATCATACGATATGCCTTGGCCTTGGGGTGGTAACTGTGGAGTCGTGGATTTCACCAATCCAAAAGTCGGCGACTGGTGGGGCGATTATCAGCAAATGGTCATCGACCAGGGCGTTAAGGGTTTCTGGACCGACATGGGTGAACCCGCATGGAGCAATGAAGAAAATACCGACCGGCTGTTTATGAAACACCATGACGGAATGCATGAGGAAATTCACAACGTTTACGGGCTTACTTGGAACAAGGTCGTCACTGAACAGTTTGAAAAACACAACCCGAATATCCGCATTTTCCAGATGACTCGTTCCTCCTTCGCAGGAATGCAGAGATATACTTTTGGTTGGTCCGGGGATGCCGGTAACGGCTACAATGTCAATGAGGGGTGGAAACAGCTGGCCAATCAGATCCCTGTGGGCCTTTCTGCCGGAATGGGGGGAATTCCCTTCTGGAGTTGCGATATCTCAGGGTATTGCGGCGATATCAATGATTACGAGGCCTTTGCTGAACTCTATGCACGTTGGATGCAGTTCGGCGTTTTTAATCCTTTGAGTCGGGCACATCATGAAGGCAATAACGCCGTTGAACCATGGTTGTTTGGTCAACGAGTAGAAGCCGTTTGTAAAGATGCCATAGAACTGAAATATGCGTTATTCCCCTATATCTATTCCTATGCACGTGAAGCTCACGATACAGGCTTGCCGCTGATGAGGGCCATGTTTCTGGAATATCCCGACGACCCTGAAACACAAAACCTCCAAACTCAGTTCATGTTTGGAAAGGAACTGCTTGTGGCCCCCGTCCTGGAAGAAGCCGCTTCCGTAAAACGCGTCTATCTGCCCCAAGGGAAATGGTTCGATTATCATGATCCACGCATTAGTTATGATGGAGAACAATGGATCGACTTCCCTGTAACCCTCGAGTCAATCCCTTTATTTGTTAGACAAGGCGCGGTGATCCCTACCATGCCGGTAATGCAATACATTCATGAAGATCCGCATTATCCATTAATTTATAATGTGTTTCCGGCAACCGTCAATCGTTCCGCCTCTTTCGATGTCTATGAAGACGATGGGGAAACCAATAATTACAAACAAAATCTATTTTTGTATCGCACTTTGAAGTGCAAAACCTTACCAAACCAATACGAGATCGCATTTAAGGTCAACGCCAATAATGGATATAATTTAACCGATAGAAAATCCATTATTCGTTTGCATACCGATAAAAAGCCGACACGTGTGACCAATGGCAAGGGCAATAAACTCAAGAGGGGAAAACGATTCATCCAAAATGAACGTCTTGCCTGGTTCTACGATAATGATATGAAAGTCTGTGTGATACATATTCCCAAAGGTGAGGATATTAAACATCTGGTGGTGACGTTTTAAATTTGATTGGTGCAGGTTAACTTTTGATTGTTTATAGATGCATTTTGATAACAACTTTATAAATACCCATTAAAAATCATGAAACCATTCCGAAATATTTTTTTCTTCCCGCTGATGGTGATGTCACTTTTGGCGTGTAGTGATTTGGATCAACCGTTATATGAATCGGATGCTTTTACCATCTACCCCAATAGGGTGGAACAAGCCGAATTTAAAGCCGTTGCATTAAGTGACCAACAGCTGGCCAGTGATTATCAAAGTCCCGAAAGTCGCTTTTTTTCCCCTCTTATTCAATTTAAATTCAGTATTAATGGACGGGATAATGAAATGCCTTTCAATATCAATCACAGCGTCAATATTTTTCCGCAAGAGGGTGACTCCCTGATCGTGGTCAATACAACCTTTGGAGTACAGGCCAATTTAAGAAGTAATCTTCCCCACAATAAAAGCCTGCCTAAAAATACAAAAGTGCTTTTCAGACTGGATTTCAGTCCGGTACTAATGGCCTTCAAAGATAAAGGGTTTTATGTCGATACATGGGGGAATAAAATCTATAAAGATGATTTCAAAGGTGTTTATATTGCCGGTAGTGCCTATCCGCTTAGCTGGGATTTCGAAAATCTGGCCAATAACCCCAATGCCCAAATGACCGATGACAATGACGACGGAATCTATGAAATCTTGCTCAATTTCAATGAGTACGATCCTTCTGCTCAGCTCTCTTCACAATGGACATTGACCAATAACATTTCTAAATACCCTCGATTCTCCGGCGATAAACCCCTCCTCAATGCCATTTACAACATGTCTCTCGACGAAATGGTGATGCTTCAGGAAGAGGATGGAACCTTTAGAACCGGTAAAGAGTGGGCTGGCGTATGGACGCGCGATATCAGTTACAGTGTCTTTTTGTCTCTGGCATTGCTCGAACCTCAGATCTGTATGAATTCGCTGATGCGTAAAGTAAAAAATAACCGCATCATCCAGGATACCGGGACCGGTGGCGCATGGCCCGTCTCTTCCGATCGGGTGGTCTGGGCACTGGCAGCTTGGGAAGTGTATCAATATACCGGCGACAGAAAATGGCTGGCCAATGCCTATGAAATTATCAGCAACTCCATAACAGATGATGAAAAGACCGTTTTCAACCCTCAATATGGACTCTTCTCGGGTGAGTCCTCATTCCTCGACTGGCGAAAACAGACCTATCCCTTATGGATGGAACCAACCGATATTTTTTCCTCCTTCAATCTCGGCACCAACGTGGTGTTCTACCAAACCTTAAACATCCTGGATAAAATGGCCGGAGAACTCCACTTAAAAGAAACCAATTGGAAGGAGAAGGCACAAAATCTTAAAACAAAAATCAACGACCTTTTATGGATCCCTCAGAATGGATATTATGGTCAGTATCTGTATGGCGATCGCTTTTTGTCACTGTCCTCTAAATCTGAAACGCTGGGGGAAGCCTTGAGCATCCTTTTCGAGGTGGCCGATGATGAAAATCAGGCCCAAATATTGGCGAATGTCCCCAATCTTCCATTTGGTACCCCTTGTATTTACCCTCAAATACCTAATATCCCGCCTTATCACAATAACGGAATATGGCCTTTTGTGCAGACTTACTGGACTTTGGCTGCGGCCAAAGGAGGAAATACCGATCTCGTGCAATTCGGGTATGCCTCCATTTTAAGGCAAGCAGCGTTGTTTCTTACCAACAAGGAGAATTTTGTGGCCCAAAACGGCGATTTTGCAGGTACCGAAATCAATTCCGATCGTCAATTGTGGAGCGTGGCCGGGCAATTGGCCATGAATTTCAGGGTTTTGTTCGGAATACAATTGCAAACCAATGGGCTGGCTTTCCATCCTGTAATTCCTGAAAGTTTTGACGGTAAATATCACCTGAAAGGATTCAAATACCGGGATGCCATCCTTAATATTTCGGTTGAAGGATTTGGAAATGGAGTAAAAGAATGCTATCTCGATGGACAGCGGTTGAACCAATCTTTCATTTCAGCCCATCTAAAAGGGGAACATGACATTCGAATGGTTATGAATCGTCGTGTGAGCGATATGCCGTTTAATCGGGCAAAATTCATGGTTAGCCCCGAAACGCCGGTTGTGGCCGTTGGAGGTGATGCCCTTAGGTGGAAAAGGGTGAATGGGGCCGTACGATATAATGTTGTTCGCAACGGAAAATTATTGGCAGAAACTAACGATACTCTTTTCTTATTGGACAAAAAGAATCCCCAGGGCGAATATCAGGTTATGGCCATCGATCAGGAGCAGAACCGGTCCTTTTTAAGTGAACCTCTCGTGGTGGATGGATACCATAAAATCATCCTGGAAGCTGAAAACTTTAATCTGAAAAAAGAGAATAAACACCCCGGATATAGCGGGTCAGGATATGTTGACTTTCATAAATCAGTGAATTTACCATTGACTGCCACAGTCTTTATTCCCGAGTCAGGTCGATGGTTGCTCTCGTTCAGATATGCCAATGGCAGTGGCCCTGTCAATACCGATAATAAGTGCGCCATTCGATCCCTGTCGGTCAATGGTGATTTTGTTGCATCCATCGTTTTCCCTCAAAGAGGAACCAATGAATGGGCCAACTGGGGGGTGACCAATAACCTCCCCCTGATGTTGGAGAAAGGGGCCTGTCAATTGAATATTGATTTTAATCCCTTTAATGAAAATATGAACGGGG
This sequence comes from Thermophagus sp. OGC60D27, assembly GCF_052400625.1. Lineage (NCBI taxonomy): Bacteria > Pseudomonadati > Bacteroidota > Bacteroidia > Marinilabiliales > Marinilabiliaceae > Thermophagus > Thermophagus sp. OGC60D27. The sequence continues at coordinate 407,436 of NZ_JBQTGH010000002.1, forward strand.
AGGTTAACCGCTTCCTGATGGACCAAATTATTTTGGAAAAATGGTAGTTGGTGTTATGCTTGGAATACCATCTGACTAATTAATTCTTTCAAGCTTAATATCGTCCGAAATCACTTGTGTATAATATCTTCATTGGGAAAACCGGATTTGCATGGTATATCTGCGATCTTTTGGTTTTCCCAATTCCAAACATCTATTATCCCCCAATTTTTTGGTCTCTTTAATGCCTGACCTAATATTTCCTCCAAATTGCCTCCTCCAACAGTGAAAATCCGCTTTGAATTAGGCACAACAACACGAGAACTCCGGAAAAGCAACGCCCCAGTAAATGGAAGCAATGCCTGTGCAACCCGAAGCAACGTCCCCGTAAATAAAAGCAATGCCTGTGCATTCCGAAGCAACGTTCCTGTAACTCGAAGCAATATCTGTGCAACCCGAAGCAACGCCCCAGTAAATGGAAGCAATGCCTGTGCAGCCCGAAGCAACGCCCCAGTAAATGGAAGCAATGCCTGTGCATTCCGAAGCAACGCTCCTGTAACTCGAAGCAGTCCCATTGCAACTCGAAGCAATGCCTCTGTAAATGGAAGCAGTCCCTAAGCAATTCGAAGCAACGCTTGGGAAACCCGAAGCAAACCATGAGAAACGTGAAGCAACGTTCGGGAAACGAGAAGCAACGTTCGGGAAACATGAAGCAACGCATGGGAAACATGAAGCAACGCTCGGGAAACCCGAAGCAAACCATGAGAAATGTGAAGCAATTCTCGGAAAACGTGAAGCAAACCTTGGGAAACATGAAGCAAGGGAGTGTTCAGGGAGTGTTCATCAAACTGTGTCCTGATTAATTTCTCCCCATAGAAGGATATACCAAAGCAACCCGCCATCATTGCTCAAAATCGGGAAAAACGATTGATGACTCAACCATTGAACGGAAAGAAAGCCTGTCGTTCAATGCGCCTGACCGGGATAAAAAGTTAATAAAAACCGATTTCCTTTCAAATTGAACGTTACCTCTGGTAATGACCAGCATGTAACGCCACGGGTGGATTTCACCGGCTTTAGAGATCTCTATTCGGCCTTTTTTTTACTTTTGGAATATTTTCTTGGGGTAAAAAGATAAAAAAGAGTCGCCTCTCCATACCGAATTGCGCTTATTGCTTTATCCGGAATGTATGGAGTGCTGAGTGTTCTTTTCATTGGTGATCGGGAAAGCCGCTGGATTTTGCCGGATACGCCTAATATAATGATGTATGAATCTTGTGACATTTTTCCACTAATTTAAATTTCTATAATATGAAACAATTATTTTTTCTATTGGCATCCATCTTAATGCTGACCGGCTGCGTTTCATCCGGGCGTAAATCAGACAATAAAAATGTTGAAAACAGGGACGCCGTCGACAAATCATCTAGCGTCAATGTAGCAATGGCGGTGAATGTGGATCAATTGATGGATAAAGCGACTGACAACGTCGACAAAGAAGTAACGGTTAAAGGTGTGGTGACTCATGTTTGTAAACATTCCGGTAAACGTTGTTTCCTGAAAGATGAAAGCGGAAAAACCTCTATTCGCGTGGAAGCTAAAGGTGAAATAGGAGGTTTTAATTCTGAGCTTAATGGCACCCGGATGGTGGTGAAAGGCTTCGTGCGAGAAAAACGTCTTTCCGAAGAATACATTAATCAGTGGGAACAAAAAACCATTGAGCAAAAAGAAAAGGCCGAAATCGATGAAAATCAGTGTAGTGCCGAGTTGGCCAACATTGAGGAAATGCGTGACTGGATGAAAGCCAACAACAAAAATTTCTATTCAATTTTTTATTTGGATGGGATAAATTACGAGGTGATAGATTAAATAATATGTTGGCAAAAAATAAAATTCGTTTATGGCTGCGTCGCATTCACCGCGACGCAGGCTATTTCGTGGTAGGAATTACTTTGGTTTATGCCCTTTCGGGTATTTTTCTTCATCACAAGATGGGGGTCAAAACCATAAAGGAGTCGCTTCAATTGTCATCCGGTTTATCCGCCGATCGACTTAAAACTGAATGGACATCCATTGCCGACGGTAAAGAGATTACCTATCTGGAAGAACGTCCCGATCAAGTGGTTTTTTACTTCCCCGGAGGAATGGGTGAGTACAATCAAAACACAGGGATCACCAATTTTGAAACCTATAAAGATCGGCCACTGGTGATTTTCATGAGCCGACTACACGAAAACCAGATTAAAGGATGGGGATTCATCGCCGACATCTATGCCGTGATTTTAATATTCCTGGCAATCTCGGGACTTTTTATGGTGCCCGGGAAAAATGGCTTCTTCCGGCGGGGCGTTTGGTGGTTCCTGGCCGGGGTCATCCTGGTGGTGATGTTCGGGTTTTTGTAATCTGTTTTTTATAGTAAGGGATGTTGCAGAAAAGGAGAACTTTCTTTTTCCAACATCCCTGTTTTTTGTTGGTCTACCTCCTCTCTTTTATATCATCATCCCGTTTTTTGATCATGTTATCGAGTCGTAATTTTTTATCGGGGCAGATATTTTTTCGCCCATAGAAGAAAAGTTGTCTGCAAAAATTTTTTTTACGGTGTTTTCGTGAAGCTTATATTTAGGAATATAAAGGAGAAAGTACTAAATTGTTAAGCGTTATTACCCGAACACTATATTTCGACAAAATAAGGTGCTGATCCGCTCAAAAACACGCATGCGGAGTTTGTGACGTCAGTTTCACGCGTGGGCTTTGATAACCCGGCACCATCGTATTTGTGGGAAATTGTTCTGTGCCAATCAGCAAATCCTGAAATTGAAACAACAGATGACCGTATTATTCAACTCATATGATGCAAAATACCGGAATATCGGATAAACGAAGATGGTTTGAAATCAATGCTGTCATACTTACCGGAGTATTGAAATACATTCTGGTTGACTGGCTGGAATTCCGACTCTTCTATATTAGCAGTGCTGTTTTATTTTGGGTTTGGTATATTTTGTCAAGTTACCAAGCCAATCGGCAAATTTTAATAAACTGGGGTTTTAGAAGAGAAGGTTTTTTTGAAACGTTTAAATATTGTTTCCCTTTTACACTTTTTGCTTTCCTTGTTATTGGATTTTATGAGGTGAGGTATGGAGAAGATGGATTTTTAAGGTGGAGCCTCCTGCCCGTATTGGTGCTCTATCCCATTTGGGGACTTATTCAGCAATTTTTGATGATTGGGATTATTGCCGGAAACCTACGAGACATTAAATCCTTAAAGTTCAGAGAAAACCAGAGTATAATAATTGTGTCCATATTGTTTTCTTTTGCCCACTTCCCCGATCTACTCCTGATGGGCTTTACTCTGGTGATGGAGCTGTTTTTTATTTCCGCCTATTTCCAGTGGAAGAATCTATGGTCCTTAGGAATCCTGCACGGATGGCTGGGTGGTCTGTTCCTGTATCTGGTGTCGCACAGGGATTTGTGGCTTGAATTGTGGGTGGTCTTTTAGATGTGGAAAAAACGTCTCAAATCGGTAACCTTCTTCAGCCTGTAATGAATATATAGCAGAAGGAGCGCAATAAATACGGCCGCGGCAATAACGATGAGGCTCCATCCCAAAAGAAATGGGTCCTTGTGATAAAAAGAAATAATCCCGTCCACGAAAAGACAGAAAACACCTGAACCCAGTATGGCATAAGCAATTATGTTTAGCCCCTTTTGTGGGGTTTTAGCAATTATTTTGCAAATGGAAAATATCAATACATAAGAGGACAGAAGTAAGGGAATGCCCAGGCTTAGACCCCAGCCCGTGGAACCGGTAAAACTGTCCAATATTAATAAAAGCCCCGAAAGAGACAGAAAACTTAATAGCATCCATAGCTGAGCACGGCCTGATATAAGTGATGTTATTATGATATTAAACAACAGGATCGGTGCTATCGCTAACGGATATTGGGACCAGCTGATCGTATTGTTCATGATCAAGTCAATGATCATCGTGATGAGCATGCCTGAGAATAGAATTATGGCTGTTATTTTGTTAAATATCTTTCTCTTTTGTGAAACGGATAATTTTTGATAGTCGGACATTAATTTCTCTTCACTGCTCTTTTTCCGCGACTGCAAGGCCACTTGGTTTTCCTGCTCCTTGGCATTGAATGGTTCACCGCATAAGGAACAATAGTTGGCATTCTCTTCCAACTCTACACCGCAATATGAACATCTTTTCATCCCTATAAATTATAGTTAAGTTATTGGTTCGATGGAACTCGCATGACTCCGGGGTTTTTCCATCTTCTTGGGTGACAACCCTACATTGTCAGGCTCGTTTCATTTTTTGCTGTCTGAGTAAATCGTTTCTATGGAAATATTTTGTGATTTTAAAAAGTTCAGGAAATTTTGTTCAAATTCCCAAGAGGTGGTGATGTTACCAAAGCTAAGAGTCAGTTTATCCTTAAAACCGATGGCGGCACAACTAATTTTTAACAATTTGTTGGGAGGCGGCGCTGTCAATATAAAGTAATCAACCATATTGCCGGTTTCTGGGGGTAAATCTACTTTCCCCAAATTGGTTACAACCCCGCTATATTGGCTGGTACCCAGTGAATTGAATTTTAATTTAAGGATCAGGCTCTTGATAAACAAGGGAATGCTCCTTACATAAATGCTTTTTTCACTGCCCACGTTGCGCGAAATGTTTTTGTTGAGTAGTTTCTCGTCTGTTTCCAGTTGCATTTGATGATATACCGTTTTAAGGATCTCTTCAAATGTGTAATGTCCCAGCCGAAGATCTATCTCCGGCATCACAAACAATGAAAAATTGCGCATCGTACCTGAGGGAAGAATGTTCCTTAAATTGATGGGGACCTGTACGCGAAGAATTTTATGGCGGGACAGTCGCTTTAAGGGATTTAGCTTTTCAAAAATTTCCTGAAGAATATATAAATACACAGCTACCAGATATACTGTGATACTTACTCCCTTTTCTTTGGAGATTCGTTTAATGTCTTCCATCGATACCACCACATTCATTCGTTGAAAGCGCGGTGAAGGCCTAACCGAAAAAGGAACATGAAAAGCTTTCGATCGCTTCACGATTGGGGGTATCTCTTCCTTAAAGTATCGTTTATAGGAATCTTCATATTCCTCTTCCGGGATCTCTTCTCCCGGAGATTTAAATGGATAGTCTTTGGGGATGGTGGCACCACACTCCTGAGAGTAGAGCGTAAGTACCGTTTTGAAAAATTCATACGCACCTGCTCCGTCGGTCAATGCATGGAAAACTTCAAGGCTCACTGAGTTGTGCCAAACCAAAAATCTCAACAATAATTCCCCTCCCGAAAATTTCCTGCTGCATTCCCCATCATCCACTTCGATGGGAATATGTTGAGGTAGATGTTCCAGATAATACCAGAAAAAGCCCCTGCGCAGTTGGACCAAAAAATAGGGATAGCGTTTTTCAGCCTGTAATACTGCCCGCCGGAAGGGCTCCATTTTTAGCGGTTCCTTAAGGATTACGGTGAGACGGATGACTGCTGTTACTTCCTTAGTCGCAATGGCCGGGAATATCTTTGCAGCATTGTCCAGAGGTAACCAGAATTTATTTTTTGGATTAATATTTTGTTGGCTTTTGTTGACCATAAAAGGTATTTTTATGGGCTGAATAGTAATTATCTTGCAATAATCACAAATTTATTAATATTTCCGGAACAGGGGATGTCAATGACAGATTTTGTTCCCTCCGCTTGTGGATGAAGCATTGATTCGTGTGTAGATCTGGAACATGATAAGGTTTAAATAATTTAAATAGAATTGTTTATGAAAAAGTTAAGAATAGGCATTTTGGGAACTTCAAACCATTTCCTGAAACGGATTGTACTGCCATTGATGGAGACTCAATTTTGTGAGGCCTACGCCATTGGATCGCGTAACATTGAAAAATCGGCCGCTATGGCCAAAGAATTTGGAATCCCTTTATGGTATGGTTCGTATGAGGCGGTCTTAAGCGACCCCGAGGTGGATATGGTTTACATTCCCCTACCCAACCATTTGCATCGGGAATGGGTGGAAAAAAGTATTGAAGCAGGAAAGCCGGTGCTTTGTGAAAAGCCTCTTGGCATGAATGCCGATGAGGCTGAAGCCATGATCCAAAAAGCTCAGGATGCCGGGGTCCCGATAATGGAAGGTTTTATGTATCGATTCCATCCCATGTGGGAAAGAGTATGGAATATTGTGCGAACCAATCAGATTGGAGCAATCCAGTATGTCCATACTTCTTTTTCCTACAATAATCCTTCTGCATCAAATATTAGAAACAAGCCTGAATGTGGAGGGGGAGCTTTAATGGATATAGGATGCTATGCCATATCTGTGGCCCGATTTATTTTTGGTAGGGAACCCCAACGCTTAATGGCATTGCAGACCGCTCATCCCGACTTCGGAACCGATATGCATTCGTCAGCCATCATGGATTTTGGAGGTCCTCGGGCCACCTTTACCGTTTCTACCACGTCCCAGCCGTTCCAGAAGGTGGATATTGTGGGTACAGCAGGCAGTATCACCGTTCATATCCCTTTTAATACCTTTGTGGATGTGCCCGCCAAATTCACGGTTGTGGATGGAGTTGGATCCAGAGAGGTGGAATTTCCCGCTTCAAATGCCTATGGGATCATGTTTGATGCTTTTGCAAAAGCGGTGATGGAAGGTTCTTCTTTACCCCTTCCCGCCATTGACGCTATTAATAACATGAAAGTGATCGATGCCGTGCGACACTCGGCAGAAAAAGGGGAATGGGTAATTCTTTAATGGAGTCCCTATCCATCCCCTTCGGGGCTTGGAGGGAAAGGTCCTTCCTTGCAAAAGCCTTCGACCTTTCTTCAGACTTTCGCTCCTTGGGGGCTAAGAATGATTGATTAGCAGGATTGGTCACCCGCCCCAAAGGGGCGTTATGGAGAATCCTTACCTCCTACCTCATAAAAAAAGAGAGACCCCCGCGACGAACGCTAAGAGGCCTCTCCCGACTTCAACAAACGGATGGATTTTGAATAATTTAAAAACGATGACTTATGCCAATGCTCAATTCCCTGCCGGGATGATGTATGCTATAAGGTTGATTTTCCGCTTTATACGATTTAAAGAAACTTTCTCTGGTCTGATCCAGAATATTCGATACTTTGAAATCTATTTTGGTCTTTTTATTCTTTCCCAGCTTCTTGTTTAGGGAAAAATTGAGACTATGAAAACGTTCCGTATAAATGTCCGGAAACACGCCACCGCCTACAATGGAAAGGGTCGATCCCTTTACGTTATAAAACAATCCCGTGGCCCAACCTTCCTCATAATTGTTATAACTGAAGCCGGCATTGATCACATAAGGTGATTGCCCTGCCATATCCCTGTTTTGATCAATGGTTTCTCCGTTTTTTTCGAACTTTTTTCTTGACAAATATTCCGAATTGGTCATTTCAATTTGGGAGCGTGTAAGGGTGACGTTTCCGGAAATATTGAAGTTTTTGACAATAGGTGATATGAAATCCAGGTTCTTACTGAATTCTAATTCAAAGCCATAGAGTTGTCCGTCACCCACATTTCTTGGTTGATATTCGGTACTGGTGAAGGATGAGGTTAGCCTTACAAGTTCTATGGGGTCATCAAATTGTTTATAAAAAACACTGGCAGAGATGTTCTGACCTTTTTCCCCAAACACTTCCCATCGAAGGTCAAAGTTATTTATATAAGTTTCGTGCAGTTCTCCGTCCCAGTCGTCCACAGCATACAATCCACCATTGAAAATGGTGTTGCTGATGGGATCAATAATCTGGGCAAAGGATAATTCTTTAAATGATGGTCTGGCCACCGTTTTGGAATATCCTCCTCTGATGTTTTGATGGTCAGTCACCTCATAAATCAAGTTAATGCTGGGAAACAGATTTGACGATTCCAATACTTTTTCGTTGTTCAGAACTCGTGATCCGTTTTGATCTTGGCCGGTGTGTCTCATACCATAATTTTCCATCCGAATCCCGAGAATGGTTTTTAGCTTTTTTATGGGGTAAAATTCATTGGAAATATAAAATGCAGTATTGTTTACGTTGGAGTTATAACTGTTTGAAGGACTTTTTTCCGGCAAAATGTAAGTGTTTCCGTCGCCATAGCCATAGATGTTTCCCGGTAGAAGAACCAAAGAAGCATCCGGTTCGTCGAACGAGAGATTTAGGTCGGTAAACTGATATCCCATTTTGGTGATGTCATAGTCGCGTGATTTATAGTTATGAGCGGCACCCACTTTTATTATGGCCTCATGATTAAAGATGTTGTATTTTTTGGACAGATCGATTTTTGCCGACACATTGAATTCGCTTAGCTCCCTCCAAATTCTTGATGGAAAACCGGCGGCTCCCGCACTAAAAAGATATTCTCCCCCTTCGTGCGTAAAAGCTGTTTTACGTATGTCGGGATCATCTGAAGTGGAAAAAGTTGGGGAAAAGCGCCAGTCAAGTTTCCATTTATTTTTCTCGAACAGATGGTTGCCATGTAACAGAATGTTAGTCAGAGACCGTTGGTTATAATTTAACTGATCGGAAGTGGCATGATAGCCCGATTGGCCAACGGCCGAACTGTTGTTATTGAGAGAAAATTTTCCGGCGCTGCTGATGCTGTTCTGCAGCCGCATGGCGGTTAATTGAATTTTATGGAGTTTGTTTTTGTAGGCGATGCCCCCTAATAATCCGATTAAATGATGTCTTTCTCCCACCGCACCCGACTGGCGGGTAGAATAAATCATCTCAAAATTATCATCGCCGAGCGTTTTTTGATAATCGGCATATAGAACGTCATCGTCATATTTGTATTTCGATTTGTAGGAAAGCGAGAAGATATATCCCAGTCGCGGCGATTTTCCGCCATTCCCCTTCATCTCAATTTGGTTTCCAAAAGAAAGTGAGGCACTGTAATCCATGAGGCTGTTTCGACGGTTGGCAGCAAGAGTCGGCGAAAATTGGTTGACAAATTGATTGACGGTTGTGGCATTTGAGCTTGATGGAACCAGTTGGTTGGTGGGCGGTATGTAGTCGGGCATCGCACGTGTTCCGTCATCAAACCCTAGAAAATCGGTGCTGCCCCCATCGTAGCTTAGATATTTGGAATTGAAATGAACATTGGGGTTATAGGCGGTGCTGACCGATAAGCTGAAGATCTTTTTATCCGGAAAATCTTTGGTCGTAACATTCATCAGTCCCCCCGTGAAATCGGCCGGTAGGTCGGCTGTGAAGTTTTTGCTCACCACCATATTGTCCATGATGCTGGTGGGAAAAATATCCATCTGAAGAGTGTTGCGGTCGGGATCCAGACCGGGGATATCCATGTTGTTGAGGGTGGTTTTGGAATAGCGGTCGCCCAGACCACGAACGTACACATATTTGCCCTCTTCAATGGAAACTCCTGTTACCCTTTTGGCTGCTTCTACCGCTGTTCCGTCACCGATGAGTTCGATTTTGGCCGCCGAGATGCCGTCCAGTATTACCGACGACTTGGCTTTCATGGTGTTCAGGGCCGCCTCTGTATTCCGGATAACCTTGGCGGTTACTACCACGTCCTTTAGTTCCACGGTACTTTGGGATAATGTAAGGTTGTTTAGCAGGGTTATTTCTCCTTGCCTTACAACCACATCTTTGATGATAAGAGGTTGGAAGGAGATGAAGGATAATTGTAATTGATAGGTTCCCGGAGCAATATCCAGTGAAAATTTACCATCCAAATCGGTGGCCGTGCCGGTGAAGGGATCTTTGATTACGACACTCACTCCTACCAACGTTTCGCCCGTGGATCCGTCAAATACTGTTCCTCTGATGGTCCCTTTCTGTTGGGCGTATGAAGTAAAGGTTAGGATCAATAACAGTGCAGCAATAATAAATGGTTTCATCTTGTACATCCGTTTGTTTTGTTGAATTCTATTTTTATTGCAATAAAACAACAGACTTGCATGTCCGAAGGTGGAAGCAAGTCTGTTTGATACCATTTTATTTAAGATTGATTACCAGGAGATGATTGAATTTTCTGACCAGGTCCATCCGTCGAATACTGAAAGGTCAATGTCGCCGGGTGCGGCGGGAGCTGTACCGGCACTAATGCCTTCAACTGTTCCGTCGATGTGAGGCGTAACATCTGTTACGTTCAAAACAACATTGGTAAATTGGGTGGCAACACCGGCAAGGAAGTCATCCGGCATTGTATATTCGGCAATAACATTGTCGTTGTCATCTTCTTTATCCTGAAGGTTGATCTTTTGTCCATTCTGAACCACATTGAAGAATACATTTTCGAACTGGACAGATGTTTCGGGATCAAGATTCACCAGATCTTTGGAGGTAGCATCATTGGTTTTGGCAATCACATAACCGTTTTTGAAGGTATGAAATCCAAAGGCTTCAATAACCGATTGACTGCTTTTATCTCCTTCAATACCATCCAATTCAAAAACGTGACCCGCAGGCGAAATCACCACAAAATTATCGCAGGTTCCGTTCCATCCCTGGTCGGTATCCAGTCCATCGTCTCCCACGTTCCATACCACCACGTTTTTTATGTTTACGGTTCCTCCAAAGAATTCAATGCCATCGTCCTGGTTAGCGACGATCTCTATGTTTTCGATTTCGGTGGCATCCCCTACTCCACCCAGAGAGAGACCGTTGATTTCGTTGCCTTCGCCAATGTTGGCACCACCGTGACGGATAGAAACATACTTGAACTTTCCTGAATTGTCGTTGGGATCGTCACCACCATATTGACCATTGGTGTCGGTGCTGGGGATACCTTCTATTTGAGCGGTCGTACTTCCGGAAACAGAAATAGGGGCATTTCCCAGAATGATAACACCTCCCCACAATCCGTTGGCATCCGGATCAAGGTTGGGACTGGTGTAATCACCATTGGCAACACTTTCGTAATCGATTTCGTCGGCCACGGATGTAAAAATGATGGGATTATCAGAAGTGCCAACAGCTTCGATTTGTGATCCTTTGGCAATTAACAATGCGGAAGCATTGGCGCCGGTCCCTACTTCCCCTTTGATAATGGTTCCTTCTTCAATGGTGAGCTTGGCCCCGTTGGTAACGGCAATTCTGCCTCCCAATTGATAGATTTTGTCGTTGGTCCAGGTGGTGTTGGTGGTAATGTTTTTAGTTATTATTTCAACGTCATTGCTATTGTTGTTGTCATCTACGTTGCTGTCGTTATCCTCGCTGCAGGAGCTGAATGAAACGACGACTCCTAAGATTAGGAGTAAACTCATGTTTTTGAAACGATTTTTCATGGTCATTTTGGTTTTTAGTTTGTTCGTTTGTTTTGTCTTATCTTATCCTTTTTCAGACAGTACAAAAGAACAATGCTATTATTGCCTGTACCTTAAGCCGTTTTTAATAAACTGTTAAGAATATTTGCCGGACTTAATATTCGGTTAACCTTAAAAATATTTAGGCATAAAGGGTGAGGGAGATAATGGGATGATTACCCCTTTATTTTATTTAAAACAACTATAAATTAAGTGTTTGTCAGTGTAAATGTGCCCTCTTGTGTTTATATTTATACCTCAATATTTTCCATTGATTGGTTGATCTAATATTAATCACAAAGGAGGTTCTTATGAAGCGAAGAGATTTTTTACTTAAAAGTGCAGGCGTTGGGGTCGCAAGCCTGTTGCTTCCGGATTTTGGTGGATTGAATGCCATGGGGTTGTCGGCCGAAGAGGGAGAATACGATCTGGCGGCCGTTAGGGGTGGTGAAGCACCCGATATGTTTGATAAAGCCATGGAAGCTTTGGGCGGAATGAAACGGTTTGTAAAAGCCGGGCAGAAAGTTTTGGTTAAACCCAACATTGGCTGGGATGTCCCCCCCGAAAGAGCTGCCAATACCAATCCGCATTTGATCTCTCGGATTGTTAAGAGTTGTTTGGATGCCGGTGCTTCCGAGGTGGTGGTGTTCGACCATACCTGTGACCAATGGGACCGTTGCTATCGAAACAGTCAGATTGAACCAATGGCCAGAGAGGCGGGGGCCAAAGTGGTTCCGGGTAACACGGAATCTTTTTATCGTGATATTTCTGTTCCCGGAGGACGCCGGTTGAAAAAAGCTAAAATTCACCGCGATCTTCTGGATGCCGATGTTTTCATTAATGTTCCTATCCTTAAGCATCATGGTTCCACAACGGTTTCGCTGGCCATGAAAAATCTGATGGGGGTTATCTGGGATCGTCGCTTTTACCATGGGAATGACTTGAGTCAATGTATCGCGGATTTTTTGACCTATCGTAAACCGGACCTGAATATTGTGGATGGATATCGGATGTTGACACGGAAAGGACCAAGAGGCGTTTCTGAATCAGATGTGGCCGACTTAAAGGCACTCATCGCCGGCAGAGATATCGTGGCAGTGGATGCTGCAGCGACCCTGATGTTTGGTGAAAAACCCGAAAATATTAAACACATCGCCATCGCCAATGAAATGGGGCTGGGAACCATGAATCTTGAACAGCTCTCGATTAAGAGAATTAAAATGTGAGGATATTTTTTTGAGGACGATGGGTAGGGGTATTGCCTGTTTTGACTTTCCTGAAACGAGCTTTTAAAATTGAAGAAATTTGTGCCCAACAGATAATTAACCGATAAATATGCTTTTATATAAGATCTTGAAAAGGAGCCGTGTTATCATTGCTCTGGCGGTACTGATTTTGATCACATCATTGTTTGTTGATATCTATGGATGGATCCCTAATATGGGATTCGACAAAATCACCTACTTGCAGTTTCTGCCTTCAGTGTTGCATTTTCTTGCAGTATTTTCCTTGGTGTCAGCCGGTGGATTTCTGGTGATAATGCTATTGACATTAATAACGGGTCGCATTTACTGTTCTGCCATCTGTCCGTTGGGCATCTTTCAGGATATTGTGAATCATTTTGGCAGAAGGAAATCCAAAAAGAAACGTTTTTTCAAGTTCCACAAAGCAAAGCCGGTTTTAAGGTATTCGTTTCTGGGGATAACCACTATTGCAATTATGGTGGGTGCCGGTTGGTTGGTTACCTGGCTCGATCCTTATAGCATCATAGCGCGTGGCTTTACTTATCTGATGAAACCGGTGGTGATTTGGTTTAATAATGGCATAATGGCCCCTGTTTTGCAGAAATTTGAGGTCTATTCCTTTTACCATCAAAATTTGATGGTGGCAAGTATCTTACCGGCCATTCTCACCTTGGTAGTAATATCTGCCATTGGCTATTTTGCGTGGAAACGTGGAAGACTTTTTTGTAATACCCTCTGTCCGGTTGGAACTTTGTTGGGTGAAATTTCCCGTTTTTCTTTTTTTAAGGTTCAATTCGACCGGGATGCCTGTACCCGATGTGGTAAATGTGCAGGGGTATGTAAAAGTGAATGCATCGATATTAAAAATTATACCGTTGATACAACTCGATGTGTGACGTGTTTTAATTGTCTGGTTACCTGTCCCGAATCGGCTCTTTCCCTGCGGCCCGCCATTAAAGGTGCAACACCTAATACGGTTGCTTCTTCTGATGATACAGGGCGGGATGAAGTAAAGCATGACTCTACTCGCCGGAAATTGTTGATGACCGGCCTTGCCGTAATTAGCGGAAGTAGAATTTATGCTCTGAAAAAAGAAAAACTTCCTGATCATCAAAAAAAACTGGCCAGAAATAAAAAAGATCACCCTGTAGCGCCTCCCGGTTCTGTGAGCATCAAGCGGTTCAATGATATTTGTACCGGATGTTCCTTGTGCATTGCTGCCTGTCCCACCGGCGTTCTTCAACCCGCATTGACGGAATATGGTCTTTCGGGGTTCATGCAGCCACACATGGACTATTCTACCCATTTTTGTAATTACGACTGCAATAAATGCGGAGAGGTTTGCCCCACCGGCGCCATTTTACCGTTGCCGCTAGAAGAAAAACAGGTTACCCAGATGGGGAAAGCTGTGTTTGTTCAACAAAATTGTGTGGTTTATACCGATGGCACTGTTTGCGGTGCTTGCTCCGAGCATTGTCCCACCAAGGCGGTAACCATGGTGCCTTATAAAGATGGGTTGCGGATTCCTCATGTGGATCAGTCGATTTGTATCGGTTGCGGCGCCTGCGAATACCCCTGTCCTGTACCGGCGCCTTTTAAGGCCATCTATGTAAACGGCAATGCGGTTCAACAAAAGGCGGAACAACCTTATGATGAGGGGAAGCAGGAGAGCATCCCTGAGGATGATTTTCCTTTCTAAAAGGTTTTTATCCTGTTTTTTATGTATAAATGGACAAATCGATATTTGCGTATCGGGGTTTATTCATGCTGAGCTTTGTCGTCCATATTTGGGGTAAATTATGACCTTCATGGATAGAGATGTAGGGTCCCTGCTTAAAATCTTGCCGTCCTTCCTGAATTGGACCTTTCCTGCTTAAGGTTGAGCCATTCCTGCTTGAATTCTTGGTCTCCTGCTTAAAATCTTGTCGTCCTGCTTAAATTGAAGTGCCCCTGCTTAAAATGGTGTGCTCCTGCTTAAATTCTTGTGCCCTGCTGCGGGTTTCAGAGGGCTTGCAACCAATAGGAAGCATTAAAATGCAGAAGTTGGAATCAATTCTTGGAAGGTAATGGTGATATTGTCGGAATGATCTTAGGTGAAGATCTATTTTCTGATTATTACCTCAAATATGTTACTTTTGCAGGTTATATTTTATAAAACAATGATTTAAAGATGAAGCGGTTTTTATACTCCTTTTTGCGGAATTATCTGTTTTGGCTGGTTTTCTTCGCTTTTTTCAGGACGGTTTTCATAATTGTCAATTATTCATTTGCTAATGATACGCCTTTGTCGGCCATATTAGCGAGCTATGGACCGGGTTTTCGGATGGATTTATCTTTTTCGGGGTATCTGATGCTGCTTCTCATCGTTTTTCAATTAATTGCTTTACCGGTAACGAAGAGCTTTTGCCATGGATGTATCCGGTGGCTTCACTATTTTCTAATTCCCGTATCGGTAGGTTTGGTGTTGGGTGATATCAATTTGTTTCGTTACTGGGGCGGACATTTGAACCGGGAGGCTCTTTCATTCTTAAAAACACCCGACATTATTTTTAATTCTATCCACTGGAGCGAGGCTCTTTTATTTTTTGCTGTGTGGGGTATTGCATCATGGCTGGTGATATGGATTTTCCAAAATGTTGTTATCAAATATCGGTTTCAGGAAAAATTTCAAGGTAAAAAACTGGCCGTTAACTGGGCGTTTACTTTATTGATTGGCGGATTGATGATTCTGCCCATCCGGGGAAGTTTCAGTGTGGCACCAATAAATACGGGGGTGGCCTATTTTTCCAATTACCTGTTTGCCAATAATGCGGCTGTAAATCCTATTTGGAATCTGGCCTATTCCATGAAGAGGAGTGCCGTAAAAGATGGTGAATACCATTTTATGGATGAACAAACGGCTCAGGATCAGTTTAACGTTTTAATGCATCAGTCAGGGAAATTTCCTAAAATATTAAATACTGACAAACCGGATGTTGTTATCATTCTTCTGGAAAGTTTCTCGGCCCAGGCCATCGAAATACTGGGAGGAGAAAGTGTAACCCCTCATTTTAATAAGCTGATAAAAGAGGGGGTTTTCTTTAACCATACATATGCCACCAGCTTTAGGTCGGATTACGGAATTGTTGGCGTGCTCACCGGTTATCCGGGCATCCCCGGATATTCCATCATGCAGTATCCGGAAAAGTCGCGCCATCTAAATTTTATTCCCCAAAAACTTAAGGAAATAGGATATGACGACCTTAACTTTATGTATGGTGGGGATATGAAATTTAAGAACATGAAATCGTTGATTACCTTGGCAGGGTTTAACCACGTAACGAGTATCGACGATTTTCCTGCCGAATATAGGGGGAAGAAATGGGGCGTGCACGATCAATATACCTTTGAACGCTTATTAACCATTTTGGAAGCGTCTAAAAGGCCTTCTTTTAGTTTTTTCTTTACCCTAAGCAGTCATGAACCTTTTGATGTTCCCATGGAACGTGTGGAGGAGGACGACTATCTTAATTCGGTGCATTACACCGATCGTTGTTTGGGACACTTCTTTGATGAGGTAAAAGCTCGCGGGCTATGGGATAATACGTTGTTTATCTTAGTGGCCGATCATGGGGTTGTGGGTCCTGAAAAATTGGGATATACACAATCCAGAAGATACCGTATTCCTATGTTGTGGACGGGGGGTGCCCTGTCGGTGAAGGATACCATTGTTGATACTTTTGCGTCACAAATTGATGTGGCAGCCACGCTTCTTAATCAATTGGGGGCGGATGTTTCAGATTATAAATTCAGTAAGAATGTTTTGGATGAGGAGGTGAAGGGTTTTTCCTTTTTGCACTATCCCGATGGCTTTGGATTTATTGATGATACCATCTATGAAATGTACGATAAAACCAACTTTAGCCTAATGGAAATGAGGGGCTCCAAGACGCAAGAGGATAGCCTGAAAGCGAAAGTTTTGATGCAAATAATAGCGAAAGATTTTAAGGAAAGATTGAGTAATGGCAGAAAAGAGATTGAAAAATAGTGATTTTGAAGTGATGGCTCCGGTGGGTTCTTATGAATCTCTCATGGCAGCTATTCAGGGAGGAGCCGATTCGGTTTATTTTGGTGCAGAAAAGCTAAATATGAGGTCGCGGTCATCGGCCAATTTTACCACCGATGATTTGCGACAAATTGTTGACATTGCGAGAAAGCACCATGTTAAAACATATCTTACCGTAAATACGGTGTTGTATGACGATGACCTGCCTGTGATGAGGGCGCTTATTGATGCGGCCAAAGAGAGTGGGATATCTGCTATTATTGCTTCCGATCAGGCGGCCATTCATTATGCCAACAGTAAGGGGGTCGAAGTCCATATTTCTACTCAGGTCAATATATCCAATGTGGAGGCGCTTAAATTTTACAGTCGGTTTGCGGATGTGGTTGTTCTGGCTCGTGAATTGAACCTGAATCAGGTAAAAGGCATCCATAAAGCCATCGAGGAAGAGCAAATCAAAGGTCCTTCCGGTGAGCTTATCCGCATTGAAATGTTTTCGCATGGTGCTTTATGTATGGCCATATCAGGGAAATGTTATCTGAGTTTGCACCAAATGAATTCTTCTGCTAATAGGGGAGGATGTCTTCAGTCTTGCAGACGAAGCTATATCGTCACCGAAAAAGAAACAGGGAAGGAGCTGGAGGTGGATAACGAATACATCATGTCGCCCAAAGATCTTAAGACCATCCATTTTTTGAATAAGATGATAGATGCCGGGGTTCGGGTATTTAAAATCGAAGGACGTGCCAGGGGACCGGAATATGTGAAGACGGTGGTGTCATGCTATCGCGAAGCCATCAATTCGGTGTTGGATGAATCCTATTCGCAGGAGAAGATAGCGCAGTGGAATCAACGGCTGGCATCGGTTTTTAACCGTGGCTTCTGGGATGGCTATTATTTGGGTCAGAAACTTGGGGAATGGAGTGCCAATTACGGATCTCTGGCCACCAGAAAGAAAGTTTATATCGGTAAAGGGACCAACTATTTCCCTAAAATCGGAGTCGCTGAATTTTTGTTGGAAACAAAAAATCTAAAAGTAGGCGATGAAATATTAATTACCGGTCCTACCACCGGGGTGGTGGAAATGAAAGTGCCGGAATTAAGACTTGATCTTAACCCTGTTGAAGAGGTTCAAAAAGGGGATCGCTTTTCCATGCCTGTAGGGGTAAAAATCAGAAGGTCGGATAAGCTGTATAAATGGGTTACCGTCCCGAAAAAAGAGCTATCATAATTTTTGTTCAATAGTATTTCCGGTCTTTCCCTTGTTATAAGAAATGCGTATATTGAGATTTTAGAATTTGAAAATTTCATTGTTATGCAAAACCAAGAGAATAAGATAAAGAAAACAAAGAAATCTGCCGGAGCATGGACGATAGGTTGGGGATGGTTTATTGCGGTGCCTGCTCTGTGGTGGTTATCCAAAAAGGCCAAAAGAGTATTGCAAGATGATGAAGACCAACTTTCACCTCTTGCCATCATAAAAAAACGATATGCAAAAGGTGAAATTGACCGTAAGGAATACGAAGAGAAGTTGAAAGATTTGTCTCTGGATTCTATGGGATCCTAATAATATCTTTTTAGTATTGACGCTGGCTTATCAGATTGCCCTTTTCGTCACGAATGGACCACACGCCCGTTTTGGCGCCCCCCGAGTATTCCATTTCGTACCGCAAGGTGCCGTTTTCATCCCAAATCAACCATTTGCCATCTTTTTGGCCATTGTTATATCGGGCTTCAGCCTTTTTGTTGCCGTTCTCGTCCCATGTAATCCAAGTGCCATCCATTAGATTGGCCTTGAAAAAACGAACTTCCTTTTTTTGGCCGTTTGGATAAAAATAAGTGGTTGGTCCGTCTTTTTTGCCATTCAGGAGAGTCATTTCCAGGTGTATAGTCCCGTCTGGGAAATATTCAATGTAAGTTCCGGAATAGGGATGATTGTTGGAATCGAAGTATATTCCATCTTTTTCAACAAGCTGGGCCTGCATCATGGAGGTAGCAGCGACCATTGTAAGCAATAGAATTAATTTTTTCATGGCTTTCTTATTTTTATGATTTTCAAAAGCCTCCCAACTTGTTCCTGTTTGTGTGTTGATGTAAAATTACGATTAAAGTTATAAAATCAAAACCTTGATAAAAAAAAAGGAAGACGATACCGATCGCCTTCCCTGCTATAATATAGATAAGAAATTAATTTATCTGGTAGTAACTGGCTCCAGCTCTATCTTTAGGGCGTGTATTTCGCCGGTGTTTACTTTAATTTTCCGGGTCACCGGTTCATAGGATATGATGGTTGCTTCCACGGAATAATCGCCTGGTTTAATCCGATTGAAAGAAAACTGACCTTCAAAATCGGTGTAGGTTTTGATATCAGTTCCGCAGAGTTTAACCTCCACACCGGTTAATATTTCACCTGAAAGCTCATCTATGATGGAGCCCGAAATGGTGCTATTTACAGCCACTTCTTGAGCGGGGTTTTCTTTTTTGTTTCCGGAAGCTGCATCCATGGTTTGGATGGCAAAGAATCCCAGTAAAATAATTGATAAAATGGTTTTCATGATTTTCTGTATTTATTGACTTCAGCGTGGTTAAATTCTTTGCATCAAAAATACAGTTGTCATGTTAATACAATATTAAATGGGTATTATGGGATAATTAAATTCCGACCTCTTCTACCGCTTCCGATACATTAATCACATAATCAGCGAGTTTTTCACATTCGGAGAAAAGATCATTAAAAATGATGCCTGCTTCATAGGAATAAACTTTATTGGCCAGATTCTCCAGGTGTTCACTTTTTAACTGATTGCGGTAGTTATTGATTTGTCTTTCCAGAAGCCTTGCTTTTGCCAAAGAGACCGCCATTTCGTCTTGCTGAAGGTTTTCTCTCATGACCGAAAGGGCTTCTTCCACCAGGTTAAACATGAGTTCCAGTTTGTCCAAAGCAGAATTTTTGAATTTGATATTTTTTTCCCGCATTCGGTTAACCGTTCTGGCCAGATTAAAATTGCTGTCGGCCACACTTTCCAGATCTCCGGCCATCTTAAGCATAGACCTCAGACGTTTCCGACCGATCTCACTGAGTTTGTATTGTGAAATTTGTGCCAGGTAGTTGGTTATTTCCACTTCCACATTGTCGCTGATGCCTTCATATTTTTGAACCTTTGAAAACTGTTTGTTAAATTTTTTATCCCGATCTTCATTCATCATTTTTCTTACGAAGCCGAACATTTTGGTCGTGTGTTTGGCATAAAATTGAATTTCTTTTTTGGCTTGAAGAAGAGAAAGCTCGGAGGTGGATAGCATCCCAGTGGTAATGTATTTTAATCTAAATTCCTCGTCTGTTTCATTGTCTTTGTAAGGCACCAGATATTCTACAGCTTTTTGTATGAGAGGAGTAAACCAAACAAAGATGAGAACATTTATGATGTTAAAGGCAGAATGGAATATAGACAGAGCAGTAGGAATAGCGGCCGGAGAATCGTTGGGAGAAGCACCTCCGTTGCGGGTCATAAAAGAGTCTATCAGCCCCGTGAATTGGTTAAACACTATCAACATCCAGATGACTCCTAAAAGGTTAAATATTAAGTGGGCTCTTGCCGCTCGTTTTGCGCTGATATTACCAATGGCTGCAGCCAGGTTCGCGGTAATTGTGGTTCCGATGTTTTCGCCCAAGATCATGGCAGCAGCCTGGCTGAATTCAATCCATCCTTCGTTACACATGACAAAGGTCAAAGCTAAGGTGGCCGAAGATGATTGAACAACGATCGTTAAAAGCGTTCCTATGATTAAAAAGAGGAGGGTGGTCCAAATGCCATGGTCTGTATATTGATGTAAAAAGCTAAGAACTTCCGGATTTCCCTGAATATTGGGAACGGATCCTTTCAAATACTCCAACCCCATAAACAGCAGAGCAAAGCCTATCAACAATTCGCCATATGAGCGTCTGGTTCCCGATTTTGAAAAGATAAAAGGCAAGCCTAAACCAATAAGGGGAAGCGAATAGGCGCTGATCTTGACTTTAAATCCGAAAAGGGTAATGATCCAGCCGGTGACAGTTGTCCCAATGTTGGCCCCCATGATGACTCCAATGGATTCTTTCAGGGTTATAAGCCCGGCATTGACAAAACTCACCACCATCACGGTAGTGGCCGATGAAGATTGAATGATAGCCGTTACCATAAAACCTGTAAAAATGCCAAGAAAGCGATTTGAAGTCATGGCCGAAAGAATCGTCCGTAATTTGTTTCCGGCGACTTTTTGTAAGGCTTCACTCATGATCTTCATGCCATAAAGGAACAGACCCAGTGAGCCGATTAATGAGAGAAAATCAAAAAAAGAATACTGCATTGCGTTTTTCTTCTGAAAATCGTTGGTTTAATAATTTTTTGTGAAAATTGGATTGCCAGGATGGTACCTGGTTACAGGGTTGTTCGGACAAGTTCTCATTTACTAGTCTCAGGGCCATTAGTGATCATTATCTTCTTTCATCATAGATAATTTATAAATGTTTACGGGAGTGAAGCGTTATTCCACTCGATAATTGTAAATAAAATTATTTTCACCTCCTGTTATCAGATTAAATCTGTAGGCAGAAGATTTTAAAAATCCTATAGAAAACCGTGTTGTACCTTTTAACGGAAATCCTTTATATAGCGTTGCATCATTGTTGAATAGGTAGATCTTGCGATTGGTTTCGGAAACAAGACCAATCTTAAAATCAGAAGATGAAAATTTATAAATGTCGGCGAACACTTTTATCGGCTGATCAAATGCTTTGTTGACCACTGATCGCAATGAGGTGTTGTATATGTGTAATTGATTGGGGGTTACCAGTATGTATTGTGGATTGTTTTCATGCAGAAGAGTGAAATAGTGTTCACTGTTTTCCACTTTGGTTTCAGATCTTAGTATGGTTTTTCCGGTGGGCAACATTATTTTGGCCAGGGAACCATCAGATGCAGTGGTGATAAGTGCAGATTTATCTGAATTGGGGTATTCCAGATAAAAGGGACTTAGGTTATTTCTGATAAAGACTTTATTCGGTGTAATTCTTGTATTGCCTCTGCGATCCAGAATGTAATTTCGATACTGATCACTGAAAACAATATAATCTTTGCCGCTGTTTCTGAAAAACTGGACTGGTTGTCTGACAATTCCTTCGGTTTGAGGAATATTCCACCCCGGAATTCGGGCTCCGGATTTATCAAAAAGATATATTTTCCTGTCGTTGAGTGCCAGGAAGATTCGGTAATTCCTAGTGTTGTCATAATCAAAGACGGACAAACCATTGGTTGCCTTTGACGGAAGGGTATAGGGAAATCTGGCGACATGATTGCCGTTTCGGTCTAAAAGATATAGCTTCTTCTCCGTATTAAAGAGGTATTGCAGTTTTTTGTTGCGGTAATAGTCAATTTGGAAAATTTCACTTTTGATGGGGCCGTCCAGTGGTTTTTTCCATAAAATACGGCCCATATTATTGATAAGGTATAAATTGTTGGCTTGGTCCTGAACCATGATTTCTTTTTCTCGGGTGTAATGGTTTTCGACTAAAGCCGGTTTCATAATAACGGTGGAATCGAGCCTGCTTTGCCAAATGGTGCGGGGTTCTTTATCGCGATGAGGGGTGTAATCGGCACAGGCAGTAATGTAGTTGAGGCCGGCGCTATGCGACAATTGAAATCCAGCACCATAAAAGTTAAATAGTTCTCTGTTCTGTTCTTTTGTAGGATGGAACTTTTCGGGGTTAAGATGAGGACCAATAAATGAATAGAGGTGGGGAATTTCGGCGAAGAGAAAGAGGTTTTCCTCATAAGCAAAGTTTTCCATGAATGAGGAAAAGTAGGGGTGAGATTGCAAAGTCCGGTTTAAGACGTTATTATATAAAAACGATTGCAGAGATTTCTGACTATCCCCAAAAATCAAATAGTTTCGATAAAACGAAAAGTATTGCAACGGGGTATCCGGAAATAAATGTCCCAATACTTGTTTTACCAATTGTTTTGGAAAACCACGGTAGATGGGGAATGAAGTAGATTCATCCACCTTATATCTGGCAACGGGGGCAGATGCAATTCCGAAATATTCCTGCATCTCTTTAAGCTTTGGAAGCGAAGTGGCCTGTCCTTTTGTTCTGAAAATAAGGAACCGTCCTTCTTTGGGATTGCTTGCATTGAGATTGGAAAAAGCCATGGCAAACTCGCCATCTACCAAATTAAAAAACGCATCGATAAAATGTTGGCCTGTGGCATTTTTAAATTGCTGATTGAAAGTTTCAAAATTGTCCGGATTTTCTGAGTGTGAAATGTGACGTTTCAGGTTTTTGATGAAACGGATATTATCGGAAAAATTATAGCTCAGAAAAAGCTTTATATCAGATGGAAGAACTTCTGCCAGGGTTGGCTTTCGGGATTTAACTCCTTCGAATAGTGAAATAAATTTTGAGGATTCACTGTCCGAAAGAAATCCGTTTAATGTCAGTCGGTCTTTTTTTAGTTGAAGGTCAATGGCCCCCCAGGAACTTATTTGACCGAAAAAGGAGGCATTGTTTTTGGAATCGGATGAAAAAAATGGCTCTAAAAATTCAGGCAAGATTGAGAAATTGATGAAAAGGGAGCCTATTGCACCGGGATTGGTGGTTTTGTTGAGCTTTACAAATTGGTCGTTGCTTCTTAGTGATTTACCGGTTTGCTGCTGACGGATGGATGCCTCCACCATGAGTGGGGAAGGACTTACTGTCAATACTCCGTTTTGAAGGGTCGCAAAAATATTGCTCTCTTTTGAATGCGAGAAGGAAATTTGATAAATGGAGAATCCGGTGTAAATACGCTGATTGGATTGGTGACGATCGATCCAGGATTTTAGTTCGTTTTGATGCGCTTGATTCTGAACTGCAAAATGCAAACTCCATTCAAAAGAGTTTTTCCCTATTTTATGGAATGAGATATAGACCGGGAACTTAAGAAGATCACTGACAGCCCCTGAAGAAAACAGAGATGCAGTGTCAGCAAAGTTGAGAAATTGGAATACCGAAGATAAGCTTTCAAACGTTTCCAACTCCTTCCGATAATTGATTTTGTCACGAAGGTTACCGATCAGATTATTGGCCGAGTTGATTCTCAGAACCATTGGCGAATTCGCCGGCACTGCGTCAAGTGTCCTTTCGGTATTAAAACTTTGATGCCGGTATAAATTCCAAAAGATTGCAGTGATTATCACCAGGAAAATGAAAATAATTCCAATAATGCTCAAATTTCGTTTGGTCATCAACAGCATCTTTTATTACGTTATAACAATCATCTGATTATCGCAACTTTTGCAGTTCCATTTTGCATTCCATCCGGAGATGCCAAAAATATAATATATATACCGGAATTTACTTTTTCTCCCTTAAGATTTTTTCCATTCCAGAGAGCATTGCCCCCAATAGAAGTGGTTTCATATACCAGATTTCCTTGAGTATCTGTAATTTTGACAATTGTTTGATCCATCAATCCGGTAATGGTTATGGGATCATTATATCCGGGTTTAACAGGATTTGGATATACATATATGTTGCTGAAACTTTCTTTTCCATCGATGGCTTCGCCTCTATAAGATATCAATCCCTGATCGGTTGAGAAATAAACGTCACCGGTTTGTCCATCTATTTCAATGTCAAAAATATTGTTGGATGGCATGGGACTATTGTCTGTGGTGAAATGGCTGACAGTTTGTGTCCCGTCTTCAGATAATAAGTAAACACCATTTCCTTCTGTTCCAATGTATTTTCTGTTTGCTCCATCTACTGCGATGGCAGTCACTTTCTCTCCTTCCAGAAGGTAATCGGCCAGTCCGCTGCCATCATTTCTTGGAACTTTTATTCTGGAAAATATTGGTTTTGGATCATCAAAAATTTTTCCCGGGTTATACTGAACGATAACTCCATTCTCGGTGCCAAACCACAAATATCCGTTTTTATCTTTATCAATGCATAAGGCTCCATGGATGGATACCTCGCCATATTCATCCCAAAATTCCAGTAATCCTGCATTTCTATTATCCGTATCCTGATCATTGGTTAATGGGCCTCGGTATCTGTCGTCAGAAAAATTGTCAATGGTGCCGTTATCATCAAAAACAAAAATGCCTTTGTAGCTTTGCAAGATCGGCGCCCATTTGAAACCGTTGTTGTCTATTGTAATTTCACCCACGATAGGGGCAAGGAGTGCCATTGTTCCATAATTGAAGTGATGCCAGATGTTCTCGTATGTATCATAAGCAATAAAGACGTTTGTATTATCCGAATGGGTCATGAAGAGATGGCCCCTTTCATCAAAGGTCAAGCCCCAAATTTTAACATTCGGGTCATTAGAAGAGGGTGAAGTTGAATTATTGAAGTCAACATTGTTTTCTGTGTAGTGATTTTTCAGGTATATGTTGTTGTCATTGTCTTTATCAAATTCGAACACCCCATACCCCCATGAGGAGACGAAGACATTGTCAGGGTTTTGGGGATTGGCTTCAACATTAACCAAATCATAGACGTCTCCAAATTCAGGCGTATTGAAACTATCGAAGTAAATCCATTCTCCATCCTTAAGTATTGAGACGCTGGCAGGTGTCAAAGTGTTTTCGTAAAAGGTTCCAAATCCGCCCGGTATAACCCACAATTCATTTCCAATTTTCTTGGACTTATAAACCGAGTTGGAATAAGGCCCCCCCGGCAGAATCTGTTGGTATTGTTGGTGATTTGTACTGAGGAAAAGTCCGTTTTTCCAGTCGGCAATCCAATGTTTTTGATTCTTGTCTATCATATATCCTCTGAAGGATGGGTGGTATACATTTCCGGTGTTATCTATAATTGTTTCTTGTGAAGAGGAAATATTTAGCAGAAAATCGGAGAAGAGAATTCTGTCCTGTGTGGTAATAATATAGCCCTTGTCAATGGGGGTGGTGCCGTAATATCCTTCAATGGTTGAAAGGTCTGATGTTCCCTGATGGTTAAATAATGTCAGATGACAGTTTGCCCCTCGATAACCCCGGGCTGCTAATATACCGGAGGGATGTGCGATTAAATCACAATATTCTGCATGGTCTTCAGATAGATGTTCCCAGTTTTTATAGTACAAAAGAACTTTGTTCATATCGGCCATTAATAGACCGGCTGAGGTTGCGGCATAAATGGTGTCATTAAGTATAAGGGTTTTATTGACTTTTAGGAAGGATGCATCATCCCCTATTATTAATGTTGAAACTATTTCGTCTTTTTCAATATTCAGTTCTATGACGCCAAAATCAGTGCTGCAAAAGACTCTTCCGTTATGGTATAGGAAATGATTGATTGATTTGCTTTGGCTCATCTGTTCATTTTTCAGGTCCGGAATATTATTTACCCGGTCATCACGAAGGATGTCGATATTTCCGTTTTCATAGCCAACCAGAATCCAGTTTTTGTTGTAGACAGTGGCAATGGCTGAAATGTTCGAATCTGATAGTCCATTGGATTTATTTCTGGTAAAAAGTGATTGGGTTTCCTTATGATATAATATTAATCCCAGCTTGGTGGCTCCAATTACGAATTGGCTATTCTCAGTAATATCGAAACACTCTTTGTAGGAGTAATGGGTTGTCCATTGGTTTTGAGTTTGCCCTGAAAAACAAAATATGAAGAAGAATAATAGAACCAATGTTGTTTTATTTAAGGCATTCATGTGACAATTACAACCAAATATGCCTGAATTTGTTGTCTTTCTGGGCTGTAAATAGTACCGATGGACAGGACCATATCTGCCCCATCTATTGTTCGATAAGAGAACTTCTTCCGCAAAGGGAATTTTTGATAAGGCTTTGGCCCGTTTCATAATGGTCAAATGAACTTTGAAATTCGCATAAAATCCACCAACTGTTGTAGCGCAAACGCTCTGTGGCTCATCTTGTTTTTTTCGGCCATAGACATTTCTGCAAATGATAGGTCATATCCGTCCGGCTGAAATATGGGATCGTATCCAAATCCGCTTAACCCTCTGGGCTCTTCTAGTATTACCCCGTTGACTGTACCCTCAAATAACATCTCTTTATTGTCGAATATTAAGGCTATGATTGTCCTGAAACGAGCTTTTCTATTTTGGGTATTTTTAAGTTCAAGGAGCACCTTTTGCATATTTTTTTTGCTGTTCTTATCCGATCCGGCATATCGTGCCGAAAAAACACCGGGTGCCCCGTTGAGTGCTTCAATTTCAAGGCCTGTGTCATCAGCAAAGCAATTTATACCTAACTGTTTGTATATATATCGAGCTTTTTGCAAAGCATTTTCTTCGAGGGTTCTGCCGGTTTCCGGGAGCTCTTCTTCAATTCCTAATTCTGAAAGAGATTTTACAGCCTTGTCATTGCCAAGAAGACTGTTTATTTCCAGAATTTTATGTTTGTTTTTAGTGGCAAATACGAAATTCATATTTCTCTGTCTAAATTCGATTGCGAAAATACAAAAAATTAATGCCTTGGCAGAGAAATTTGATGAAGTAGAAGAAGAAGGCGGTTTCTGAATTGAATAAAATAGTATAATTTCAAAACATTGACGTATGCTTAAATAAGGGTATAATTCTCGCGAGGAGAAGTATACCCATGCACCTCTGGTATGGATGGTCTAACAATAAGGCCGATCAATATAATGATTTATCAGAAGCTTCCGCCGTAGCCATATTTCATTAAATCGGTTCTGGGATTAATAACCATCACCGGAACTTTTGCACTATTGGCAATAATATCCTGTTCCTGAACGCCCAGAAAATAATCATGAAAAGCGATGTCGCGTGTTGTCATGATAATGATTAAATCGGCTTGGTTCTCTTTGGCAAAATCAATGGTTTCCTGAGAAAATGAAGCTTTGTGCTTGGCAAGAACCAATTCGTAATCAATTTTTTTCTCTTCCAGAAAATTTTTGCAGAAAACCACATTGGCTTTGGTACGTCCGTCTAAAACACCCTCTTTGGAGACGGAAGAGAATAAATATATTTTAGTTTTGAAATAGAGGGACATATATTCCGCCCATCTGAGTTTTTCTTTGTTTTCCGATTTAAAGTCAACGGGGAAAACAATTTTCGTGTAGTCATTTTTTTGTGGGGGTTCCTGCACAACCAAAAAGGGAACTCTGGAACCAACAATCACTTTTAGAGCCCAACTCCCGGTAAGCTTTTGCATTCCTCGCATCCCATGGGTTATCATAACAACCATGGCGCATTCTAGTTCTTCGGATACTTCATTGATGGTTTTAAAAATTGTACCTTCTTTTACCAGAATTTCGAGCTTTATATGAAGTTTCTGTTCTATTTTGTCAGCATCTTGTCGAAGTTTATTTTCCGATGCTTTTATTTCCGATTGTCGTTTAACGATATGCAGTAAAGTGATTTTGGTGTTGAGTACCCGGGAAAGATTTACTGCATGTTGGACTGCATAAATAACAGTATCCGAAAAATCATAAGGCACCAGAATGCTATGCATTAAGCTTTCCATATTTGTTGAATTGGTTGTATTTAACAGGTTAAAGATAGCATTTTTGCATTTACAAACATTAAAGAAATTAAGCCATTTTTTTAAAAGGCCACAAATGATTGACGAATAAAGGATTTTACAAGACTTTATTTTATATTGCAATCATTATTCATTTTAATTGTCAAAGTAATGACTGCGGGAGTTTCTTTAAATATATTTCTGATCTTGTTGGTAATTGTTATTTTGACCTTTACGATTTTCATCTGGATAAGAAATTATATTCTTCAAAAGGTAGAAAAGCTTACTGCAGAGAGACTAGAGTTGGCTTTAAGGGTAAAAGAAAAAGCTCACCGAATTCAGGCACAATATGATAGTGATTCTATCGTTTATACTCATCAGGGACCCAAAAAGAAATCTAGGAAATATCAGAAAGTTACTGTTCTTTTTGCCGATATTCAGGGATTTACCAGAATTGTAGAACAGCTTAACCCGGAGGTGTTGATCGATGAACTGGACCAGCTTTTTTTTTATTTCGATTCAGTTGCTGAAGAATATGGCATCGAAAAAATAAAAACAATAGGTGATGCCTATATGTGCGCCGGCGGCCTCCCCATAAAAAATAGCACAAACCCTGTCGAAGTGGTTTTGGCTGCGCTGGAGATGCAGCGGTTTATGAAAGCGATGCGTCGCGTTAAAGTGATTGAACACAAGGACTATTGGGAGTTGCGAATTGGGATTCATACCGGTCCGGTAATTTCTGGAATGGTGGGTCGCAAGAAGATTTCCTTTGATATATGGGGAGATACGGTAAATACTGCCAGCCGTATGGAATCCTCGGGTATGGCCGGCGAGATCAATGTTTCCGGCACCACATGGCAGTTGGTAAAAGAGTTTTTTATTTCGGAATACAGAGGCAAAATGCCCATTAAATATAAAGGCGAAACAGATATGTATTTCATTAAAGGGATTATTCCCGAATTGTCGGTGGATGGGCTGGGCCAGGAGCCTAATGAGTTATTCCGGATAAAATTGCAGCACATTCGATTTGCAGATGTAGAAGAGGCTGTTCTGAATCGACTCGAAAATGAGTTATCGAAGGATTTGTCTTATCATAATATGAAGCATACTATTGATGTCGTTACTCAGGTTGAAATTATTGGGAGGGGGGAAGGCATCAATGACGAAGAAATGCTTTTGATAAAAACAGCTGCGCTTTTCCATGATCTTGGGTTCCTTATTTCTTATAAAAATCATGAAGATTTCAGTATTGAACTGGCTGAAGAAATTTTACAGATGTATGGCTATTCGGAAGACCAGATAGAAGAAATTAAAGGATTGATCAACGTCACCAGAAAGGATGCCAAGCCACGGAATCATCTTGAGGCTATCCTTAAAGATGCAGACTTGGACTACCTTGGACGTCCCGATTTTATTCCGGTTTCTCAAAATTTGTATGAAGAAATTCAAAAGTTTAATGGGAAAATGACTTTAAAAGAATGGAATAAACGACAAATTAATTTTATTACGCATCACAAGTATTACACCAAAACTGCCCGAAATCTCAGGCAGGTAAATAAAGAGCAACAGCTTAAAGCATTAAAGGAATTACTGAAAGTCCAGTAATTATTGGGTTTTTCTTTTTAATTTTGTAGATCAATTATTTCAGATAGGACAGGAGGTGGGAGAAAAGTAGTATCATGGCTTTTCCGTTGCCAATGCTTAAGATAAATTGTATTATTATTTAAATAGAAGTTCGTAATTATAACCTAAATAAACGTTAATGGACATGGCAAAAAACTTTGAACCAGAAAGCAAGCTGCCGAACATCATTGGACCTGGAACAAAAATAGTGGGTGATATTGAAACCAATGGAGATATTCGAATTGACGGCCAAATTGAAGGAAATATCAATTCCAAAGGTAAGGTTGTTATTGGATCCAATGGTATGATCAAGGGTGAAGTATTCTGTAATAATGCAGAACTATCTGGGTCTCTTGTCGGAAAAATCAGTGTTAGTGAGCTGCTGTCTCTGAAGGCAAGTTCAAAAGTTAGTGGTGATATTAAAACCGGTAAACTCAATATCGAGCCGGGTGCAGTCTTTACCGGAACCTGTAATATGGGAAATCAGCCGGGAAATGATGTTTCTCAAAGTAATTCCAAAGACAACAAAAAATAGATTGATTTATGGCTCCACTTCCGTTTTTGGCATATAAAGTGTTGCTGATCAAAGAGATTTTTTATGGCCTGCTGTTCAAGGGAGTAGCGGGTCTTATTGTTTTTATTGAAGCAGGACATATTCCCAAAAACTGGTTTTATTTGGCCTTAATCATCGTTGTTTTGTTTCCGTTAACAACCTCTATTCTGAAATTTTTCAAAGAGGTTTGGCCTGACTCATCAGGAATGGTTTTAGTAACTATGTCGGTGGTCAAGATATTTTTGATTCCATTGCTGGTGATGCTTTTCTTTGATAAAGAACATGAGGACATTGAGGCATTTGTCATTCCTACAATTATTAGTTATCTTATTCTTTTAACACTGGATACGAAGTGGAAAATTCAGTGGTTGTCAAAGCAGAAATTTTGAAATATGCCTGTTTAAGTATTACCCACTGAAACATCTCTTCTTCTATGCTCGTATAGAAGATTCTATTTAAGATTACTCGCGTTTTTAGAATAGCCAAAGAGAGGATCGAAACTTGAAATATTATATTGTCATATTTTTATTGCTGGTGGGGAATATGACCGCACTATCCGAAGAAGTTCTTTCAGAGGAGGAAGAATCTTTCGATGTTATAGAAGTGGTGATGGAGCACATTAGTGATGCCCACCAATGGCATATCTTGGATTATACCAATCGTCATGGGGACAAAGTTCATTTATCGATGCCATTACCTGTGATTCTTTGGCATGGAGGCCGATTGTGGTTTTATTCTTCTGATCGTTTTTATCATTCTTCTCACCCGGTTCCTATTGGAAATGATTTTGTGATTTTACATCATGAGCATTTTTATTTGACGGATGCTGAAGGGACACTACATTTTGACCAAGAAGGTCATGTGACCAATATTGCACCTTCCGATTTTTCCATTACACAAAATGTGGCCAGCATGTTTTTATCGGTGACCATCATTTTGCTGATGTTTCTTTCGGCCGGACGAGCCTATGCGCGTCATGGAATGGCGCCGCCAAAAGGTTTTCGTGCCGTATTGGAACCGATCATTTTATTTGTGAGGGATGATATTGCCAGAGCCCAGATCAATAAAGAAACGGCCGATAAATTTGTACCCTTTCTTTTGACGGTTTTTTTCTTTATCTGGATTAATAATCTTATTGGAATTGTACCCTTTTTTCCTGGTGGTAGTAATTTGTCGGGAAATATTAGTTTTACAGCTACTCTTGCAGTTTTTGCCTTTTTTGCCATTAATCTCTTTGGATCTGGGTCGTACTGGAAACACACCTTTACAGCACCGGGGATTCCCCTTCCCGTGAAGTTTATTTTAGTACCTTTGGAAATTATAGGCATTTTTACTAAGCCCTTTGCTCTAATGATCAGGTTATTTGCCAATATTACTGCAGGGCATATTATTATCTTAAGTCTTATTTCGATCATTTTTATCCTAAAATCGATATATATCGCCCCGATGTCGGTGGTTTTATCATTGGTAATGTATTTATTGGAATTATTGGTGGCTGTTTTGCAAGCTTATATTTTTACATTGTTAACAGCTTTATTTATAGGAATGAGTACAAGTCAATCGGAACATTAATCTATTAAATTTATAAAAATATGGAGACGATTTCTTTTACAGCTTTAGGGTTAGGCTTAATTGTACTGGGAGCCGGAATCGGTATTGGGAGAATAGGACAATCTGCTCTGGAAGCCATGAGCCGTCAGCCTGAAATGGGTTCCAAAATCCAAACGTTAATGATCGTGGCAGCAGCGTTAATAGAGGGGATTGCGCTCTTCGGAATTGTTGTTGCATGGTTAGTCGGTTAATCAATACCTTTTGTTTCGACCGATTTTTTTAATATAAAAAAATGTCAGAATGGAATTATTAACGCCAAACCCGGGACTGGTTTTCTGGACAACGCTGACGTTTATCTTTTTGTTGATGGTATTGAGAAAGTACGCATTACCATCTATTCTTCGTGCATTGAAGGTTCGTGAGGAAACTATTTCTTTTGCTCTTGAAGATGCCCGGAAAGCACGGGAGGAAGTGGAACATCTTGAGCAAAAAAGAAAAAAAATTCTTGGAGAGGCCAGTAAAGAGAGAGATCAAATCTTGTCGGAGGCCAGAGAGTTGAAAAATAGGATGATAGAAGAGGCCAAAGCCGCCGCTAGAGACGAAAGTCGAAAAGTAATGGAGAAAGTGCAAGCCGACATAAGAAAGCAAAAGGAGGATGCCCTTAACGAAATTAAAGATACAATCGGTAAGTTATCGCTTGAAATTGCAGAAAAGGTTTTGAAAGAAGAGCTTACCGATCAGGAAAAACAGAAAAAGGTAATCAATACTTATCTCAACGAGATGAATCTTAATTAATACAGGACGATTATTATTTATTAAAAATGAATAGAGGACCCGTTACAGTGAGGTATGCCAAAGCTTTGTTTGAGCTTGGTCAGGACAGGGGAATTTTGGAACGACTCTATGCCGATTCCAAAATGCTCCTTGAGCACTGTCGGTCTGTAAAAGATTTTTGCATTTTTCTGGAAAACCCAGTCCTGAAAGGATCTCAAAAGAAAAAGGTACTTAAAAAGGTGCTTTCCGAAGAACAACATCCGATAATGATCCGTTTTCTCGATTTAATTATTGATAAAAGTAGAGAATATCTTTTGTACGATATTATCTTATACTTTGATCACCTTTATAAAAAATACAAAGGAATAAAAAGTATTAAGGTGATTACGGCAGTAGAAATGGATAAGGATTATCAGGATGACTTCCAGTCATTTCTTGAGGAAAAATTTAAATGCCCTATTGAAATGGAAATGCAGGTAAAACCTGATATTATAGGGGGAGTTATACTCGTTGTTGATGAAAAGATTATTGACAACAGTATTTTACATCAAATGAAGACTCTCAGAAAAAAACTATTGAGCTAAAGAATGCCGGTATGGAACAAATACGTCCGTCGGAAGTTTCCGAAATTATAAGAAAAGAAATAGAAGGATTCCAATCTTCCACAGAATTAGAAGAGGTTGGTACTGTATTGCAGATTGGTGATGGTATAGCTCGGGTATATGGGCTCTCAAATGTTCAATCCAATGAATTGGTTGAGTTTGATAATTGTATGGGAGTTGTTTTGAACCTCGAATCGGATAGTGTGGGAGTAGTTTTGTTTGGCGACTCTCAGCTAGTTTCAGAGGGTGATATTGTTCGCAGAACCAACCGGATTGCCTCTGTTAAAGTAGGGGATGGCATGATTGGACGAGTGGTGAACACATTAGGAGAACCTATCGACGGGAAAGGGCCTATTCAGGGTGATAGGTTAGAAATGCCTTTGGAGCGTAAAGCACCAGAAGTGATCTTCCGTCAACCGGTGAAAGAGCCCTTGCAAACCGGACTGAAAGCGATTGATGCCATGACCCCCATTGGGAGAGGACAACGTGAATTAATTATTGGAGACCGGCAAACCGGGAAAACCGCTATCGCAATCGATACTATTATTAATCAAAGAAGGTTTTTTGAAGAAGGGAATCCGGTTTATTGCATTTATGTGGCGATTGGCCAAAAGGGATCTACCGTTGCGCAGATTGTCAATACATTGCAAAAACATGGTGCTATGGATTATACCATAGTCGTATCTGCAACAGCCTCAGATCCTGCTGCTATGCAGTTTTACGCTCCTTTTTCCGGCACTTCTATCGGTGAATACTTCAGAGATACAGGGCGACATGCACTGATTGTTTATGACGACCTTTCTAAACAGGCTATTTCTTATCGTGAAGTTTCTCTTTTGTTGCGGCGTCCACCCGGACGGGAAGCCTTTCCCGGTGATATCTTTTATCTGCATTCCCGTTTATTGGAAAGAGCGGCCAAAATAATTGAATCGGATGAGGTAGCGGCACAAATGAATGATGTGCCAGAATCCTTAAAAGGGAAAGTTAAAGGGGGTGGTTCTCTAACTGCACTTCCTATTATTGAAACACAGGCAGGAGATGTCTCTGCTTATATTCCAACTAATGTGATTTCTATTACGGATGGGCAGATTTTTTTGGAGCACAATCTTTTTAATGCCAGTATTCGTCCTGCCATTAATGTGGGTATTTCTGTTTCTAGGGTAGGTGGTAATGCACAGATTAAACCAATGAAAAAAGTGGCCGGAACACTAAAGCTTGATCAGGCCCAGTATAGGGAACTTGAAGCATTTTCAAGGTTTGGATCCGACTTGGATCCGGCAACAATGAACGTTTTGGATAAAGGAAGAAAAAATGTTGAATTGTTGAAACAACCTCAGTACAGACCCATGTTGGTAGAGCATCAGGTTGCAGTTATTTATTGCGGATCTAAAGGCTTGTTGAAAGAAGTGCCTGTGGATAAAGTGAAAAAATTTGAACAGGAATTTATTGATAATTTGAGCCTGAGATATCCAGATGTTTTTGAATCTATTTTGGGTGGAAATCTGGATGATGAGGTGGCCCGAAAAATTGAAGAGGTTGCCCACGATGTGGCTGCCCATTTTAAAGTTAATGAGGAGGAATAGCATTTAATGGCAAATTTAAGGGACATACGAACAAGAATCAGTGCTGTGAAAACGACCATGCAGGTAACCAGTGCTATGAAGATGATTTCTGCTGCCAGATTAAAAAAGGCACAGGATGATGTGGATCATATTCGTCCCTATACTTCTCATCTTATTGGTATTATCAATGATTTGGTTTCTACCTATCCTGATGTGAAGATTAATTATACTTTTCCGGGTAAAGGTGAAAAGATTGTCCTTTTTGTTTTAGCCTCTGATCGCGGTCTTTGTGGTGCTTTTAACGCTAATGTGGTCAAAGCGGTTCAGAAACTTTTAAAAGGTGAATTAAAAGACGACTATAAAAATGGGAATGTTGAAATACGGGTTATGGGAAAGCAAGCATGGAAAATGCTTCGATCCAGGAATATCAATCCACGTATTTTAGAAGAAGGTCAATTGAGTGATCCCGCTTATTCCAAAATCTCTATGCTTGCCGATGAATTAATTGATGAATACGATTTAGGAATTCTGAAAAAGGCTATCGTTGTTTATAACAGTTTTATTAATGCTGCGGTACAAGAAGTTCAGGTTCAGCAATTTTTGCCTGTAAGCATTCCCGAGATTAAGCCAAACAAAGCCATCTCTGAATATATCCTTGAACCTAACCAGCAAACCATCGTGAACAGTCTTATGCCTAAAGCGCTTCGTTCCCTTTTTTATCAAGTGGTGTTGGAGTCTATAGCATCTGAGCATGGCGCCAGAATGACTTCCATGCATAAGGCTACTGATAATGCAGATGCGCTTACCAAAGAATTGCAATTGTTGTATAATAAAGCCAGACAATCGACGATCACAAATGAATTGATTGAAATTACCTCCGGTGCTGAAGCACTGAAAAAGTAATTTCGCTTTTTCTACTTCAGCATAGTAAAATAAAATGAAGGTGTCCTTAAACGACGCCCTCATTTTATTTTCGGTTTAAATTTTATTTTTCGTTTATCGCTTTACGAATGACTTCTTCACCCGGGAATCCTGTGTATCGGGCAGTCTGCACACCCTCTTTATTAAAAATCATAAAAGTTGGGACACCTTCAATTTGGAATGCTTTATACCAATATTTCCATTGAGCATCACTTACTCTGAAATGGTGTCCGTGTATGTCGGGAATCATTTTGTTCCAGGCGCCGATGGGAGAGGTTTCGCCTGTGAGGTACAGAAATACTACCTCTTTATCTTTCATCTCTTCTTTTAGGGGTTTCATCGCTTCAATGGCTCGGCGGCAAGGACCGCACCAAGTAGCCCAAAAATCAACAACCACAACTTTTCCTTTAAATTGTGAGAGGATGGTTTCAAACATTTTGCTCTGAGGAACATCCGGCGTTTCGTGAATGACAAATCCTTTTCCGGAACTTGCTTTGTTGCTTTCAATGATGTTTTTTAATTGGTCGTTTTCCTGAATTAGTTTGTTGGCCAAGGCCTCATTCGAAAAAAATGTTTTTAACGCTTGTTTGTCTTTATCCGTGAAGAAATGTAGCTGTTGCAGCTCGTGGTTTAATATTTGTGCCTTGGCAATATCTAATATCAAGTGGTTATTAATGCCCAGTAATTGTTCCATCTGTTGGGTGACGGCATGGGCCATTGCAATGCCCGATTTATCCTTACCTGCCTCCTGAATGAATGGCAGATTAATAACTTTTTTTATAGTGGAGTAGAAATTGGTAGAATATGCTAGTTCATCGGTAAGCATTTCTTTTAGGAAAGAATAGTAGTTTTTATCCGGGTTGTCCACATTATATTTTGTTTGACGCCATTGCTCCCGTGGAATGTTATTAGCCTTAAAATATGCTTGAGTTTTTATGCTACTATAAGAGAGGAGATAATTCATAACATTACTCTTGGAAAATGCGGTTAGAATTGTTTTTGAGGAGGGGTCCGGATATTCTTCTTCGATTTTCATTTTTGTTTCCCGCCAATGATCCATAAAGTACTTTTTGTAACTCTCTGGATCCATGTCGACAATATTTTTAAAAATCATGTCTCTTTTGATATAAGAGTTACCTGTATTGTATATTCGAAGAATATTATTAGGTGTTATGTGGCTGCCGGAGGCAAATACAAATATAGAATCGTCCGGTTCTTTATCGGTTCGGTAGCGTGAATCATAGCGTGCTTTCTTTTTCAAATCCAAATAAAGTTTTGTTTCCTTTCCCGGAATCAGAAAAAGGACACCCATCTTATCGGAAAAAACAGTGGTGGGCTGGCAAATAGGTATTTCATCATTAAAAGATCCATCTTCGGCAACTGTAACTTTTGTTTCTTTGAAGGAGGCTGAAAGAAGATCGGGATGATAAAAGGTAATTGTGTAGGGAAGCATGTCATTATTAAATCCCAATATTTTTCCGGATACGATTGCCGGATTGGAGCTGAAGTCTGGTTCAGGAAGAGCTGTTGCTTCTTCGTTTTGTAGCGACAGCGATTTGGAATCTATGTTGATTGATGCTCCGGGAAGAAGAGAAATACCCCAAATTTTGAAACAGGTTTCACAATCACTTTCAATAAAATCAATATTTGTGACCGATGGATTTAACGGGGGAAAGAATAATTGAAATGAAGCTTTTCCGGAGTCAGGCATGAAGAACTTTTCGCCCGGAGTAATCCCAACGGCTTTTGTTAGCATGAGTTTGTTGTCGGTGCCACTTTCTTTAATGTAGGTGTCAGGAGAGATTAATATCCACCACTTAGGCCGGTAAAAAGCATCCATGTGCAGTATGGTGGCGGTGTCCAGTATTTCTATTTTGTCTATTTCCAGGGTGTTGCTGTTCCTTGTCTCAAAAACAGGCCTGTTAACTAAAGCCGGTCTTTTGGGCTGGCACCCCATAATGATCACAATAAGTAGAATAATGAAAGTAGTGTTCTTCATTTGTGTAAATTTTTAAAGTTACGGTTTAAATGGAATATGCTATGTTTGACAATGATTAATACCTTCTTTTTGTGGTAATCCTGCATGGTCATGCTTGTTTTATTTGGCCGCTTAATGGATTATGATATTGGTTCAGAAGAGTATAAAATTAAGAGATTAAATCAAAAGTCATTGTTTTTGGACCTATTTTTTAGCATTATGTTTAAATGATGGCGTTTTGGGGGATAAATTATGGGTGGGTGTGAATGAAATATTTTATGTATTGATTCTAAACTCTGCCTTGGAAAAATTGATGAAAATTGCATGACAATGTGAGATTGTCGCAAAAGAATATGTACAAAACCCTTTGTCATGCGAGTTCCATCAGACCAATGAATTAAACTAATTTTATACTGATGAAAACATCCTTTATTTCATAATGTGATGTACCTTTGTGGCTTCCATTCATACACTAATCGATGAATCACCGTATTAAAGTTTTTGCAGCCCTGACGGGCGCCATGCTTTTTTGGGCCTTTTCATTTGTATGGACCAAAGTGGCTTTTACCGTGTTTACTCCTGTTTCCACCATCTGGCTTCGGTTGGTAATCAGTTCGGTTTTTATTTTTGGATATTTGTTTCTAAGTGGTCGGTATCAGCCATTGCGTAAGAAAGATCTGAAGGGGATGATTGCTCTTTCATTTTTTCAGCCCTTTCTTTATTTTATGGGTGAAAGCAATGGCTTGAATTACCTTTCTTCGACGATGGGGTCGGTTCTTGTATGTACTATACCGTTATTTTCACCTATCCCGGGGATGTTATTTATGAAAGAGCGGTTCTCACCACTTAATTTGTTGGGCCTGGTGATTTCATTTATTGGAGTGGCCTTGATATTGTTTGAGAATGGGTTTGAACTTTCAGCCCCCGTAGAAGGACTTCTTTTTATGGGGTTGGCTATTTTTGCTGCCTTGTCGGCGTCGGTGTTGATAAAGAAGATGGCGACACGGTATTCGCCTGTAAACCTTACTGCTTGGCAAAATTTATTCGGCATAGGCTTTTTCTTTCCTTTCTTCTATTTGAAGGAGTGGGATGGACTTGTTTCCATGCCTGTTAGTAGGGAGGCCATAACAGCCCTTTTATTACTTGCTCTTTTTGCCTCTTCATTTGCCTTTATATTTTTTGCTTATGGAATATCGCAGGTTGGGATAACGCGCGCCAATGTGTTTACCAATATGATTCCGGTTTTTACCGCTGTTTTTGCCTGGATGGTATTGGACGAAATGCTTTCGGTCAGAAAAATTGTCGGTATTGGTATTGTTATCGGGGGGCTCTTTATCTCTCAGTGGCGGTCTCGAAAGCGGGGTAATTGAAATCTCGTGTATTCGGTTTAGGTTTCTTTTTGCGTAGGAATACTTGTATTACTTCAGGTATGTTTTTTGAAGGATCGCACTATCAAAGCTGACAATACTATCTTTGCACTTTTGTCGCTGTTTACGCATTAAGATATGGATTTGGGAAAATTTAAAGCAACGTCGCGAAGCCGATCTGCAGAAAACAAAGCCTTTTTAAAAAAAGTGGGTCGCCGAAAACCGAAGGATTTGGATGAAGTAGTGCATCGACTGCATGAGGAAACCTTTCAGGAAGTTAATTGTCTGGAATGTGCCAACTGTTGCAAGACAACCAGTCCGATTATCATCGATAGAGATATTGATCGTATTGCCAAACATTTGAAAATAAAGCCCTCCGAACTAATACATCAATATCTGAAACTGGATGAAGAGGGGGATTATGTTTTTCGGGAGGCACCCTGCCCCTTTTTAATGGACGACAACTATTGCTTGATCTATGATGTACGCCCCCGTGCGTGTCGCGAATACCCGCATACCGATCGGAAGCGGTTTCACCAGATACTGAATCTTACCTGGAGAAACACCTTGGTTTGTCCTGCTGTGCTTGATATTGTGGAGCGGTTGAAAAAAGAATATTAGTAATACATCTTATTCTTTTTCCAGTACCAACACTACTTTGTTAAAGTCGGCCGCAGCGTTTACCACATTTTTAAATCCTTCGAACTGATCCTTGTCGGCAAAAATACGTTTGTAATACTCATCAATGGTTACTTTATAGCTGTTTCCGGAATAGGAATAATCAGACTTAAAGAGAAAGACGATCTCATCATCTATTTTTTGCGAAACATTTAAAACTGTGCTTTCGGGATTGGCAATTTTATAACCATCGGGTACTTTAAAGAAAATTTCACGATAGTAGGAGCGATTGAATTCGGTTTCTACTCTTGCTTTTCTATCCTGTTCAAAATACATCTGGGCCTGAAGTCCAATGACCAATCCAACTTTTAACAATAGTTTATCGCCTGCCAGTTCCAGATAAGAAGAAGGGCTGACCTTTGAATGTATAATGAATTCTGCATCCTTCATCCGGGAATGAGAATGGCTATCTGACAGCTCAATAAGATTGATTTCAGAATCCGGGATTTCGGACGGCAAAAAGCTTCGCAGCATTTTGGTTTTTGTCTCTTTGTCTACCATTCTGTAATAATATTTCATAAATCCGCCGTTTAAGCCTTTTAGCCCCTGGTAGTTTTCTATATTGACAATGTTGCTGTTCGGATCGACCGATATGTCGATGACCATGTTGTGATAATTGTCTTTGTGGGAAGAAGGTGGAATGTACTTTATCTTACCAATGGCCGAATGGAAATCTCCAATTTGAACCGGTTCAACAAAAAGACCGTCGGTGGCAGTTAATGTCCCACTGACGCAACCCAAACGAAAAGCGATGTTTCCGGGATCTAAATATGTGTCGATATCGGGCAGAAAAATTAAATAATTATTCAGGAAATTCCAGGACTGGAAATCCTTGTCGAACTTAATTTTACTGCGATCGGAGGTAAGGACTAACTGATGCTTAATTCCATGTTTTTTAAAAAGGTTGGCATACAACTTCACGATCCCTTTCTCACTGGTCACTTTGTTTTCCAGAATAAAGGACAAATCACTGAATTGGGGAATATGATAATCCTGAATATAAATGTTGGTTTTCAGGTATTCTTCAATTTGTGCGGCTTTTTCGCGAATTGTGCCGGTAATCGGTCCCACTTCTTTATGCCATTTTTCAATTCCCTTTTGATTTACATTCAGATAAATATCTTCATAAAATGTCTGAGCGGCATCGTCCCAGGTAAGAATTTGGCTTCGTCCTCTGGCATAGTTGTAATCAAGCCGGTATTCAATGCGTGCCTTCCGTGGATTGAGGAATGAATATTTTTCCTCTTTTATCAAGGGGATATCTGTCATACTGCAATAAAACCGGTTGCGTTCATCATTCAGTACGGCATGGGAGGCATCGGGAAAACCGTTGTAACCTTTCACATCGTAAATGAGGTTGGGAGGCGAAATAATTTCAAATGAGGCCGAAAGCATCGGGTAATCGAACTGGAAATAGGTTCTTCCAAAGGAAGAGGGATGTATTTTCCTTACAAAGTAGAATTCCACCTCATCGCCCAGCTCTATGCCATCGATGGCAAAAATGCGAAGGGCCTCACCTTCTTTTTCATCTTTTACTTCCTTCAAATTGTTTTGATCAAAATTTACGATGCGACCATCAGGTTTGATAGCCCGGGCACCGATATCCATCAACTCAATGACATTGTTCATGGAGAAGGATATCTTATTGAATTTATTAATGGCTTGATCGTTATTTAATCTTATTTTACGGTGCAAGACATGGGTGGCTTCAAGGACGTCATAGTCGTTATAGTAAAAACTTATCGATTCGTCGTAGTTAATGCCAATGATCTTTTCTTTGGCGTATTTGTCGGGTATTTCCGAATATACAGGATTTTTTTCCCATGAGAACACGGTTTCATTGTTCTTGGCAAATGTTGTTATAAACAAACCTGAGAAGATAATAGAAAGTAAAGGCTTCATTTTTTTTCTGTCTTTGAAGTTAGGTTATTGGTTCTTTTTCAGGACGATGGTTGATCGGTACTGTTGATTCAGGAATCGAATCAAGTCGTTCCAGAGAGATATCTGGTCATTTGTCAAAACAAAAATACTGAATGTCAGCTGTTGTTTTAACACAATGGCATTGTCCTCTTTAGAGTAATTGAAAACGGCAGTGAAAATGTCACTTTCAAACTTTGCGTTGTCCGGGATATAGGACATCTCATAATTTTCGGGTATTTCAAAACGGGTAATGAAGGTTTCGGTGCAATAAAAGTCATTTTCGATAGGAGTTACAATGCCTGTTGTATCGATTGATAGATTTTGATACTTTTTCAAGAGGTTAAGGTTGACAAATAGTTCATCTCCTATTTGTCGGACATAATCGTGCAGGACGAATTGGTAATCTATTTCGGCAGGCTTTTCAAATTCGAATAGGTTATGAATGTGATGATCCTCAACCCTAAATTTATCGTTTCCTTTTTTCAGTATTCGGGACAGGTTGTTATTGAAATTTTCTTCTTTAACGCCATCCATGGCCTGGGCCAACTCTATTTTGTTGAATCCGGTATGAATAACATTGCCGTCACCTTTGATCAGACCATTTTGTAATGTTATGGAAACAGAGTCGGTAATGGAGCTGAAATTAGCGGGCGAAACAGGAACCTTAAAAATTTCATATTGCTTTTGGTTCTTGGTAATTAGCACTTCTTTGCCTTGAATATGATAGGGGAAAACGCCGTAATCGAGATAATTGAAGGTGCAGTCTAACAGGTATTTTTTTCCGTTGCCGGCGTGGTGAATGACGACCATGTGATTGTCGGCCATAGGTAAAGGCAGCTGTTCATAAGTATAGGGAATATGTCGGGTTCCTACCCATGCCAGGGATGCATTGAGTCCCGCCTGCCGCATCATGCAACATAAAAGGCTGGACATTCCTTTACAATCGCCAAATCGTTTTGTGAAGACCTCATTTGCCGATGCCGGTTTTAACCCCCAATACCCTTGTTCATAAGCTACGTATTTAATGTTGCGTTGAACCCAGTAATAGATGGCTTTAGCCTTTTCTTCCTCCGGTAGGCCGTGGGTCAGATGTTTTACAAGTTCTTTTAGTTCGGGGCTGCATGAGCTGTTCAGATCGGAAATAAATCCTTGGTAATACCGAAACAAGTCATCAATCTTGCCAAAGTATTTTTCAGTATTACCGTTAATATTGGTTGATTTAAGATACAAAATTACATGAGGGCTGAAATGTCTGATGTTAAAGCTTGGTGAGCTGACGTATTTATAAGGAGGTACATCTGTTACTATCCACTCGTGGTAGGTATATTTCCCTTTTGAGTATTGATTGTAGTTTATGTTTAAACCTTCAACATTAAAGAGTTTATAACCTATTTGGACATCACGGTGTACTCTGGCTGTTACTTTTGCCTTTAAAATGGGAATATGTGATTGTAGAAAGCTTTTACGGATAAATCGGGGATCTGTGTAAAACAGTGTATATTCCAGGTTGGTAATGGCGCCCTCTTGCAGCGAAGGATAAGAGAAGCGAATACTTTTTGAATCATCATAAAAAATGTCATCGTTTATGCTGCTGGCTTCATGAAAAACCTGAACATCTTTTTTTTGGTATTTTTCCCCTTGCGGGACAAGGGTATAGGCTTTATGCTTCCCTAACACCGCAAAGGAGTTAAAAAATATTTCGTCATTTGTGAATGCCCTGGCATGGTGGTTTAAAATGGTCGTCTGTGTCTTTTCGGAAAAAGAAACCTTTAAAGAATCTTTAACTACATTAAAATCATAATAATACTCTGTGTTTGTGATAACCGCATTGTAATTGCCATATATATTCTTAAGATGATTAATACCGGGTTTTTCTTCAGCTTCGACAGTGTGTAAGGTTAGTGCGAAAAGAAGAATCAATACAGCTCTCATCTTACAATTCTTTAAGTCCGTTAAATTCACCATTGCGATAAATTTCTATTCTTTCAACTTTTCCGTTTTTTTTGTAAAGCACACGTTCTCCGTCAATTTCATCAGCTTTATAAGAAGTTTCCCGTTTAGGTTTTCCGTTTTTGTAGTATTCAATGAATTCTCCATGATACAGGCCAGCTTTTGCGGTAAACACCTTCTTTGGGGTCCCGTCTAAAAAGTATTCTTTACATTCGCCTTCCATCAGGCCGTTTTGGTAATGATATTCGGAAGCAATCTGACCATTTGGATAGTATTTAACTTTTTTCCCATGCGGGAGGTAATTTTGAAATTGCATTTCAAAACTTTTTTGGCCGTTATTGTAAAATGCTTCGACGGTTTGATTGCCATCGGTTAATTTAATGGTGTCGCATAAAGTTCCATTTAACATATATTGGTAAGCAATAAGCTCATCTGCCGAATAAATTAATTTTACCATTTGTTCCCCACTCTCGTCAAAAAGGATAACATCCCCTTCCAGTATTCCTGAATGGTATTGTGCCACTTCCCGAATATTTCCGTTTTGGTAATATTCGAAGCAAAGAGAATCTTTCTGGTCATTTAAATAGTGATTTACGTATTCCACTTCTCCCGTTTCATAATAAGTTACCCATTTCCCAATCTTGTTATTACTAAGGTATTGTCCCTGTGTAAGAATTTGTCCGTTATCGTAATATCTGAAAAGGTCACCTTCTGCCATATCGTTATAAAAATTCTTTGCAACGATAACGTTGCCTCTTGAACCATACCACTTCATGGGGCCATAAATTACTCCCCCTG
Source organism: Thermophagus sp. OGC60D27 (assembly GCF_052400625.1). NCBI lineage: Bacteria > Pseudomonadati > Bacteroidota > Bacteroidia > Marinilabiliales > Marinilabiliaceae > Thermophagus > Thermophagus sp. OGC60D27. The sequence goes on from NZ_JBQTGH010000002.1 coordinate 451,779, forward strand.
TGATTGGAGCGCTGGCTATCACAGTACCATGATCATTGACGATTTGGAAAAGAGAGTCTCGTGTAAAGTCGTTATCAGAGATTATATTACCATTTGAATCGAATTCAATTATTCTGAAAGTCCTTCCATCGATGTTTTTAATTCTGGTACTAAGAGTTCCGTCGACAGCATAATAATTTTGCCATCCAAAAGGAACTCCTTTAAGGAAGTAATTTTCAGTTTCAAGTTCTCCTGTAGGCCGGTAATTATCCCATGCTCCGTCCTGTTGTCCATCTTTATAGTATCCCCGGCTTTTAATATTTCCGTTTTTGTAATATTCTTCATATAAGCCATCCAATAAACCTTCATTATTGTAGTGATATACCGCCTTTATGGTTTCATTGGGGAAATAGACTGTTTGTTTGCCAACAATCTGTCCATCGTTAAAAATACTTTCCTGACTGACATTACCGTTTTTATAGAAGAACACCCATTTGCCGGTCCTTTTTCCGTTTGAATAAGCCCCCCTGGCTAATTTTCGTACATCCGGACCGAAAAGAGTAACTTCAAAAGAACCATCGGGCGAACCGGCTTTATTGATAATCTCTCCCAGTCTGTTAAATGAGGATACAGCCACTAACTTTCCGTTTTCGTAAGTCTCTTCCAGGTAGAAATCACCCTTTGGTGTGAAATATTTATAAGAGCCATTGAGTTCCCCTTCGGAATTGAAATGATATTCTGCTTCAACCTGTCCATTACTATAAAACTGTTGAAATTTACCGATCGGTTTTCCGTTTTGATAATTCTCAATCGTTTTGATATTTCCGTTAGGGTAATAAAACCGCCACTCTCCGGTTTTATTGTCGGCATCATAATGACCACGAACGGATAGTTTTCCATTGGAGAAGGATTCAAGATATTCACCGGATAGTTGGCCTTCGCTAAAATACTGTTTGGAGAGGAGGGTTCCATTGGGGTGGAAACTTTGATATTCTCCATCAGGACTACCATTAGAGTTGATGTACTTGCCTTTTAGCCCATTGTTAGGGTAGAAAATTTTTACCGGGCCATTGTAATTATTGTCTTTAAAGGCTAATTGTTCCGAAATCAGTCCGAAAGGATCAAACCATTTGACGTCACCGATGATATTTCCGTTGGTATAGTTTACTTCGAGTTTTTTGTTGCCATTTTCATGGAAAGAATAGTAAGTGCCATGGAGATTTCCATTTTGGTAGGTTTCAGATTCTTTTATTTGGCCATTCCGATAAAAATATTCCCATTTACCATCTTTTTCGCCGTTAACAAACACTCCTTTTGCCATCATCTCCCCATTGTTGTGAAAATAAATCCACAACCCTTCTTCTTTTTTCTCTTGGTTAAAATTTCCGATGGAATATATATTTCCTTCGTCATAATATTGGCAACTGTAGATTTTCTCTTCACCTTCAAGATTTAATTTTCGGAAATCCTTTATCTTTCCCAAGAATTGTCCTGTCTGGAAAAATTCCTTCAGCTCCTTCCTGTTTTTATTATGGTATTTAATTATTTTATCATTGCCCGACGAGATCAGTATTGTATTGAGGAACGGGACCAGATGTTCACCTTCCTTCACCTGTTTAAAAAAGGGGAAATATAATTGAGCCCAAAAGTCGTCGGTATTGGTTTCGAAAGGTAATACATCCAATAACATTTTGGTTTGCTTTGCCAACGATGCGTCGAAGTCGACAGGAGATTTAAAACGAGGTGTTAATACCATGCCCGATTTCAGGTAATGGTCCGTTTCTTTAAAGAGTCTGTTTTCAAGAACTGGTTCAATGGCTTGTCCGTAAGCAGTATCCAGATAATTATTGGCGATGTTTTCGAGGAAGACCAGTGTTTTATTGCTTCTGTCACTATTGGGTTCCAGAGCCAGGAATGTCTCAAGAGATAAGAATGCTCTGGTATATTGTTTCTGACGTGCCATAAGAATTCCTAATTGGAGGTGGCTGGAGGCATGAAAGGGGTTACACCTTAAAGCTTCCTGGAGGGCCTGGATGGCATCGGCATATTGTTCTTGTCTTAAAAAAGTAATCGCAAGATTAAAATGCAGTAAATAAATAAATGGATACTTTTCTATAGCGTGTTTGAAAACACGTATTGATTCTGAGGGCTTTCCTGCATAGTCCAAAGCCGTTGCTTTTGTCCGAAAAAGGTGAGATTTGTGTACAGATGGTTTGGTCAGTCCTAAATCGGCCATTACAACAGCGCTGTCGTATTTCCCCATTTGTAAATATGTCAGTGCCAGTTCCGACAACATCCAGACATAATTGGAATCATTTTCATTGATTTGATGGTATTGTTGAACTGCTTCCTGATATTTCCCTTCATCATGAAGTTTAATACCTTTTTCGATTATTTCTTCTGAGGATTGTTGTTGGGCATTAGTAGGTTGTGTGAATATGAGCAATACCAATAGGACAGGAAAGATTTTCATAGACAAAGAAAGAAAGGTTTAATTTTAGTGGAAAATTGTTTTGAAGATAACAACTTTTTTAAGCTATTCAAAAACAAACTGAATAACATAACATATAATTTTCTTTATCTCATTTTATTGCTGTAATTGTGGGTGATAAATACTATTCTTTAGATGTAAGAGAAAAAATATTAATATTTTTATACACGAGTGTTCAGAAGTTATGTTTTGAGAAGTGTCGATAAATGTTCCAGTTATTTTGGGTTATTATGTCATACAAATAATATGGCGACATTTTTTTGAGGGGTCTTTCTAAAAAAGTAATCCAAGCGAATTCCTGTTCGGCAATTTATTTAATGAACCTAATTGCGAATAGAGAGTGCTGTTCATAAAGGAGGTCTGTCCCTTTAGCATTACTGTAGTCATCCGGTTATTATTCTTTTTCTTTACTGTTTTATAGTAACTTTGCCGGCAATAAGGCCAATATACAGAGCGTTTATTTTTCAGTGATATCTTAAAAACGGTTGAATGCAGATAAAAAAAATAATCTGTTTTTTCTTGTTCGTATTATTATTCCCATTGTTGTCTTTAGCACAGGTGGGCGGAGAGTCGGTTTTTGGCATTTTATACCTGACGCCCTCTGCTCATATGAATGCTTTGGGAGGTTATCAGGTCGGCCTTTATGACAAGGATCCTTCACTGGCGCTGTTTAATCCTGCTATGGCAGATTCTTCGGTTCACCAATATGCTACCCTAGGTGTTTCTTCTTATATTGCCGACATCAATTTTGGATATGCAGCATTTGCTTGGCATCAGAAGGATCTGGGGACGTTTTTTGGTGGTCTCAATCATCTGGGCTATGGAAATATGATTATGGCCGATCAGGATGGCGTTATCAACGGACGTTTTAGTGCTTCCGAAACAGTTATGTTTTTGGGCTATTCTAAGCGGTTGTCGCCTCGATTTTCAGCAGGTGTAACCTTTAAACCAGTCTCTAGCTCTATTGAAACCTATAATTCCTGGGGAATAGCTGTCGATGCGGGGATACACTTCAAAGATCGTAACGGTCATTTCCAAGCTGGCCTATTGTTGCGTAATGTGGGCCGGCAGCTTAGTTCATATAGTGATAGCCCTACCGAATTTTTATCACCAGACTTGATGGTGGGAGCAACTCTAAAACTTGCGCATGCCCCATTTCGATTTTCGGTAACAGCAAAGGATTTACTTACAGGATCTTTGGATTTCGAAATTCCCGATAATGAATATGGAATTACGGTCTCACAATCCGAAAGCGTCAATGCCGGTATTGGGGATCTTCTCTTGAGACATCTTGTCTTTGGTGTTGAGTTTGTCCCTTCCAGGAGTTTTTATGTTGGTGCCGGATTAAACCCACGGAGGAGACAGGAGCTTAAAGTTGATTCAAAAGTTTCCACAGTAGGTTATTCCTGGGGGTTTGGATTTCGGATTTATAAGTTTCGATTTGGATACAGCTCGGCACGTTATCATTTGGCTTCATCTTCCAACCATTTTTCCATCACCACCAATATTTCCGATTTTTAAACAGGAAGGTTAATGCCTTTCATTATCTTTGCCTAAAACTTCTATGCAAAAAGATATTCGTTCCATAATAATAGCTATAGATGGTCATTCCTCGTGCGGAAAAAGTACCGTGGCACGAGATCTGGCAAAGTTGCTTAATATTGCCTATATCGATACAGGGGCAATGTACAGGGCCGTTACTTTGTTTGCATTGCGTCGCAATATGATCATTGATGGGAAAATTAACGAAGAACAATTGCTGGAAAGTATTGGGAATATTGTAATTGACTTTCGTGCAAACCCCGACAAAAAGGTGAATGAAACTTATTTGAATGGCGAAAAGGTCGAAGACGAAATCAGGAGTTTGGAGGTTAGTAACAATGTAAGTCCTGTAAGTGCTCTTGGCTTCGTTCGAAAGCACCTCGTTGCATTACAGAGGCTGATGGGAGAAAAGGGGGGCGTTGTATTGGATGGACGAGATATTGGTACAGTGGTGTTTCCCAATGCTGATTTGAAAATATTCATGACAGCATCTCCTGAGGTTCGAGCTAAAAGAAGATATGACGAGATGATTGCAAAAGGATTTTCTCCTTCTTTTGAAGAAATCCTAAATAACGTTGAAGAACGAGACAGGATAGATAGTACTCGTTTGGAGAGTCCTTTGAAAAAAGCAGATGACGCAGTTGTCCTTGATAATAGCCATATGACCCGCCAGGAACAATTGGAGTGGATATTGGACAAAATAAAGGAGTTGTAAATGGGTAAAATAATAATTCTTGATTTCAGTTTTTTATTGTGTTGATAAATGAGTTTTTTAACTGAAAGTCATAAGAAGAACAGGCCTCTGCACGTGGAGATCGATGATAAGTCCGGCTTTTGTTTCGGCGTTATTCGTGCAATTGCTAAAGCAGAAGAAGAGCTGGACAGAGGAAGTTTAATTTATTCTTTGGGAGATATTGTGCATAATGATCTGGAGGTTGATCGACTTAATTCAATGGGCCTGAAAGGGATCGATCATCAGGCTTTTGGTCAATTGCAGGAAGGCACGGTTCTGTTCCGCGCCCATGGCGAACCACCGGAATCATATCGTATCATCCGAAACAATAAACTTAAGCTTATTGATGCCACGTGTCCCGTGGTGCTTCAACTTCAAAAAAAAGTTAAGAGTGCATGGGTGGAAATGAAGGAGAAAGGAGGACAGATAGCGATTTACGGGAAAAAGGGACATGCAGAAGTAAGAGGTTTGGCGGGCCAGACCAATTATGAAGCCATAATATTGGAAGGCGAAGAAGATGTTAAATTTGTTGACCCGGAACATCCTGTAGCCCTTTTCTCGCAGACGACCAAAAGCCCCGTCATATTTCATAAAATTGCGGAAGCCTTAAAGAATAGGGCTAAAAATGGTGTTGAGGTAAAGATTCATGATACCATTTGTCGCCAGGTGTCTAATCGTGCTCCTCATTTACAAGAGTTTGCCCAAAGGCATCAAGTTGTGATTTTTGTGGGAGGAACCAAAAGTAGTAATGCCAGATCACTTTATCAGGCGTGTGTTTCGGTTAATCCGAAAACTTTTTTTATTATAGGTCCTGAAGAGCTTCAGACCTCTTGGTTTGAAAGGCGGCCGGCAAGTATAGGCGTTTGTGGTGCGACCTCTACTCCCCAATGGCTAATGGAGAAAGTGGCCGAAAAAATAAGGTCTTTTTAATAATAGATAAAAATAGATTTTACAGATTTGGACCTAAAATTTTTACTATGAGTTCAATTAAATGTGTAGGAGTACTAACTTCGGGAGGTGATGCTCCCGGCATGAATGCCGCTATTCGTGCGGTAGTAAGAGGTTGTATCTATAACAATTTGAAAGTATTTGGTATTAAAAAGGGTTATCAGGGGTTGATAAACGACGAAATGGAGGAGATGTTCTCCAAATCGGTGAGTAATATCATTCAGACTGGTGGTACTATTTTAAAATCGGCCCGTAGTATGGACTTCAAAACCGAGGAGGGAAGAAAGAAAGCGTATGAAAACCTTCAGAATAGAGGTGTTGATGCGCTGGTGGTAATAGGCGGTGATGGGACATTTACTGGTGCCAGGATATTTGGTCAGGAATATGATATTCCTATAGTTGGAATCCCCGGAACCATTGATAATGATCTTTATGGTACCGATTATACTATTGGCTATGATACAGCCCTGAATACCGTAGTAGAAGCTGTTGATAAGATCCGCGATACCGCAACTGCACATAGTCGATTGTTTTTTATTGAAGTGATGGGACGTGATGCCGGGTTTCTGGCTTTGAGGAGCGGTATTGCCTCGGGAGCGGAAGCTATTCTGGTTCCGGAAATCAAAACAGACTATACTCAACTGGACAGTTTTTTACATAATGAATACCGAAAAACAAAATCCAGCAGTATTGTTCTTGTAGCCGAAGGAGATGAAATCGGTGGTGCCATAAAAATTGCTGAAAGAGTTGGCAAAGATCACCCTGAATATGACGTTCGTGTTACCATTCTTGGACATATTCAAAGAGGTGGATCCCCTTCTGCCTTCGATCGGGTTGTTGCCAGTCAGCTTGGTGTTGCTGCCGTCGCTGCACTTCTGGATGATCAGCGCAATATTATGGTTGGTTTATCCGAAAGAAAAGTGGTACATACCCCTTTCAATCAAGCTTTGAAAAACAAAAAGGCGTTGAATCCTCAATTGTTGGAATTGACTAATATTCTTTCTATTTAAGCTATCATTTGCCGGCTTTTCTTATTAATGCTGATTGAGCAGGAGATTAACCGCTGAAATTGTCGCAACTATTACTTTTTAAGCATTGGCTATGCGAGTTCCATTCGACCAATGAGTTAAATAAATTTGATACGAATGAACTATTTGGCACATCTTTATTTGTCAGGAAAAGATCAGGGACTGCTTGTTGGCAATTTTATTGGGGATTATGTGAAAGGCCGGCAATTTACCAGATATTCTGGGACCATTCAGACCGGTATTCTTCTGCATCGTCATATAGATGGCTTTACCGATAGTCATCCGGAATTTTTGAAAAGTGCTTCATTTTTCAAAGAAGGGTATCATCGCTATGCAGGGGTCGTTTGTGATATTGTTTATGATCATTTTCTGGCAGCCTACTGGTCCGGCTATTCAGATATTTCCTTGAATGAATTTGTTAGTCGTGCCCATCGAATATTAATAAAGCATTATTTTTCTCTTCCCCTAAAGGTTAAACAGTTTCTTCCGTTTTTAATTAAAAGCAGAAGACTTGAAAACTATCAGTTTCTGGATGGTGTGGAAAAAACTTTGCGTATCATGTCTTCCCATTCATCTTTGCCGGATAATACAGCATATGCCCTTCGGCAATTAGAGAAGAATTATGGTGCCCTTTGGCAACAGTTCTCGCGTTTTATGCCCGAGATGGAGGCCTCGGTTAGAGGTTTTTTGGAATCACCCCAACGGTTTATCAGCTTTGATCATACGGCACTTTCCGGATAGGTCTTCACGCAATTCAATATTTCTGAATCCGTTTTGGATCAAAAGGGCTTGAATTTCTTCCCCAAAAGCGCTGTTTATTTCAAAAAATAGGTTGCCATTTTTTTTTAGTTGGGTTTTGGCATAAAGGGCTATGGCCCGATAAAATATTAATGGGTCTGAGTCTTTAACAAACAGAGCTAGATGGGGTTCGTATTCCAAAACGTGAGGTTGAATATGTTTTTTTTCCGAATCTCTTACATAAGGAGGATTGCTTACAATAATATCCATTGATGGATCATTGCGGGTGGATGTGCTATTTAATATATCCTTTATTTCAAAATTTATTTTTACTTGGTTGTTTTTAGCATTTTTTGCTGCAGTTTGCAATGCTTTTTCAGAAATATCACAGGCGTGTATTTGGGCATTTGGTAATGTTTTAGCCAGAGCAATAGCAATACATCCACTTCCGGTACCGATATCCAGGATGTCGGCTGACCTTTGTTTGGATGTTGTTTGGATGACCCATTCTACCAATTCTTCTGTTTCCGGTCTGGGAATGAGTACTGAAGGGTTGACCTGGATAGGTAGGCCAAAAAACTCTGTCTCGCCCAGAATATATTGAATGGGTTCATGCTTTTTTAATCTTTCCAGTGTTTTTTGAACAAATAAGTGGTCCGAATCGGTTAATTTTGTGTGATCATGAAGCATCAAATCCGTTTTTGACCAACCGTATAGATGTTCAAAGATGAGCCATGCCATTTGAAAAGCTTCGTGGGAAGGATATATTTCGGACAGTTCATTTCTTATGGTTTGTACTATATCTTTTACTGTTGATGGCATAGATACATTTTTTAAAGCTGTAAAATTAGTGACATGGAACAACAACACCAAGATGAATTGTATATGAAACGATGCCTTCAATTGGCCCGCAAAGCTCAGGGCAATACCTATCCCAATCCAATGGTAGGTGCTGTTATTGTGCACAACGGGGTCATTATAGGAGAAGGATATCATCTTAAAGCAGGGGCCCCTCATGCGGAGGTAAATGCCATTAATGCAGTGAAGAATCCTGCCCTTTTGGAAAAGTCAACCTTATATGTGAATCTTGAGCCTTGTGCTCACTACGGGAAAACCCCACCCTGTTCACTCTTGATTTGTCAGAAAAAAATCCCTCGTGTCGTTATTGGATGCAAAGATACCTTTTCAAAGGTTGCTGGCAAGGGCATTGAAATATTGCGTGCTGCCGGTGCTGAGGTAATAGTGGGGGTGTTGGAAAAAGAAAGTCGGGAACTTAACCGTCGTTTTTTTACATTTCACGAAAAAAAGCGTCCCTTTATTTTATTAAAATGGGCGCAGACCCGTGATGGCTTTCTGGATATTGACCGATCGACCGAGGCGGAACCCAGACCTACGTGGATAACCGATGAATGGGCAAGAAGGATAGTACATCAATGGAGGAGCATGGAACAGTCTATCTTAGTGGGGACCATGACAGCCTTGCGGGATAATCCTTCCTTGACGGTTCGCGATTGGTCAGGGCCTGACCCTTTGAGACTGGTGGTGGATAGGCATGGGAAACTGCCTCATACCCTATCTCTTTTCAAGGGGGAAACCCCAACATTGGTGTTTACAGAAAAGAAGGATATGACTTTAGAAGGTGTCGAAACGGTATTGCTTTCTCCGGGATCAAATACTCTTTCCTGTATTTTGGAGGAGTTGTATCGCCGTGATATTCAGTCGGTGATGGTAGAAGGAGGAAGCATTTTACTGAAAGCTTTCTTAGATGCAGGACTATGGGATGAGGCAAGGGTTTTTGTAGGAGAGAAATGGTTTGTGGCTGGAGTGAAGGCGCCATTGATTCCACAGCAGCCAGTCTCTGAAGAAAAATTCGGAAACAGCCGGTTGTTTGTTTTCCAGAACAAATAATTAACTTAAACACAAAATGAGATGTTTTGTTTTCTATTCAAAGCTATGATGTTTTTCTGGCACATCGTTACTCGCAGTAGCAAGAAGGAAGAACATTGACAGGTAGATATAACAAACCAGGGTTTTAATTATTTCAGAGATGGATTTAGTTAACGGTATTTTTTCCAGTCAGTTGTTGCCTTATGTTTTGCTAGGATATGCCATAAGCATACTTGTGGTGGTGATATTGATTGTATTGGAAAATAGAAGTCCGTTGAAGACCATTTCATGGGTTTTGGTTTTACTTCTTTTACCTGGCTTGGGATTCCTTTTTTATATTTTCTTCGGACAGAATTTCAGAAAGGAAAAAATTATTGCCCGGAAGGGGATGCGCAATCATCATCGTTTAAATTACCTAGCCCATTCTCAGATTATTCAATTAACCGATGGAAGTCTTAAAGGGAATAACATTGCCTCAGACCCAACAGGTATTGTGAGGCTCCTACTTAACAACAGCAGTTCTGTGGTGACTTCCGGCAATGAAGTGACTTTTCTTAACAACGGGAAAGCAAAGTTCAAGGCCCTTTTGCGAGAGCTAGAGAATGCCAAAAGGTTTATTCATTTAGAATATTATATTTTTGAAGAAGACAAAATAGGAAAACAAGTTAAAGAAATTTTGAAGGAGAAAGCCAGGGAAGGTGTTGAAGTTCGATTAATTGTGGATGATGTAGGAAGCTGGAAATTGAAGCGTTCATTCTTTGATGAAATGAGAAGTGCCGGAATTCAAGCGTATTCCTTCCTGCAGGTGCGGTTTCCTTTGCTTACCAGTAAAGTAAACTATCGGAATCATAGAAAAATTGTGGTTATTGATGGTCGTGTTGGCTTTATTGGAGGATATAATATTGCGGACCGATACAAAGATGGGAATCCGAAAAATTATGGAATCTGGCGGGATACTCACATCATGATCCGAGGGAATGCGGTTAATTCTCTTCAATCTATATTTTTGACCGACTGGTATTTTGTTAGTCAGACAGAGCTAACCGACGCTCGATATTTTCCGGCTGCTGAACCCGTAAGTGACAAAGTTATCCAGATTGTTGCAAGTGGACCCGATTCAGACTGGCCGGCGATTATGATGGGTATTTTTCAAATTATCGTCAGTGCTCGTGATTACCTGTATATTGCTACGCCATATTTTATGCCCAGTGAAAGTGTATTGTTTGCCCTTAAAACGGCTGCTTTGAGTGGAGTGGATGTACGTATTATCATCCCTAAAAAGAGCGATGCCTTTATTACATTGCTTTGTTCAAAATCTTATATAAAGGAAATGTTGGAGGCGGGTGTACAGGTCTATTTTTATCAAAAGGGTTTTCTTCATGCGAAAACCCTTGTGGCTGATGATAAGATCAGTATTGTTGGTTCGGCGAATATGGATTTTAGAAGTTTTGAACAAAATTTTGAAGCAACAGCCTTTATCTATGATAAAACTGTTGCACACGAAATGAAAGAAACCTTTTTAAAAGATCAACGAGAGAGCGAAATCGTTCTTTTGCCGGAATGGATTGATCGTCCTTATGTTGAAAAGGTCAAAGAATCTTTTGCCCGGTTGTTTAGTCCTCTCCTTTAGTGATACGATTGAAGTTTTTTTCTGAGATATTTCCTCCACTAATGATGATGCCAACTTTTTTTCCTTTAAAAAGCCTTTTGTTTTCTTCTATGGCGGCCAGAGGAACTGCTGATGAGGGTTCAGCCATTATACCTGTATGCTTAATTAAAAGAACCATGGCTTCCCGAATCGATCGTTCTGATACAGTTAGGATTTGATCGACATATTGTTGGATAATTTGAAAGTTGAGTGTCCCCAGAGATGTTTTAAGTCCATCTGCAATGGTGTTGGGATTGTGAGAAGGAATGATGTGACCTGCTTCAAAAGAACGGTAAGCATCATCGGCATTGGCAGGTTCCCCGGCAATGACTTTTACGTAAGGGATCATGTGTTTCGCTACTATAGCAGTTCCGCTGAGGAGTCCGCCACCTCCAACAGGTGTCATTATAATGTCAAAAGGGCCAAAGTCTTCAATCATTTCCATTGCGGCAGTGCCTTGCCCGCAGATAACATCTTTATAATCGTAGGGATGAATAGTCGTTGCTCCGGTTTGTTTGATAACTTTTTCCAAGCCTTCTTCACGCGCTTCGAGGGTGGGTTCGCAAAAGGTAATCTTCCCTCCATATCTTTTTACATTTTCAATTTTTACTTTGGGTGCATCCTTGGGCATGACAATGTAGGCAGGAATATTTTTGTTGTATGCAGCCAAAGACAATGCTGCCGCATGGTTGCCTGAAGAATGGGTGGCTACCCCCTTTATTGCTTCCTTGCTCGTCAGATTTTGTACGGCATTGGTGGCACCTCTGAATTTAAACGCACCGCTTTTCTGCAGGTTTTCGCATTTGAAAAATAGTTGGGCTTCCAATAGTTCGTTTAAAGTGTCACTCGTCTTTACGGGAGTGTGGTTAATGAAGGTGTGAATGCGCTGGGAGGCCTCTTGTATATTTTGAAAGGTAATAGTGGCTTGCATGAAGAAGCTTTAATTGATATTGGGTCATAAATTTTTGTCGGTCCGAAATAGACACGATAAAAATATTAACATATTCCTTTTGGGTTCGATGGATAATAAAATATAACGGTGTCGCATCTTCCTTTATGTTATTTGTCTGTCCAAAATGAAACAGATAAACGTGGGAAAGTGCGACACCGATTTTTTTAAAAGTTATTTAAAACAAAGAAAAGGCAACGGTAAGACCGGCCATTACAACAGATACCATAGACATCAGTTTGATCAGAATATTGAGTGATGGTCCTGATGTATCTTTAAAGGGGTCACCAACCGTATCTCCAACTACTGCGGCGCGGTGAGCATCACTGTTTTTCCCGCCATGATTCCCTTTTTCAATGAATTTTTTGGCATTATCCCATGCGCCACCAGCGTTGTTGAGCATTATAGCTAGGGTAAATCCGGCGGTTAATCCACCGGCCAAAAGGCCTACAACGCCAGGAACTCCAAATACAACTCCGACAATCACGGGAACGGCAATTGCCAAAAGGGATGGCAAGATCATTTCACGCTGTGCTCCTTTGGTGGATATTTCCACGCAGCGGGCATAATCCGGCTTGCTTTTGCGTTCCATAATGCCGGGTATTTCTTTGAATTGGCGACGCACCTCATCAACCATTTTACTGGCGGCACGGCCCACTGCTTTCATGGTCATAGAGCTGAAAACGAAGGCCATCATGGCTCCAATGAAAAGGCCTGCCAGCAATAACGGATTAAAGAGAGACAGATCGTAGGCCGAGGAAAAGTCTCGAATGGTTGCTGCGGATATCTCTACCGCTTTTTGTCCTTTTTCCACTACGGGTTCAGGTTGATCCGCCAGATAGAATACGTAATTCCCAATTTGCTGGATCCCATCGACAGAGGCTTTGGCCAGTTTGCCCAACCATAAACGAATTTCTTCCATATAGGCCGCCAAAAGAGCCATGGCGGTGAGAGCTGCCGACCCGATGGCAAAGCCTTTACCTGTGGCGGCAGTGGTGTTGCCCAACATGTCCAAAGCGTCGGTGCGTTCTCGTACTTCGTGCGGTAATTCTGACATTTCGGCATTTCCCCCGGCATTGTCAGCAATGGGACCAAACGCATCGGTAGCCAGAGTAATACCCAGCGTGGAAAGCATTCCCACTGCAGCGAAACCGATTCCGTAAACTCCCATGGCAAAATCGGAAAATCCACCGGCAAAACCAAAGGATCCAACAATGCCGGCTACGATGGTTACTACCGGTATCCACGTTGAAAACATACCTACAGAAATGCCTTCAATAATGGTTGTGGCAGGGCCTTGTAAGCCTTGCTTCGCAATCCCTTTGGTGGGGTTGTACTCATCAGAGGTGAAATATTCGGTTCCCTGACCGATAATGACTCCTGCAAGTAAGCCAACTACCACGGAACCAAATAGGCCCCAAGTGATCCAGTCAAAATAGGCAAGTACTGCTAGAGCTACCAATATCAGAAATGAACTACCTCCGGTGCCAAGTAATAAGGAAGTGAGCAAGTTTTTTTGTGTGGCCGACTCTTTGGCTCGAACAAAGAAAATACCTGCAATGGATAGTAATATGCCGACAGCTGCGACGATCATAGGTGCCAAGACTACCTGCATCTGCTCCGTTCCGGTGAGGGCGGGGAGCGAAGCCCCCAACGCGGCTGTAGCAAGGATTGAGCCGCAATAGGATTCATAAAGGTCAGCCCCCATACCGGCAACATCGCCTACATTATCACCCACATTATCGGCAATGGTGGCAGGATTACGGGGATCATCCTCGGGAATTCCGGCTTCTACTTTACCTACAAGGTCGGCGCCCACATCGGCTGCTTTCGTGAAAATGCCGCCACCTACACGGGCGAATAAAGCCTGAGTGGAAGCTCCCATGCCAAAGGTCAGCATCGTAACCGTTATTTCTACCATCTTTTCTCTTTCGGAAATGCCCGGATGGACAAAGGTGAGGCCGGCAAATTCAAGTCCGTTTTGCATGTTTTCCGGCGTGAAAACCCATTCGTTAAGGACGTAAAACCACATGGCAATGTCGAGAAGACCAAAGCCAACCACCACGAGTCCCATCACAGCACCGCTGCGAAAGGCGATTTTCAATCCCTGATTCAAGGATTGAGATGCTCCCTGAGCAGTTCGGGCCGAGGCATAAGTGGCGGTTTTCATGCCCAGATAACCGCATAACCCAGAGAAAAAACCTCCGGTGAGGAATGCCAAGGGAACAAAAGGATTTTGAACATTAAAATAAGCCAGAATGGCCAGCAGAATGACCAACACTACAAAAACCTTACCTACCACCTTGTACTGACTGCGTAAATAAGCATTCGCACCTTCACGCACATGGCGGGCTATTTCTTTCATGGTATCATTGCCTTCCGAGTTCTTCATCATCTGCTTGAAGAAGAACCAGGCAAAAAACAGCGCTATCATTGAAGCGACCGGAACAAACCAAAATACTGGATTTAGCATAGTTCTAAGATTTACTGGTTATTATATTAATACTGATTCTTGTCTTTTGGCCGAAAAGATGAACCCTTTTCCCGCTGTAATTATATTTACTATCCTCCTCTATTCGCCTCAGGTATTCTTGTTTTATTGGGTGATTGGCTTCAAAAAAAGCCAAAACAGCCACAAGATAAAAAATTTTGTCGGTTTGTTATCTTTGGTTGAAAGAGAAAATTTTTTGCCGACAGGATAAGATTGCGGTCTTTCCCGGGAAAGATTAAAGGCCTTTAAATCGACATTGGGGACGCTCAAAATGATTGCAGAAGGTGTGCGGAATGTTAAAGAGTTGTTGGTTTTTCTCTGCATGTGGTAAAATCGCATCGGAGCATGCGATTGAGTCGCATCGGAGCATGTGATGGAGTCGCATCGAAGCATGTGATGGAGTCGCATCGAAGCATGCGATAAGCCGGTCGTATGCTATGATAGTGTTGTACTTTTGTCTATTAATCAGAGAATTTTCAATGGGCGGTTGTATGATATTCGGTTCGTGACAGAGAAAAAAAGTTGACCTGAGAATGGGGTCAACTTTTCAAGATTATGAGTAGTTTTTTGCCCCGGTTAAGCTTCTGATTTAAACTGTTCTAAGAATCGAATATCGTTTTCAAAGAAGAGTCGAATGTCATTAATCTGATATTTCAACATGGCAATCCGTTCAATCCCCATTCCGAAAGCAAAGCCGGTGTATTCGTGTGGATCAATTCTGCAGTTGGTTAGTACCGCGGGGTCGACCATTCCGCAACCTAATATTTCTACCCATCCGGTGTGTTTACAGATATTACATCCTTTGCCTCCGCAAAGAGTACATGAAATATCCATTTCGGCGGATGGTTCGGTAAAGGGGAAGTAAGAAGGACGCAAACGAATCCGAGTGTCCTGACCAAACATTTCTTTAGCAAAATAGAGGAGCGTTTGTCGTAAATCCGCGAATGAAACATCTTTGTCAATGTATAACCCTTCTACCTGATGGAAAATACAATGGGCCCGGGCCGATATGGCTTCGTTGCGAAACACTCTTCCCGGGAAAATGGCTCGGATGGGTGGCTTTTGTTGTTCCATGGTCCGGATTTGAACCGAAGAGGTATGCGTTCTTAGTAAGATGTCAGGATCCTGTGTGATGAAAAAGGTATCCTGCATGTCACGGGCTGGGTGTTCCGGTGGAAAGTTTAGGGCCTCAAATACATGCCAGTCGTCTTCTATCTCCGGTCCTTCAGCGACAGAAAAGCCGATACGTCCGAATATTTCCGCAATCTGGTTACGGATGATGGACAAGGGGTGACGACTACCCAGAGGCATGCTTGTTCCCGGAAGTGTTAAGTCGGAAATTTCTGTTGTTGGCCCCGATTGTTCAAATTGTTCCTTCAGGTGATTAATTTTTTCTTGTGCAATGCTTTTTAGCTGGTTGATGGCCTGACCTACTGCTTTTTTCTGCTCGTTGGGAACATTCTTAAATTCATTGAAGAGGCCGGGAATTATGCCTTTTTTACTGAGATATTTGATGCGCAGTTGTTCGGCTTCTTCTGCTGAAGATGCAGCCAAATCTTTAACCTCGTTCAGTAATTCATGGATTTTATCAAGCATTGTATTGTATTTTTGGAACAATCTGATTTTAGATTGTCTTTTATCAAATTAATAAAATTGTGTGACTGACAAAAGTAATAAATTTTTTGGGGCCAATCTTCACTGATTCTTTTTAGAAGCCATGTTTTAGCCATTTGTTGTTGAACAATGATTAAAAAATCAGTGAATTTTTTTCATGGGATGTTGCGCAAACCCAGACGTTTCTACTCTACCAGTGTCATTGTTATTGAACCCTGAAATACGATACCATTTCTTTCATATGGTGCACCTGTCCAGAAAGTTCCTCAGAACCGGAAGCCAATTCTTCAGATGCTGCGGCATTTTGTTGAATTACCTGATTCAGTAGTTGAATGGCGCTGTTGATTTGGTCGGCCCCTGATTGCTGTTCCAAACCAGAAACAGCAATTTCTTGAACTAGGTTTGCGGTTTTTTCGATATTGGGAACAATAGCGCTTAATTGTTTACTGGCTTCTTCCGAAATGACTACACCTTGTTTTGCCAATTGATCAATTTTATTGGCAGCAATACGGCTTTTTTCGGCCAGATTTCGAATTTCTTTGGCAATAACCGTAAAGCCTTGTGCTTGTTCACCGGCATGTGCAGCCTCTACTGCGGCATTGAGAGCCAGGATGTTGGTTTTAAGGGCGATGTCTTCGATTATAGAAACGTTGGCGGCGATTTCTTGCATGGCATTGGTGGCTGATGCGGAACTTTTGTTTGCTTTTCTGATTTCTTCGGAGGCTTGAGTCGCCATATTCTTGGTCTCTATGGCGTTTTCTGTGTTTTGTTGGATATTTGCCACCATTTCTTCCATGGAAGAAGATATCTCTTCTGCCGAAGAAGCCTGCTCACTGGCACCTTGGGATAATTGTTGTGAGCTTAAGCTCATCTCCTGACCGGCGCCGGAGATGCTTTCGGAACTGTTAATTATATCGCTAATGATTTTCTTCAGTTGATTTACCATATTTTGGAGGGCATTTGCCAGTTGTCCCACTTCATCTTTTTGATTAAGGATATTGCTTGATAAATCTACTGAGAGATTACCTTCTGCTATCCTTTGCGCTAAAGCTACTCCTTGTCCAAGACCCCGGGTGATACTTCTGGTAATGAGAAAGGACAGAATGAAGGATATTGACATTCCTACAATGATGGTGAAGATAATAAGAAGCATGTTAGAATTGAAGGTTTGGGTTCCTTTGCTTTTTTCCGTTCGTACGTAATTTGTGTTAAAGCTTTTTAGTTGTGTGAAACTGTGGTTGAATTTTTTGTATTGGCTTCCCATTTCATTTTCAGAAATTTCAATGATTTGGTTTAAAATCTTCTGAGACTTCTTAATGCCATTTTCGATTTCATAAAATGAATTGAATAATTTTTGAGCGATAGGAATCATTAATTTATTGTAGTGGTCCCTTGCTTCTTGAAATTGTCCTTTTTTCAATAGACTTTTAATTTTGTAAACTGCATTATGGAAGCTGTTATGATAGGGTTTTATTTGTTCTAGATAAGATGACATAATGGTATCTGTCGTGTCAAATGTTGTAAACCACTGGGCAAATTGACAGGTTTTAGACGATTCTCCATCAACGAATTGTCTTTTATTTTCAAGGGAATGCGATACTTTTAATTGGAGATCATAATGGTCTTTCATGAATTCTTCTATTTGCCCTTTCGTTTTAGTGGGATTCATGATGCCTAGTTGCATGAATGCGGTATTCAACTCAAGGATTTGTTGGTCTATCTTTCGCCATTCCTTTAAATCATTGGTTAAATTATCGTACATTTTTTTTTCTTCGTCAGCAATATCTAATCGGGAGAATTTTTTCATTGTTGTTTGCAAACCTTCTCGAAACAACTCAATATCCTTTACCACTTGCTCTCTCTGAAGGCGGGTTAGATTGGGATTGCTTAAGTCCAAAAAGCTTTCATATATTTTTGTTATGGAATGTTCCATATCTCCCATGTAGTAAACGGAAGGAAGACTTTTATTGGCAACGGAATTGAAAGAATCATCCAAGTTGGCCATGGCTGTGATTCCGGATATACCTATTGTTAATCCCATAATGCCCGCAAAAATGTAACCGACGATAATTTTCTGACCAATTTTCAAATTTTTAAAGTTCATATTTAACAATTAAAAAGTTTTTCTTTAGCATCCCGATGAGTAGCCCAGTGGTCTCCATTGTTTGTTCTGTTCAATCGAAGATCTAAATCTGCATGATGTGTTACGGCTAATCTTCTTTTAAATGAACTTTTGGAAAGGAGAAGACGTTTCTTTTTGTTTTCCGGAATTAGCTGAAAATTAAATAGTAATCGTGTTGATTGATATTCAAGATGAAAGGTTCGGATTAAAAATTGCGACTGAAAGTGTACGTTTTAGATGGAAGTTTAGATGTTTAATTTGGGATGATTCTAAGTAATTAAGAAAGTAAAATTTGTCTTTTCATAAGATGAGAAAAGCCTTTTTATTAGGTGATAAGAATCACCCTGTTTTCTTGGAAAAGCTTTTTAATAAATAGTTCTTTTGACGCCATTTGCGATAATTACAAAAGGGAAAGGCGTCGACATCTAAGTTGGGAGGTGTTGAGCATAGTTTTTGATTTATTTAGGTTTGTGATTATCGATGGTTCGTTTTGAGTTGATTTCCCACATTGTTTCCCGATAATCGGTGTCTGCTCAAGGTTTTGATGAAAATTATTGCATTTCCGTGTTGCTTAAATTTGAATAGAAGTGTTGGTTCATACAGAAAACGAAAAGAAAGATGTTCTTTTGTGTTCCCGTTTTTCAAAATATTTATCCGGTGAAGATAAAGAGTTGTTCGAAAGAAATATCGAGATCGTATATTTCAACAGGGGAGAAGTAATATTCAGGGAGGGGACTCCCTTAACCCATTTTATTTGGATAGAAGATGGTATTGTCAAAATTTATTACCGGAATCAAAATGGGAAAGATATTTTAGTTACGTTAAGAAAGGGACTGGAATTTATGAATCTGCTTTCGCTGGCTGATCATCATTTTAATTATTCTTCAAACGCGCTTACGTCTGCAAAAGTGTGCTATGTGGAAAAGAATTTAATGAATGATTTAATGCTTCGAAATCCTGATTTTGCCATTTATTTATTTAAAGAGTCTTCGCGTCAAAGTGTATCCTTATTGCGACAGGTAATTTCACGAAGTAATAAACATGTGACCGGCAGAGTTGCGGAACTTATATTGTTTTTTTATAGTTTTCTGGAAGTTAGGGATGGGTATTTTGAGTTGCCATTGACACGAAAAGAGTTTGCCCAGCTCGCATCCACTTCTAAAGAAAACCTGATTCGAACTTTAAGCGAGTTTAAAAAAGATGGAATTATTGATTTAAACCTGAGACGGATTAAAATAAACAGCATGGAAATCATAGAAAAACTGAGTCGGCTCGGTTAATCGGAAATGATTTAAAAGCCGTTTCTTCCATAGGGCACTATTTCAATGTTTCGTTTATTTTTCCCCATACTCTGAATGTAGTTTGGGTCTTAATTTTATTTTTTGATAATTTCAATTGTCTTGATTCTGATATCGTTTACAGGGCGGTTTTCCCCATAAGTTTTTACTGCAGCAATTTTGTCGACGATTTCCATGCCCCGAATTACTTCTCCAAAAACTGTATAATCCCCATCAAGGTAGGGAGCCCCTCCGACGGTGGTGTATATTTTACGTTGTGAAGGTGTGAATTTAAATCCTTTCTCTTTTTCAATATCGTCCAACTCTTCGTGGGTGAAAATCCTGCCGGATATGATATAGAATTGGGAACCGTCAGAACGATTTCGTGGGTTTCTATCGGCCGGACGTTTGGATGCGGCCATAGCGCCTCTTTTATGAAAACGGGAAGGTACAATTCGCGTAGGAAGATCATATCCTGGGCCCTGCCAGCCTACCACATCGTCTCTTTTTGCATATTTGGAATCAGCCGCTCCCGTCTGTATCAAAAAATCTTTCAGTACCCGGTGTACCAGGAGGCTATCGTAGAAATGATCACTTACCAGTTTAATAAAGTTGTCCCGGAATGTTGGGGTGTCGTTGTAGAGGCGTATGGCAATATTGCCCATTGTTGTCTTGATTCGAAAGCCTGCTATCTTTTTGTATGAGAGGTATTTCTTGTTGGTTTTTGTGCGTAAATCCCAGATTGATTTAGGGTGAGTGTTTTGTCGTCCTGTAAGACGGGTGATATATTGAGTCGGCAAAACAACCTTTTGAATCGTATCTCTGACTTTTCTTTCTTGAACGATCCCATAAACTTCATGATTGAGAGTGAAAACCGGCTTCCCGGGTTTGAAGGCTATAGGTGCCTCCCTGAAGCTGACGCTATCCTGATCATGATATGGGCCAATTTTCCCTTTACGAATATAGAGGTTTCGGGATGGTCTTTTTAATGTGTAAACAGAATCGGGTATCGAAGGGTTATTTGATAGGTTTAAATGTTTGGGATTGTTTCTTTTAACTTTCAGGAGAAGAAGGTCAAGATTATGGTCATAGGCAGTGTACCCTCTTACGTCTCGAAAATCTTTTGTGCCCGGAGGAGCAATTTTTGCTTTGTATGAACCTTTGATCCAATTCAGATTGGTAATCACCAGATCGCGATCGATGAAGAATCCGAATCCTTTTTTCCCTGGACGGTTGTATTGGTCGAAAGTGTGAATCTCAACCATCCCTTTTATGTTTTCCTGAAAAGATCCACGGGAGGAATGTGCAGTCACTTTTTTCTTTGGTGTGGTTTGGCAGGAGGGAAGCATCAATGCCCCAAGAACAATTAGAAAAAGGAAGATTAAATGTTTGGATGTGAGATTGGAGAATGGGTTCATTCGGATAATCTTAGTCGGGTTCATTACTCTAATGGTACTCGAAGAAAACGGGTATGTCATGAGGGTTTGTTTTAACCTGATTTTTCATGTTGCTCTTATTGTGATATTTCCTGAATTTTAATTACAACATCGGTATAGGGGCGGTCGTTTTTATCGGTTTTGAGATTGGCAATTTTATCGATGACATCAAGGCCTTCCACAACCTCTCCAAAAACCGTGTATTCGCCGTCCAGATCGGGGAGTCCTCCTACTGTGGTGTAAGCCTTTCTTTGTTGGTCTGTAAATTTGAGGTAATCGGACAATGAATATTCAAAGTTGATTTTTTCTTTGATTTGCCGAAGAAGTTTATTGAATGCCTTCGGATCCTCTTGTTTAAGCTTTGCCAGTTCTTCTTTGCGAGGCAGATAGTATTTTCGTTTCAGTTCGTTTTTGATAGGGATGTTGTGATTTTTTTCGATTATATTCAGTTCTTCATTGGTCCAAACTCTGCCCTGAACAATATAAAACTGAGAAATGTCCGACATTTTAAATTGATTGATGTTTTCGGGTTGTCGCGGAGCACAAAGTGCCCCTTTTTTATGAAAATGGTTGTCCCGGTATTCGGCATCAATATTAGCTGCAGATGTTCCATAACCGATGTGTTTTCCACGTGGAGCATTTCTTGAATCGGAAGAACCTCCTTGAATGACAAAGTTTTTTATTACTCTGTAAAATAGTGTTCCATCAAAATGGTCGTTGTTCACCAGTTTGAGAAATTCATTACGGTGATTGGGGGTGTCGTTGTATAGCTTTACCTTCATGTTGCCCATGTTGGTTTTTATGAGAACATAGTGCGTGTATTGCTGAGCTGCCAACGATTGGGTCAGAAGAAACAGTGTTATGACATACCGTATGAGTAAAAGCTTTTGCATTTAAATGAAATGGACTTCTGATTGTTGTTTATTCTTAGTTTTAAGAATCGAGTTTGTTAGAACGGTAACCTCCCGGACACGAATCCGGGAGGTTTAAATATATGTGGGTTAATGAATGATGTCTGTTAATGGTTATTCTTCAATGATTTCCATGGTCATTTCCATGTCATCCACCGGACGGTCCATGGCGCCGGTGGCTACTGAAGCAATGGAGTCGATGACGTCCAGGCCTTCTATCACCTCACCAAAAACGGTGTATTCACCATCCAGGAATGGTGTGCCACCAACCGATGTGTAAGCCTCACGCACCTGATCGGGGAAACTAAAACTGGCTGAATCGCCCAACGCTTCTTTGGCTCTTTGCTCAATCTGGGAGATGAGTGCTTCAAAGCCTTCGCGGTCATTTTTTTGTCTCATGGCCATCAGAGTATCTTGGTAGGGCGTGAGCATTTCATACATTTTGGACTGAAGACGACGCTGTGCCAATTGCTCTTCCATTGAACTAAGTTCCTCATTTGAATAGGATTTACCCTGGACAATATAGAATTGGGATCCTGAAGATTTTTTCTCGGGATTAACCTGGTCTCCTTGCCTGGCTGCAGCGAGGGCTCCTTTTTTATGAAAATGGGTGGGATAGTTAATTTCTGCAGGGAGGGTATAACCCGGACCGCCACTTCCTAAACGGGCATCTTTGGCGGCATCCTTTGACTCGGGATCTCCTCCCTGTATCATAAAACCATTAATTACCCGATGAAATAAAAGTTGGTCATAAAACCCTTCTTCTACAAGTTTGAGAAAATTGTCTCGGTGTTTGGGCGTATCATCATACAGTTTTACCTTCATGTTTCCGTATGGGGTTTTTATAAGGACTTTTTTCTCAGGTTTATTATCGCATTGGACAAGAATAAGTCCCAAAAAGACAATTAATAGTGGCAATAGTGACTTTTTTAGCTTTACAATTAAGGTCATAATAAAGAATTTAAAGATTTAGTTGTTGTTTGAGGTATTCGAATGCAGACTTCTTAAGTAAGTGGTTTGTCAGAGAAGGTGTTAAGGATTTTAGAGGCTTAATTTCTTTAAATTTTGGCCACCCATCGTCATCCTTTCCGTTGGGTTCAAGATAGCCTTCGTAAGATAAAAGGGTGCATTTCCCCAAATTGATGAGGTCCATTTTCTCTTGTCGTGAATAGGTGCGCATTCCCTGTCCTAGCTCCTGAATGCCGATTAGAAATAGCATAAAATCAAAATCGGCCGTTACTTTAAAACGTTTACTTAGTTCCAGTACCAACCGGTCCCAATTCTCCTCGTTATATGTCATTTCCATCGATTCTCTTTTGGTTTGGATGATGAGGTAGCTAAAATTTCTTTGTGAAAATCCAAAAATAATAAAAGTTACACATATTCAATAGATCGGTATGTTTTTCCCTGCGTCTCTCGTTTTTCGAGTAGGATTATAGCTTGAGAGCTTTGTGGCTTAACTTTCTTGGACGGTCAGGAGTAGCCAGAATTATTATTCGGAATGATTTGAATTATTTTTTATTGCATTAAAAAAACCGGCCAGAATTATTCTGCCGGTTTTGTGTGGGTTGTACTGGATTCGAACCAGTGACCCCTACCCTGTCAAGGTAATGCTCTAAACCAACTGAGCTAACAACCCGTTATTTCACGGTGCAAAAATATAAAAAATCACCTATTCCCATCAACAGATGATTAGATTTTTAATTTTTCCCTATTGGACTCTATATTAAATTTTGCAACAGAATGGCTGCCGGAAGGCCTCGTTATTAGCGTTAAAATGTATCGGGGGATGATTTTCCAGGGGAAAGAAAAGTTGCATGTCCGCAGACAACGAATTGTTTAATAATTATTATAATGATTCCGAAATAAAAACAAAAAAGGTTCGATTCACATCGAACCTTTTTTTGGATTTTTTCTGATTTAAGGGAAAGGCTGAACTTTCTGTTTGCAAATATAGACAAAAATTAACACATGCAATATTTATCAAGAAATTTTTTTGCAAAAAATAATTATTGCTGGAACTGAACTATAGGAAAATTGATAATTCTTGAAATTGATGGGGGATAGGAGTTAATATGGTATTTTCTTGAATTTTCCATAGTCATTCAAATTGTTAATTACAAATTGGTACAATATTTATTTAGCCCGGACCATAAGTGTTATTAAAATTGTCGGGTGCAAGGGTCCATGACACTTTTTTACATATTATTGAGTTTTTTTCCGATGTAGAATACATATCCATAATAAGCCTTGTACAAATCATATAATTGTGCTTCATGTTGTTGATAAGTCACTAATTCTTCTGCCTTCTTATTGCCTGCATATTTTTTCAGGAAGATATTTTGAGACTTAACCTGAGGAATATAAAAATGGTCTGTCCAACACTCTTCAGGAAGGATAAACGAAGCTATTGGAATATACCCTGCTTTTTGCATCTGGGCAATTTTGTTTGGAATGGTGTCAATTTCCGGATATGCATCCATCCAGAATTTATGGATTTCAGAGGGGCGCTCCTCGGTCAACCATGATGCCTCTGTAACGGCAATATATCCTCCGTTTTTCAGAAATTTACGCCATTCTTCCAATCCTCTTTTATAGCCAATATTATAGATGGCCCCTTCCGACCAAATAAGGTCTAATTCTTCCTCTTCAAAGGGGAGATTTTCCATCGACCCGGAGATGCCTTTTACCCGATCATTCAGGCCCAACCGGGTTGCGTTTTTATTGAAACGGTCAATGAAGGCAGGAAAGAGATCAAGGCCGGTAATGTGACCTGTTACGTGCTTGGCCAGTACCATTGTTTGGCCTCCTGTACCACAGCCTATATCGGCAATTCGCGATTGAGTGTCTAAATTTTCAATAAAACTTAATGCTTTAAGTGTCATGGCGGGGCTCCCGGGACCTTGCCTTTGTAGGATTGAAAAATAATCGCAGATTAGAGAAATGTCATGGTCATGGATTAATGTATTTTCGTTTTTCATGATGTTTAAATTTTAAAATTGGAGACTTGATCAGGGAAGATCTGATCCCATAATCGGGGTGTTCAATTTGTTATAAAGGTAATTTATAGAACAAATAATTTTACTCCGGCCAGAGTTGACCAGGGTATAAGAAAAGTTAACCTTTGGAAAGAGTGCAAAGGTTAATTATATTACCAGATCCAAAATTAATTTAAACATCCAATGGTTTTTAGTTATAACAAAGATAGTTAAATATTTGAATGGAATTCCTTTGGTGACATGCCAAATTTTGCTTTAAAACTTTTAGAAAAGCTTGATAAACTGGTAAATCCGACAGCATACATTACTTCCGTGATATTGCCATCCTTGTTTTTGAGCATGTTGGCAGCTTTTTGCATTCGATAGTTGTTGAGTATATCTCGTGTCGATTGTCCGGTGATGGATTTTAGTTTTCGATAGAGATGGGTGGTGCTTATGCCCAATGTTTTACTGATCACTTCCACTGAAAAGTCGGGATTTGCAATGTTGCGCTCGATGAGGGATATTACTTTTTTCACGAATAGTTTGTCCGGATCTTCCTTTTGATCCTCTTTTTGCGGAGAAAGTAACAATCGAGTTTCAATATACCGGGTAAGCTGTTCTTCTCTTCGGAAGATGCTTTTTATACTTGACCGGAGATATTCTAGGTCAAATGGTTTGGTGATATACATGTCGGCACCTTTTTTCATACCTTCGGTTTTGTCAATGTCGAGGCTTTTAGCGGTTAATAAAATGACAGGAATGTGGGCGGTTGCCGATGTGGTTTTCAAGATGCTGCATAATTCAGTTCCGCTCATCACTGGCATCATCACATCTGAGATAACTAGATCGGGGAATGTTTTTTGTGCTCGGTCGAGGCCATCGGCACCGTCATCTGCAAATTCCAAGTGATAGTCTTGCCCCAGGTTTATTTTTAGGTATTCCAAAAAATCCGGGTTGTCATCGACGATCAGGATTTTTTTTGCATTCGGAGGTGCTGTTGGCAATTTATCGGTGTTGTCAGCGAGTTTCTTTTGGAAAGAGTTTCTAATTTCGGTTTTGAAATATTTGGCCGAAGCGTTAACAAATGGAATTTGCAGAATGAATCTGCTCCCTTTCCCGAGTTCGCTTTTCAGGTTAATATTGCCACCATGTAATCGCGCATACTCCATGGACATAGTGAGTCCTATACCCGAACCAGATTCAGAAACTTTTCTGGCAGGGGATTGATAAAACAGCTCGAAGATCTTTTTTTGATCTACTTCAGATACCCCCATACCTGTGTCGGAAACACTTAATTCAATCGTTTTTTGTCCGGCATCGATGGTTGTTATCTCCAGACCAACGATTATTTCCCCACCTTCAGGCGTAAATTTAAAGGCATTGGAAAGAAGGTTAAAGAGAATGGTCTCTACCTTTTCTCGATCAACACTACAATTGAGAGTAGGTACTTCTGATTGGAACTGATAGGCTATCTTGTGCCTGGAAGCCAAATCGTCAAAAGATTCAAAAATTGACTTTGCAAAACTGACTAATTCCGTATCCTGGAGATGAATTTGTAGTTCTGATGATTCTATTTTTCTAAAATCAAGAAGTTGGTTAATGAGTTTATAGAGTCTCCCAGCATTGCGATGTGCCAATTCGATCATATGTTGCAATTTGGGATCACTGATTCCTGCATTTACCAATTGTTTTAGGGGGGCTAGAATCAAACCGAGGGGTGTCCGGAATTCATGAGAAATATTGGTGAAGAACTGGATCTTTGCCTGGTAGAGGGCTTCGCTGTGTTGCTTTTCAATCTTTACGATTTGTAATTCATTTCGTAACTTTTGGCGATAACTGAAGACCCTGAACACAAAATAGGTCATGGCAACAATGAGCAACAGATAAATTGCCAGGAATCCTTTGCTGAGCCAAATAGACGGGGAAATAATAATTTTTAGCTCTGTGGTGTCGCTCCAAATTCCCAGGTGGTTGGTCCCTTGAACCTGAAAAAGGTACTCTCCTGGTTTTACATTAGCAAAGACTGCAAAATTATTGTTGCCGCTGTTGTAAATCCATTGATTCTGTGCCGGTGTTAGTCTATACCTGAACTGTCCTTTATCCGGAGAAAGGTAATCCAGCGTTGAAAATTCAAAGGTTAAAGAATTCTGGTAATGTTTTAGTTTTAACGTATTGGCATAGGCGATATCGGTTTGCAATATGGGGGTCCGGAAAGGAAGGATGTTTTGATTATTGATCCTTAAGCCCGTAATATGAACTTGAGAGTTTATTTTGGGAAGGTCTATTCGTTTGGGATTAATCTCCACAAAAGCATTATCTCCTCCAAATAAAATGGTTCCGCTTTGAGTTAGAGCGCTGCAACCAGAATAAAAGCCCTTGAATGGCGAGACCTGATTTATAGGAATGGAGATCATTTCATTGTGTAAAACATCAACTCGAAAAATGGCATTTTGGGTGGTGCCCCAAATATTTCCTTCCGGATCTTTTTCCAGGTTTAAAATTTTTTGGGGCGGTGTCAGATTCACATGTATTTGTGTTGCACTATCAGAATGGAGGTCATATTTAAAAAGTAGTTCTTCAGCTGCAAGCCAAAGGTCTTGGGATTCTCCCGAGAGCAAAGCTGTGATGCTTTTCTCCTCCATCAACTGATTAATGATAGGCAATGGTTTTTTTTGGAGTGAAAATCTGTCCATTTTCCATAACCGATCGCCTATGCCATAATAGATATCTCCGTTGTGAGAGAGCAATAGGCCATTGCCTTCCTTGTCCATCAATTTAAATTTCATTTTCTCAGGGATGACGTTCATGTCTATTACCTTAAAAAGGCCTCCTTCCCAGGCGCTTATCCAAAAATTGCCTTTATAATCCTTGGCAAAACCACTGATATAGTTTGAGGTCAATCCGTTTTCCTGGCCCACCGTGACAGAATGCATTTTTTTATTGACCGGATCCCAGATGTTTATGCCCCCGGCTGTGCCAATCCAAATTCGTCCGTAGTCATCTTCATCAAGGGCATAAACATTATCCAGAAGTAATCGTTTGGAAGGGGCAGATGTGGTGGAAAAAGTCTCTCTTCGTCCTGAGGGGTGTCGTTGTACCACTCCGTGAATCGTTGCTAGCCAGATATTGCCGTGATGGTCCGTTAAAATATTACGTATCTGGTTTCCGATCCGTGGTTCCTGAAATCTGAAAAATTCTTCATGTAAATGATAATAGGGGTCACCTCTGTCTGCCAAACTGACACCGCCCGATGTGATGAGCCAGAGTCGGTTCTGCCGGTCTTCATAGATTTCCCATACTACGTTGTTGGCAATGGTATTGTTCACCATGGGGTCGTGGAAAAAAGTGGTTACCACTCCGGATGAGGTATTAAAAATATCCAGTCCGAAGTCGGTCCCAAGCCATAAGAGGGTATCGTTTTGTATGTATATGGTTTTGATTACCTCGTTGCTGAATTCCGTATTGGAAGCATTGAACAGTTCATATTGTCCGGTATATGTGTTGAAACGAGCCAGCCCCGTTTCAGTGCCAACCCATAATAAAGAGTCCTTTGTTTGGGGACAACCATTGATGGAAACGATGAGATTGTTTTTTAACAGTGGTTTATAGTTCCCTTTAACATCAAAAGCAATAATAGTATCGTTGCGATAGCGGTTAAGTCCGTCATAGGTGCCGATCCAGAGATCTCCATTTTGGGCTTCATAGAAAGAGCGGATGGTATTATGCGATAATCCTGAATTGGAAGTGTTATAAAAAGTGTAGACATTGCGTTTTTCGTTATACTTCAATAAACCACTAGCCGTCCCAATCCATACATTTTCCGATCGATCGATATACAATGTACGGATGATCCGATTTTCGCCTACATTGATTTGTTTGACCTGAAAGGTTCTGACATTAATGGTGTAAAGTCCATCCCAGGTTCCTACCCATAAAATATCGTTGTTGCAGGTAAGGGCTGAAATTTCATCCGATGGAAGAGAACCAGGTGTTGCTGACT
This sequence comes from Thermophagus sp. OGC60D27, assembly GCF_052400625.1. Lineage (NCBI taxonomy): Bacteria > Pseudomonadati > Bacteroidota > Bacteroidia > Marinilabiliales > Marinilabiliaceae > Thermophagus > Thermophagus sp. OGC60D27. The sequence goes on from NZ_JBQTGH010000002.1 coordinate 480,554, forward strand.
TTTGGAAAGCAATCATTTTAAAGCCATCATAACGGCATAGCCCTTCTGCGGTTCCTATCCAAATAAAACCATACGGATCTTGTACAATTGAGTTGGTCGTATTTGAAGGTAAACCATGTTCAATGGTTAGGTTTGAGAAATAGAGAGGATGCAATGATTGACTTTTTGTGGCAAAGGGGAGCAACCCTAGAAAAATCAAGGTCAATGGAAATAGGAAAATGTTATCGATTAGAAAGCTTGAAAACAGAGTGATATTTCTATTTAACATTGATGGATGTTTTTGTCTTTCCGAATTAAGAATCGGTTTCACAGAAAATCAAAAATAGAAATATTTTAACAACAATTGTTGGATAGGATTGATTTGAACCAATTTTTGTAAGAATTAGACAATGTTTGTAATCCGCTTTTAAACAAGTTGGTATGGATTGTTGAACTGCGAAATGCGCTATGATGTAAGAAATGAACAAATTTAGGGCAGATAAAGACAAATACACTTTTTAAGGCTTTTTTATATTTGGTCTTGTTTATAAAAAGCTAAATAGAATGAGTAAGCCATCACTTTTTTTCATTGGATTTTCACTGGTGACCATCCTTTCGTATGCTTGTTCGGGAAATGAGCAACCCGCCCCCCCGGAACAAGAAGAACCGAATACGGCGCTCAAGCCATATATTATGGGCGTAGATCTTTCTTATGTCAATCAGATAGAAGATCACGGAGGTATTTATAAAATGGATAATAGGCCGGAAGATCCGTACCAACTTCTGGCAGCTAAGGGTGCCAATCTTGCCCGAGTGAGGATATGGCATAGTCCCAATTGGATAAAAGATATTTATGGTGAAGGAACCGTGATTTATAGTGGACCCAAGGATGTGGCTAAGACCATAAAGAGAGCACATGAAGCCGGAATGTCAGCACTGCTCGATTTTCATTATTCCGACACCTGGGCCGATCCGGGCTACCAGAAAGTGCCTCAGGCCTGGGAAAATATTTCCGACATAGGAATACTCAAAGATTCAGTTTATAATTATACCTATAGTATTTTGGCTTGGTTGAATGATCAGGATGTGCTTCCCGAAATGGTGCAGGTCGGTAACGAAACCAATTGTGGTATGATGATTACCAATACCAGTACCGGATTCCCGGCATTGAATGTTTGTGAAGGAAACTGGAGTAATTTTGGGGAGATCGTTAATGCTGGCATTCATGCTGTGCGTGATATTGAAAGCGAAACCGGCCGATCAATAAAGATCGCTCTTCATGTTGCCGACCCCAAAAATATGGACTGGTGGGTGAAAGATGCCATTGGCAAGGGAAAAATTACGGATTTCGATATTATCGGCTTCTCTTTTTATCCGTTATGGCATACCGATATTGCTTTTGATGATCTGCCTCAAGTGGTTTCAACAATAAAAGAGAGATACAACAAAGACGTAATGATACTGGAAACCGCTTACCCCTTCACCACCGAGAATAATGATCACTACGGAAATCTTTGGTCTGACCAGCATCCGCCCCTTGAAGGTTACCCTTACACTATTGAGGGGCAGAAAAACTTCCTTATCGATTTAAATCATAAAATGGCAGCTGCCGGTGCTTCCGGCATTGTTTACTGGGAACCGGCATGGATAACCAGTGCCTTGCAAGATTTGTGGGGAACCGGATCCAGCTGGGAAAACTGTGCATTGTTCGACTTTCAGGCCAATATTACTGAGGCAGCTGATTATTTGAGTGAAAAATATATAAAGTAAACCGAAAGAGATAGAAAAACTATGCAAAAAAACATTACCGTTTTTCTGAGTGTCCTGTTATTGATCTCGTGCGGGAGATACAGAAACCAGAAAGGAGAATTTCAGCGCGAAAAGTTATTCAATCAAAACTGGGAATTTGTTAAAGATCTGACTACAGAGGATATTAATGAGCTTTCTTCGTTGTCGTCTTCATTCAAGTGGGAAAAAGTATCCTTGCCTCATACGGCTCATATTGAACCTTTGGTGATTAAGGATCAGCAATGGCAGGGCAATTGTTTTTACCGGAAAGTTTTTAAACTTCCCGAGACCCATAGGGGAAAGCACATAGCATTAAAGTTTGAAGGGGCCATGCAGGTTGCGGAAGTCTTTCTTAACGGTGAAAAAATTACCACTCACTATGGCGGTTACCTTCCTTTTTATGTGGTCGTTAGTGATAAAATAAAGTATGACAGGGAAAATATCCTTGTTGTTAAGCTGAACAACGAAAACAACCCACGGGTACCACCGGGAAAGCCTATCGATAATCTTGATTTTAATTGGTTTAGCGGACTGTACAGAAACGTATGGCTAATTGTAAAAGATCCTGTACATATCTCAGATCCCATAGGTGCCGATAGGGTGGCGGCAGGTGGTATTTTTGTTCGCTATCAGGATATAACGAAAGAGCAGGCCACTCTATTGGTTCAGGCAGATGTCAATAACGAAACGACCCAATCGGTTTCCACCAGAATTGAAGTTCAGCTGTTCGATGAGGATGGCAACAAGGTCGCTGAACAAATCTCTAAAATCCAGAAAACCGAACCAGAGACCAATACGATTTTTCAGGTTCCGATAAAAGTGAAGAAGCCCAGACTGTGGTCTCCTGATTTTCCCAATTTGTATGAACTTAGGGTTACTTTGTATCAGGGTAATAAAGCGTTGGATCGTGAGGTGGAAAAAATAGGTATCAGAACCTTCCGTTGGGAGGCGGGGCAGTTTTATCTGAATGGTGAACCATTGTATTTGAGAGGCACCAACCGTCATCAGGAATATCCTTATATCGGATATGCTTTGTCGGATAATGCCAACTATAGGGATGCCTACAAAATAAAACAGGGTGGATTCAATTTTGTGAGATTGTCGCACTATCCTCAATCCAAGTCTTTTATGAGAGCCTGTGACGAGTTGGGGTTACTTACCATGAATGCCATACCCGGCTGGCAGTTTTTCGGTGATAAGATGTTCCAAGACAATGCCATCCAGGATGTCCGCAACATGGTACGTCGCGATCGTAACCATCCTTCGGTGGTAGTGTGGGAAGCCTCATTAAACGAATCGGGCATGTCAAGGGAGTTTATGCAGCAGGCACACAATGCTGTGCATGAGGAATATCCTGGTGATGACGTTTATACTTGTGGTTGGATTGACGATGTTTATGATGTGTTTATCCCGGCCCGGCAGCACAGTAAGCCGCCTTACTATTGGAACCGGTATAAAAAAGATAAACCGCTGTTTATTGCAGAATATGGTGATTGGGAATATTATGCTCAGAATGCCGGATTTAATCAAAAAGCTTTTAGGGATCTTACCTCTGAAGAACGAAATTCTCGTCAACTGAGAGGATACGGACAGAAACGTCTGGCTCAACAAGCCCTTAATTATCAGGAAGCCCACAACAGTAATCTGCAGGGACCTGCCTGCGGCGATGCCAACTGGCTTATGTATGATTATAATCGAGGATATGCCCCTGATATTGAGGCTTCAGGTATAATGGACATTTTTAGATTGCCAAAGTTTGCCTATTTTTTTTATAAAAGTCAGGCTGACATTAAGCCCGATGTAAGCGACGTATTCTACAAACCCTTTATTGAAATTGCCAACTATTATAATGATCCCTCTTTTTCCGAGGTGAAAGTGTACAGTAATTGCGAGGAGGTGGAACTGTTGGTGAATGGACGGTCCTTAGGGAAGCAAAAACCGGACAGCAATCGCATCAGCACTCACCTGAATCATCCTCCCTTTACGTTTCATTTAAAGGCTTTTGAGCCGGGGGAGTTAACTGCTAAAGGATATGTGGAGGATCGGATGGTGGCCTCTGCAGTTCAGCGAACTCCGGGGGAAGCTGCCAATCTGAAAGTTTGGATCGATGAAAGCGGAAAACCTTTGCAAAAAGAAGTGAATGACGTGGTGTTTTTGTATGCTGCTGTCACAGATAAGGACGGGACCATTGTTCCGGATGCCACGCAAAGTGTCACCTTCAAAGTTGATGGTGACGCTGAACTTATTGGAAATAATCCTGTCAATGCCGAAGCCGGGATTGCCTCCATACTGTTGAGGGCCGGTGATCTTGGCGGCCATTTGGCCATTTCTGCCAGTTCGAAAGGACTGAAAACCGGTCAGCTTGAAGTGATTGTTAGTCCCTGATAAGGGATAAGTTACATGGTAAGTTTGCCAATTTGAAAAGATATTAAACGCAATACCAAATTGAAATCTTATGAAGAAGATAACAGCAAAAATAATGTCACCGGGCATATTGATACTATTTTGGTGTTTTACCACCATGGTCAATGCCCAGCAATTGACCGTCGGCGGAACGGTCAGGGATGCAGAAACCGGGGAAACAATTCCCGGTGCCACCGTTCTTATTAAAGGAACGTCCCAAGGAACGATTACCGATATGAACGGTACATTTTCCCTTACCCTGAATGAGGGGAATGTATTGAGGATTTCCTACATCGGGTATAAAACGCTGGAAATACCGGTGGAAGGACAAAGAAACCTGCTTCTGGAGCTGGTCCCGGATATGATCAGTTTCGACGAAGTGGTCGTCATTGGATACGGTCAGCAGCGCAGGGGCGACCTTACCGGATCGATAGCCAATGTGAATAGTAAAGATTTCAAAAAAGGAATCATCAGCACACCAGAGCAATTGATCAGTGGTAAGGTCTCGGGCGTACAGATCATGTCGAACAGTGGTTCCCCCACTGCTGGAAGCTCCATTCGAATCAGAGGGGGCGCCTCCCTCAATGCCAGCAATGATCCGCTGATTGTTTTGGATGGAGTTCCGCTTGAACCGGGAGGTATCAGTGGCAACAGCGGTAATTTTCTAAGTCTGATTAATCCCAATGATATTGAAAGTATGACGGTTCTAAAAGATGCTTCCTCCACCGCCATTTATGGTTCCAGGGCTTCTAATGGCGTCATCCTTATCACGACAAAAAAAGGCTCTGGTGGTGCGTTAAGGATCAACGCAAGTACGACCCATTCTTTGCAAGTGAAAACCAAACTTGCAGAGATGCTTTCTTTCGAGGAGTTTCGTAATGTAGTTGAAAGTCAGGGGTCAGATGCGCAAAAAGCTTTATTAGGCGGTTATAATACAGATTGGAACGATGAAATCTTTAAAGTCGCATATGGGACCGACAACAACTTCAGCATTTCAGGGACTTTAAAGGATATTCCTTTCCGCTTTTCTACGGGGTATTATAATCAGGATGGAATATTGAAAACCGACAATGCTCAAAGGATGACCGGGAACCTGTCGGTTTCCCCTACTTTTTTTGATGACGACTTGAAACTGTCTGTTGGGATTAAGGGCTCTTTGAATAAAAACCGTTTTGCAAATACTGATGCCATCTGGGGCGGGGCTACCTACAACCCAACCATCCCGGTTTATTCGGGGGATAGTGATTTTGGCGGATACAATGAAGCTATAGACAGTAATGGCGTTCCCGTTACCAGGGCTGTTCTAAATCCGGTGGGATTGTTGAATCAGTATGAGTCCACAAGTAGGGTTAGCAGAATTATTGGGAACTTTGATGTGGACTATAAAATGCCTTTCCTTCCCGAATTAAAATTTCATTCAACAATAGGATATGATTATGCCCGGGGAGAAGGTGAAGTATATGTTCCGGAAACGGCTGCTCAGTTCTACCTTTCAGACGGACGCGATTATGAGTACGGACCTGAGAAAAAGGAAAACAGATTGTTGACCACCTATCTGAATTACAATAAAAATCTGGAAAGTATAAACAGTACTTTGGACGTAACAGCCGGATATGATTATCAATACTGGAAGAGAACGAATTCCTATTACGAAGAGTTGAATGTGTTTGGGGAAGTCCAAAACTCATCAGCGGCCACGGACGAACGACATGCTTTAATTTCCTACTACGGACGACTTAATTACGCACTGGCATCGAAGTATATGGTGACGGCCACCATTCGTCGTGACGGAACGTCCCGTTTCAGTGAAGACCAACGGTGGGGAACATTCCCTTCGGTAGCCTTGGCCTGGCGGCTTTCGGAAGAAGCATTTCTGCGCGACATGGATGTTCTTTCCAATTTAAAGATCCGGGCAAGCTACGGAGTTACCGGTCAGCAGGAAGGAATAGGAAACTATAATTATATCCCGGTGTATACCATCAGTCAAACCGGTGCACAATATATTTTCGGTCCGGATATTCTCAATACTTATCGGCCCGAAGCGTATGTTTCCGACCTGAAATGGGAAACGACTAAAGCATGGAATTATGGCCTTGATTTTGGATTCTTGAATAATCGTTTTTCGGGATCCGTCGACTATTATACTCGTCAGACCGAAGATTTGCTGGCAACGGTGCCTTCACCGGCAGGAACCAACTTCGACAAAAATATTCTGACCAATGTGGGGAATGTGGATAGTGAAGGTCTTGAGGTGTCCGTCAATGCGGTTGCGGTCGATAATAATGACTGGACCTGGGAAGTTAGCTTTAATGCGGCCTGGCAAAAACAAAAAATCAAAAATCTATCCCTCTCTGAAGAGGCTGAAATAACGAATACGTCTGTCGGTCCAACCATTGACAGTTATTATTTTCAAGTGCTGACAGAAGGGTATGAACCCTATATGTTCTATGTTTATCATCAGTTGTATGATGAAAGCGAAAAACCCATTGAAGGAGCTTTTGCCGATGTTAATAAAGATGGACTTATAAACTCCAAAGATTTGTATCGTTACCATTCCCCGGCTCCTGATTACATTCTGGGGTTCAGCACTTCAATTCGTTATAAAGATTGGACCTTAAGCACAAATCTTCGGGCTAATATCGGGAATTATGTCTATAACGGTATGGCCATGAACACCGGTGCTTTCGGAACCATGTCTTATAATGCTTTTCAGCTCAGCAATCTGCATGCTAGCTATCTGGAAACAGGGTTCCAGAGCAGACAATACCTTTCGGACTATTATGTGGAGAATGCCTCCTTCCTGAAAATGGACAACCTGGTTTTAGATTATAATTTGGGAGAGATATTCCCGGGATTTAATGTGAATGCTTCTGCTATGGTTCAAAATGTTTTTACCATCACCGAATACACTGGCGTCGATCCTGAAGTCCCTAATGGGATGGACCTCTCTTTTTATCCGCGTCCAAGGATATTCTCTTTAAGTCTTGGGTTGCAGTTTTAACCGAATAAAAAGGAATTTAAAATGAGAAAGTTAATTTATATCATATTGGGAATAACGCTGGGGATTGCAGGAGGTTGCACCGATGATCTGGATCAATATCCAAAGATTCAGGAGACATCCCAATCGGTTTATTCCGACCCCGGCAATTATGTATCCGCTTTGGCAAAATGTTATGCTTCTTACGTTACCGCCGGCCAGGAAAAAGGCGGTGGAAATGCCGACTTGTCCAGTAATAATGGCTACGACTACATGCGCTGTTATTTTAATATGCAGGAGGCCGGAACCGATGAAATTGGTTCTACCTGGATAGAGGGTGATAATACCGCAGATCTCACTTTCCTGACCTGGGATGCCAACGACCCTTGGGTGGCGGATATGTACTATCGCTCTTATTATACCATTTCGTTGTGTAACGAATTTCTGAAGAATTCTACAGATGCGAAAATCGCAGGATTTACGGAACAAGAACAGGCCGAGATAAAAACTTATCGTGCAGAAGCAAGATTTTTAAGGGCATTGGCTTATTATCATGCGCTTGACCTCTTTGGCGATATCCCTTTTGCGGATGAGGAATATATTGGCAGTTCCAAACTGCCCGAACAATGGGACGCGTCGGAGGTGTTTGAATTCATAGAGTCCGAATTGCTTGAATGCAGCCAAAATATGCTTAGTGCCGAAAATACCGTTTATGGCAGAGCGCCCAGAGCGGCTGCTTGGATGTTGCTGGCACGACTCTACCTGAATGCAGAAACCTATAATGCCGGAGGTCATTACGAAGAATGTATGACCTACAGTCAGAAAGTGATGGATGAAGGTTATGCCCTGGAGCCGGAGTATGCCAAATTGTTCAATGCCGATAATCATAATAGGGTTGGTGTCGGCAATGAAATCATCTTTCCGTTGGTTGTGGACAGTCGGTATGTGGTATCCTGGGGCGCTACCACCTATCTGGTTTGCGGAGAGGTGGATACCGATTACGGCGCACCGGCCGATAGTGTGGGCTGCGCCAGTGCCTGGAGTATGTTCCGCATCAGGGGAGAAGTACCGGCATTATTTGATATGGAAAATGATGACCGGGCCATGTTTTACACCGAAGGACAAAACCAGTACATGGATGGAGGAGTGGATGATCGAACAGGTGGTTATTTTGTGTTGAAGTGGAGTAACCTGACCGACGACGGTGCTGTCGCCTCCAATACCAATAACGATGGCGTGGATACTGACTTTCCTTTGTTCCGCCTGGCAGATGCCTATCTGATGTATGCCGAGGCGGCCGTGCGTTCGGGTAATGATATCGATGGGGCGCTTCAATATGTGAATGAATTGCGAAGACATCGTAATGCCGCCGAAGTTACAGAAAGTGAAATAACGGCTACCGTGGATGGCATACCCTATAAGTTCTTTCTTGACGAAAGAGCTCGAGAGTTATACTGGGAAGGGGTTCGACGTACCGACCTCATACGGTTCGACGCCTTTACCACCGATAAATATGTCTGGCAATGGAAAGGCGGTATTAAGGACGGCAAGGCCGTTGACGATAAATATAATCGCTACCCGATTCCGGCAACTGAGTTGTCGGCCAATCCCAATTTGTCCAATCAAAACTATTAAACCGATAGATTTATGAAGCGTATCAAGCAATATATGATCATGCTGATGGCTGTTCTGGCCCTATCGTCCTGTGAAAAAGATGGGGATATGATCATCCTTAAGGGACATGAAGCATCAGAACTGACAGCATCCGAAACCGCGGTGGTTCTTTCCAAAGATAATGATGATGAACCTGTTCTCTCTTTGAGTTGGTCGGGAAGTAGCCTCTCGGCAACCGATGAATCCATGGGTGTTCCGTCCGGTGTCCCGGTATTCCGGCTGCAGGCTTCTGCTTCCGAAGATTTTCAATCGGTTGTTGAACTTGAACCGGACTTCTCATACTATACCTTTAGCGGGGCAAAACTTAATACCTGGGCAAAGGATGCCGGTTTGGAACCCGATGTCTCTTCTCCCCTTTATTTCAGGATTCAATCTCAGCTTGGTGAAAACATTGCGCCCAAATACAGCAATGTGATTTCGGTACATGTCACTCCTTATGTGATTGACATGTCACGACTCTTCTTAATTAGTGCCGACAAGGCCGATACGTTGGGCATATTATATTCTCCGGACTGGAATGGCGAGTATCGTGGCTTTGTTCAGGCTTCTTCGTGGATGAATTTCTACTTTCTGGAAGGTGATGATACTTTGTGGGGTAACGATTCGGATCCGGGAACTCCTTTTGAATTATCCAACGATCAAGAATCCATGTGGAATTGCTGGTTCCCAGGGAATGGGGGTGCATATTTTGTTACCATGAGTACCAACGATTTCTCTTGGAGTGCCACCTGGCTGCCCGAAATAGTGGCTACGGGTGATCTGGTCGAAAACGATACCCTCTCATTTTATAAATCGTTTGATCAATGGGCCGGACTCCTGAATCCTTCAACAGAAAATGCGCAAATAGCTTTGCACAGCGATGCGTTGCTCTACAACGTTTCAACCGGCGATAGTGATGACGGGGCCATTGCCACGACCTTGTATTTTGAAGATGCAGGAAATGGAGTGGTAACTTTTGCTGAATCGCCAGGGTCTTTTACCATTCCAACGGCCAATACGCATACTTTTATATTGGATTTCAGCGATCCAACCCAATGGGCCTATTCCCTTGTGGAAGGAAACCATCTGCCTCAGGAAGAGGAAGAAATCCCTTATCTCTATTTGCCGGGGTCTAAGGATGGTGAAACCGGTGGGGGATGGACCTTCGACAATTATATTTCGCAGGTCAACGATACGATCTATGCCGGCGTGGTTTATGTGAACTCACAATGGGGATTCCAGATGTTTACCGCCAACGATTGGGGTGCTGAATATTATACCATTGGCGAAACCGAAGGTTCATTGGTGAAAAACGGGGATGGAAATATCCCGGCTCCGGAACCGGGTTTCTTCCTGATTACTGCCGATTTAAAGAACCTTTCCTATGCCCTTATCCCACTGGGAGATGAGATCTATCTTTCAGGCGTGAATGATGTCTGGGATTTTAATACAACCATATCGAAAACCGGGGATGGGGTATATTCCGGAAACATAGTGGTCTCGACCCCTTCGGCTTACGGATTCAGAATCTACCCTGAGAAAGATAACTGGAATGATTATTTTGGTGGGGCAGACGGAAGCCTCTATTTCCTGGGAAGTAGTTTAACCGACGATTCGCAGGCCGGAACTTATACCATCACCCTCGATCTAATCAATATGACCTACCAGATGACCTTGAATTGAGTTATGGTTGACTTACAGTAAGGATTGTAGTGTTTTTCTCAAACAATAACCCCTGACATCCCAACCTTTTTGTCAGGGGTTTTATAATCTTCTAAAAGATTATCCTCATGCGAACTAAACTTTTTGTATTGATTTTGATTTGGAATGGTTTCACTTTTTTTTCTCTCCTTGCTCAAAATAATAGCCACGCCTTTGTGGATGGAAAAGGCATCCTGCGATGGAGTAACGACAGTTCGGAAATCCATGGCTTCGGTATCAATTATACGGTCCCCTTTGCACATTCTTTTCGTATGGCCAAGCGGATGGGGATTTCGCATGAAGAAGCGATCAGACAGGATGTTTATCACTTTGCCCGTCTGGACCTGGATCTTTTTAGGGTGCATGTGTGGGATACCGAAATCTCCGATTCCGTTGGCAATCTTTTGGAGAATGAACATCTACGCCTCTTTGATTTTGCCATAAAGGAGATGAAAAAACGGGGAATGAAATTTATTATTACGCCAATTGCTTTTTGGGGGAATGGCTGGCCGGAGCCCGATGAGGAGACCCCCGGTTTTTCCCACCGGTACGGGAAAGCGGCCTGCTTGACCAATCCCGATGCCATAATTGCTCAGCAACGTTATCTGAAACAATTTATTAACCATGTGAATCCCTATACCGAATTGGCTTATAAAGAGGATCCTGATGTGATTGCCTTCGAAATTTCCAATGAGCCCCATCACAATCAACCGAAAGAGGCGGTTCGGGAATACATAAATAAAATGGTGCAGGCCATGAGACATACCGGCACACAAAAACCGATTTTCTATAACATGAGCCACAGTATCCATTTGGTGGATGCCTATCTGGAAGCCGATATTCAGGGTGGAACATTCCAGTGGTATCCTTCCGGGTTGGTGGCCGGTCATGCACTTAGGGGAAACTTTCTTCCCTATGTCGATAAATATGTTCTTCCTTTTGCCGGACATCGCGGATTTCAAAACAAGGCCAAAATAATTTACGAATTTGATCCGGCCGATGTGGCCGGTAATTATATCTATCCCGCAATGGCGAGGAGCTTTAGGGTGGCGGGGTTTCAACTGGCCACTCAGTTTGCCTACGATGCCATGTTTTTGGCACCTTATAACACCAACTACGGAACCCATTTTATGAGCTTGCCTTATGCGCCACAAAAGGCCATTAGTCTGAAAATTGCTTCAGCCGTATTTCATGAAGTGCCTATGAAGAAGGATTTTGGTAGCTATCCCGAAAACACGCGATTTGAGGGCTTCAGGGTCAATTATGAAGCGGATCTGGCGGAATATTTGTCGGAAACCCGTTTTTTCTATTCCAACCACACCCATTCCGAACCTCCTGCGCCCGACCATCTGAAGGAAATTGCCGGATTTGGATGCTCACCACTGGTTCAATATACCGGGACGGGCGCCTATTTCCTTGATAAATTGGAGGACGGCGTTTGGCGACTCGAGGTTATGCCCGATGCTTACTGGTTGGACGATCCTTATTCTCCGGTTAGTCCGAATCATCCAAAAGCCGCGGTGAATCATTCCTTACATGAGATGCAAATTATACTTCCCGATTTGGGCGAAAACTTTTCGGCTCAGAAATTGGCACCTTCCGCCAATAATGAATGGAAAAGCGTCAATGGAAAATGGATGATTTCACCGGGCGTATTCATCCTTAAAGCAAAGAAGGCAAACAGGAAGATTGATCCGACCGATTCCTACAAAAACATTCTCATCAAGGAGTTTGTGGCGCCTGATACCAACCTTGACACGATCATCATAAAAAACCTGACGCCATCCAAGGCAATGGTGGCAGATTCTGTATGCATATCCTTTGAAATTATTGCCTCACCATTGCCGAAACAGGTGAAGGTTTTTATTCAACGTCGCTGGCGTCCCTTCGAAATTTCGGCTTTCAAAACAGGAGGCAACACCTTTCAGGCACTGATACCGGCAGAATTGACCCATGCAGGAAGGTTAGACTATTTTATCTCAATAAAAACAGAAGAGAATCGTTGGTTGACTTACCCTTCGAACTTGGCCGGTCAACCGGATGATTGGGATTTTGTTGCGAAGAATACCTTTCATATAGATTTTTTGCCGGCCACCACGCCAATTCTCCTTTGGAAAGCTGGAACGCATTGGTCTCGAACCCTTTCTGACGGCGTGGGGAACGTCGACCTGAAACCCTCATTTGACGAAGATTATCTCCTATACCAAATAGCATGGCCTGAAACACAGGGGAAGGATGACTTGCCGCTTCATACCTTTAAATATTATTTTGGCGACGACATAAAGGGCTTCAGACATCTTCTAAATGAAAAAGGTTATTTGATGGTTGAAGGACAGAACCTGGGGGACGATCAGCCCGAATTGGAAATTTCCTTGATAACACGAAGCGGTTCCGTTAGAAGTAAAAGGATTAAACTGGATCGTTCAGATCAGAAATACAAAATCCCCCTTCAAACCATGCAGCCCGGGAAACTGGCGCTGGTGCCTCGTGCTTTTCCGACCTTTCTTCCCTACTTTGCAGACGTGGACCATGGTTTGTCTTTTGATTTTAATGACATTGAATGCGTTCAAGTTTCGCTCAAAAACAGGGAAGCTTCAAACCTAAAATTCCGATTGGATAAGATCTGGCTTGAGTAACTTTGAACAAAAGAACCAGTTTTTAGTTTTTTTGTAGCATTACATTTTAAAAACATATCTATGAGAACCATATTTAAACAAGAAAAAGACTTGGCCGCCCTGGTATTGCGCCTGGGCTTTGGATTTTTTATCGCTTTTGGGCATGGATTGGGTAAGCTTCAAATGCTTTTATCGGGGAATATTCAGTTTCCTGCGCTCTTCGGAATAAGCCCCACCATTAATCTGGTATTGGCCATTCTGGCCGAGTTTGTGGCCGGAATTATGGTACTCATTGGGCTGAGGACCCGTCTGGCCTCCATTCCGTTAATGATTACCATGGCCACTGCTGCTTTTCTTGTCCATTCGGCCGATCCATTATTTGCCGCAACGGGAGGGGCCAGCAAAGAGTTTGCGTTAATCTTCCTCTTCGGCTTTGCAGGAACTTTTTTCCTGGGCTCCGGAAAATATTCGGTGGATGCCATTGCCGGCCGAAGGTAAGAAGACTGTATGAGTGATTTAAACCCTGTCAATGGGTTATCTGATATTTTGTAGATGACTTTTGTGAGAATTAATCCAATGACTTTTTGGGAATCTTTTCGGTTAAATTAATGCGATACGATTAGGAACAGGTTCTCCGGAAAATTTCCGGGCAACCTGTTTTTTTTATGTTTATATTATGTATCTTGTAAAATTGCAATGGTCCGATTGGTATTATATGGTCTCATTTTTATGGTTGTAGGGCAATTTGAATTTTAAACCAAATAATTCAATAATCCATAAAGGGCTATTACTCTATAGGCTTTTTGGAGAATCCAATTAAAAAAAGATATCTTTGCCCGCTGAATTTAGAATTGGTAATTCCGTTTTGGTGCAGAATAAAAAAATATACTTTGCTTCTGATGTCCATCTTGGGGCACCAACCATTAAAGATTTTCGTGAACACGAAAAAAGGTTTGTTGCATGGCTCGACCAAATAAAAGGAGATGCCGGTGAGATTTACCTCATGGGCGATATCTTTGATTTCTGGTTCGAGTATCGACATGTTATTCCCAAAGGAAATACCCGTTTTTTAGGAAAGCTTTGTGAATTGACAGATGCCGGTATCACGGTTCATTTTTTTACCGGCAACCACGATATCTGGGTTTTTGATTATTTGCCGCGTGAAACCGGGGTCGTTGTTCATACCAAACCTTATGTCACAACGCTCTACGGAAAAAAATTCTTCTTGGCCCATGGAGATGGCTTAACTCCAGATGAAAAAGGCTACCAACGCCTGAAAGCTGTTTTTACCAATCGTACTGCCCAACGATTGTTTCGTTGGCTGCATCCCGACTGGGGAGTCGCTCTGGCCCGTTTTTGGTCGCGCAAAAGCAGAGAGAGTAACCAGGATTCAGAGATGGCCAAATTTCAGGGTGAAGAAGGGGAATGGCTGGTGAAATTTTCCAAAGAGAAGCTGAAAAATGAACATTTCGACTTTTTTGTTTTCGGTCATCGACACGTGGCCATCGATCTGCCCATTGGGGAACGCAGTCGGGTCTGTTATTTGGGCGATTGGGTGCGTCTATTTACCTATGCCGTATGGGATGGGGAGACATTCGGGTTGAAACATTTCCATTATTAACATTAAGCAATCAATTATGAGACCTTCAAAGATATATTCGGTAATTAAAGGTTCGGGAAGTTATGTGCCACCTTTATCAGTGCCTAACAGTGCTTTTGTGGATCGATTGTTTTTGAATGAAGATGGAACACCGATCCAAAGTTCCGGTGAAGAGATTGTTACTAAGTTCGAGCAAATTACCGATATCTCCGAACGACGACTGGCCGAATCAACGCATACCGCCTCTGATCTGGGGGCTTTTGCTGCTGAAGAAGCCATTAAAGATGCCGGTTATGACCGTGAGAAAATTGATTATATCATCGTTGCCCATAATATGGGTGATATGGAAAGCGGTAGTCTTTATCCCGATATCATGCCCACGTTGGCCTCACGCATTAAGAAAAAACTGGGGATTAAGAATCCCGGAACAGTGGCTTACGATATCACCTTCGGGTGCCCGGGCTGGACGCAGGCCATGATTCAGGCCAATTATTTCCTGAAATCGGGAGATGCAACAAGTGCTCTGGTGATAGGAACCGATACGCTCAGCAGGGCCATGGACCCCCATGATCGGGATGCCATGATTTTTGCCGACGGGGCCGGGGCCGTATTGCTCGAGGCCGTAGAGAGTTCCGAGCCCGTGGGGATCCTGAAGCATGTGTCCAGAACCGATACTGAAGAACACCTTGATCTGTTAACCGTAGGCGACTCTTACAATCCGGAATTGAAGCACGGAATGAAATATGTGAAGATGCTGGGACGAAAGGTCTATAATTACGGGCTTACCTATGTCCCGCTCGTGGCTCAGGAATGCCTCGAAAGTAACAATCTCCATTTATCGCAGGTGAAAAAGATCTTGATTCATCAGGCCAACGCCAAGATGGATGAGGCCATCCTGAAACGTATCTTCAGATTGTATGGCACTAAGGAAGTGGATTACAGCATTATGCCCATGACCATTCGTACTTTCGGAAACAGCAGCGTGGCCACCGTCCCAACCCTATATGATCTTGTGGTAAAAGGAAATATGGAAGGCCACCACATCAACTCGGGGGATTATGTGATGATGACTTCCGTGGGGGCTGGAATGAATATTAATGCCTTTATCTACCGGATGCCCTGATAAAGCATTATGCCAATAAAGCTTCCGCTACCTTTAGATCCAGAGGAGAGGTGATTTTTATGTTTTCACGATTCCCTTCCACCAGGGAGATTTCATGTCCGGCCGCTTCAACCACCGAAGCATCATCGGTAAAGTGCGGATTAAAGGGGAGCTCATAAGCTTCCCGGAGAATTGAGGCCCGGAATACCTGTGGCGTTTGGACGGTCCTGTAGAGGGATCGTTCCAGACTGATGCTTTGGGTCGGATTGTTTTTATCTGTTTTTCGTAGTGACTCCACCACCTCTAAAGCCGGAATGGCAGCTCCTTCTTTTTCGGCAGTATTGAAACAACGTTCAATGGTTTGGTGCGAAACAAACGGACGCACACCGTCGTGAATGGCGATAAGCCCGGAATCGCCAACATGTCTCAGGCCATTTTTTACACTTTGATATCTGGTATCTCCTCCCGGAGCCAGATGGTATTTTACTGTGAAGTTATATTCCCGACACAGAGATTCCCAATAGGGAAAATGATCTTCCGGAAGTACCAGCACCACCTTTATGTCTTGCTTCCAATTCAGAAAGTTCTCGATCGTATGCATCAATATTGGTTTTCCGGCTACGATCATAAACTGCTTGGGAATGTCTGCTCCCATCCTGAGACCTCGGCCTCCCGCGACGAATATAACACACTGCTTTAACGACATTAAGAATAGCTATAAGGTGTGCAAAGATGAACCCGATTCGGATCGTTGATTGAATTCAGTATTTTTTTATTTCGAGAAATGAACTTACCCGTTTTCCCCCATGAGTGGATTAATAACTGGACAGGGCATTTCTCAAATCTTCGAACCGGGATTCATAATCTTTGATCGATAATTTAATGACTTCTCTGGCTTCTTCCGCATTGTAAACATGGGTGATCTCCGATTCCCTGTTCATGCCCGGCATATCCTTGTAGGTGAGGAAGTAATGTTTTAACCGGCGAAGCACCAGCTCCGGAAGATCCGAAATGTCAGAGAAGTTTCCATACACCACATCCCCTTTCAGCACCGAGATGATCTTGTCATCGGCGGCAGTGCCGTCAATCATTCTTAGGCCTCCAATGGGGATTGCCTCCGCAATGATGTCGCCATGGGTGATGTCTTTCTCGGTGAGGACGCAGATGTCCAGCGGATCACCATCTCCTTTGATCTCTTTTTTGCCGGTTTTCTCAGCGCAGTGCTTGCCCACCAGATTGCCGCAATAGGTCTGGGGAATAAATCCATAAAGGGTGGGTACTACATTGGAATATTTTTGGGGACGATCGATCCGCAGATAACCACTTACCTTATCGATCTCATATTTGATGGTATCGGTGGGTACCACCTCGATAAAGCAGTTGACAATATCGGGCGCTTTTTCGCCGATATCGATCCCGTGCCACGGATGTGATTTGTATCTTAGTCCCATAAGTCTTCCTATTGGATCCATTAAGCTGTTTGCCGACATAATTCGATCAGTTTTTTTTCTGGTCATAACTCTATTGAGAAAAGGTGTCCTCTGTTTGCCGAAGGTAAATAAATTAAAAAACTATCCGGCATTTTTGTTTTAAAAGTGACAAAGTTAATAAAAGAGTCTTATCCGCCCCATGATGAACGGTCAAGATTTCGATATTGAACTGCTTCCGCTACATGATGAGCTTCAATGTTTTCACATCCTTCCAGATCGGCTATGGTGCGCGACACTTTCAAGATGCGGTCGTAGGCTCTGGCCGACAAGTCGAGTTTTTCCATGGCATTTTTTAAGATGGCCTGTCCGCTCTCGTCCGGAGTGGCATATTGGCTCAGCAGTCGGGTATTCATTTGGGCGTTGCAATGAACATTTTTAATTTTTTTGAACCGTTCCGACTGGATCTCTCTGGCTCTTATGACCCGCCTTCGGATGGTGTTACTGTCTTCCGCCCTATGCAGGTCCGCCAGCTGGTCGAACGGAACGGGCACCACTTCAATGTGGAGGTCTATCCGATCGAGGAGGGGCCCCGAAATGCGACTCAGATATTTTTGAACCACTCCCGGACTACAAACGCATTTTTTTTCGGGATGGTTGTAATAGCCGCAGGGGCAGGGATTCATGCTGGCCACCAGCATGAAACTGGCGGGGTAGTCGACACTGAAACGGGCCCGAGAGATGGAAATGGTGCGATCTTCCAATGGCTGACGCATGACTTCCAGAACGCTTCTTTTAAACTCCGGCAGCTCATCCAGAAACAACACCCCGTTGTGGGCCAAAGAAATTTCGCCCGGCTGGGGATAGGAACCGCCCCCTACCAGTGCCACATCTGAAACGGAATGGTGGGGCGACCGAAAAGGACGACGGGTGAGCAAGGAGACGTGTCCGCCCAGCTTTCCCGCCACCGAATGGATCTTAGTGGTCTCCAGGGCCTCATCCAGAGAAAGAGGCGGGAGAATGGTGGGCAGGCGCTTGGCCAACATGGACTTGCCGGAGCCGGGTGGACCTACCATCAGCACATTGTGCCCACCGGCCGCTGCTACTTCCAGCGCTCTTTTGACCGTATCCTGTCCCTTGACATCCGCAAAATCAACTTCACTGCGGGCCTGGTCGGTGAGAAATTCGGCGTTGGGATCCACCACCTCCGGATTGAGCGATTGGCGCCCCGCAAGAAAATCCACTACTTCGCTGAATGATTCCACCCCATAAACTTCAAGGCCTTCTACTACCGCTGCTTCACGGGCATTGGCCTGCGGAACGATAAAGCCTTTGAAACCCTCCGCCTTGGCCTGGAGCGCAATGGGTAAGGCGCCTTTTATCGGATGAACAGAGCCGTCGAGAGAGAGCTCGCCCATCATCATATAGGCACCGATGCGGGAAGATGGGATTTGTTCATCTGCTGCCAGTATGCCCACCGCGATGGGCAAATCATAGGCAGAACCCTCCTTGCGGGTGTCGGCAGGTGCCATGTTTACAACAATTCTTTTCCCCGGCCACTTATAGCCCGTCTCTTTGAATACGGATTCTATTCGCTGTTGACTTTCTTTTACCGCATTGTCGGGCAATCCAACCAGGAAAAAACGGATGCCGCGGGTCACATTGACTTCAATGGTGATGGTGATGGCATCAATACCTGTTACAGCAGCTCCAAAAGTTTTAACAAGCATGGTCCGAGTTTTTTAAACAGAAAGTTAATTAAAAATTATCGACTAGGAAAAGTGGCGAGGGAAGAATTTTGAGGCCCCTCCTTTTACCCCTTCCATTTTTCTGGACTAAGATAATGGCCCCTCCAATGGTTGTTTTTTAGTTTCGCAATTGTGCCCGTGTGTCTAACAGCGGATGGATTGACTAAACAACTATGTATTTGGGCGATTTAATCCATTTTTCTTACTCTGTCAGCCGTCTTTTCTTCATCGCAATAGCTCTTTTTAACGCCACAACTGACAGGGTTTCAGCCGCGGGGGATCTTTTTAACCCGACAGGTGACAAGGTTTCAGTCGCGGGCGATCTTTCTAACTCGGTAACTGACAGGGTTTCAGTCGCGGGTGATCTTTTTAACCCGACAGGTGACAAGGTTTCAGTCGCAGGTGATCTTTTTAACTCTGCAACTGACAGGGTTTCAGATGTGGGTGATCTTTTTAACTCTGCAGATGACAAGGTTTCAGTTGCAGGCAATCTTTTTAACTCGGCAGGTGACAAGAGTTCAGTTTTAAATCGCATTTTTAACGCGGCAACTGACTTTTTGTTAGTTTGAGGTCTGTTTGTAGGCTTCGCAAGCGACTTATTACCGTATGAGGGTGCATGGCTGCACTTGTGATGGCTGCTTTTGGGTGTTGAAGAAAGTCGGGGGAGATTTTAACCTGCTCTTCCGGAATATTTAAGGGGATGGATGCGGTTGGCGAAGCCCCGGGGGCTGCCCGTAAGCGATTGGGAAGGGGGCGATCCACCCTTTATTGTAGGGTGATGTTATGAGTTGAAGGTGAGATGATAAAATGTTGATTTGTCTGCGATGTTGTCGCATGGCAGAATCAATTTTCTCCTTTAATCACATTGAATGATGAAAGAGGAAAGGATTTATTACTTTTGTAAGACAAAAGCGCAATTTATGAGATTTATATTTTTTAAACTTCCCAATCACCGGAAATTCCAATATGACCCGATCTATTATAATGCAGAAAAGGAGAAGCGGGAAGAAAGAGAGCGGCGAATACGTCAAGAAATGGGGCTTTCATCCGAAGAGGATAAAGAGACCCGGAGGTATGGCGACCTGATCCGAGGAGGAATGCGTCGACGTATTAAATCGCATTTCGAGGTGACGCGAAGCCAACGAAAAAAGTCTAATTTGCGGCTGATCATTATCCTTATCTTTTTATTTGTTTTGTTTTACTATTTGATGGATTCGGCCAGGGAATGGTATGATCAGTTTCTCATGTAGCCCTTTCTTTTTTTATTGGATGGTTTGAAAATGAACCGGCAAAGTTGAGTGGAAAAACATATTCAGAGAAGAAAATCCCATGTCAGATATAATACAATTACTACCCGATTCTGTTGCCAATCAGATCGCTGCGGGAGAGGTTATTCAACGGCCGGCCTCCGTCGTTAAAGAGTTGGTCGAAAATGCCGTGGATGCCGGCAGCACCGAAATAGCAGTGATTGTCAAAGATGCCGGACGCACCTTGGTCCAAATCATAGACAATGGCCGTGGCATGACCGAAACAGATGCCCGGATGGCCTTTGAACGGCATGCCACTTCCAAAATACGTCATGCCAACGACCTCTTCTCCATCCGAACCATGGGGTTCCGGGGAGAGGCGCTGGCGTCCATTGCGGCGGTGGCTCAGGTAGAGCTCAAAACCCGTCCTCATGAGCAGGAACTGGGAACCAGAATTCTCATTGCCGCTTCAGAAGTGGAAAGCCAGGAACCCGTGACCTGTGCCCCCGGAAGTAATTTTATGGTGAAGAATCTCTTTTTTAATGTACCTGCACGGCGAAGATTCTTGAAAACCAATGCCACCGAATTGAGACATATCGTCAATGAGTTTCAACGAATCGCGCTGGCCAACCCTTCCATTGCGTTTTCATTGGTTCATAACGATCAGACGATTTTTAACCTGCCGCCATCCAATCTGCTTCAGCGCATTTTGGGCGTCATAGGGATGCATTTCAATGCCCAGTTGCTGCCGGTGGAGACGGATGCCTCCTTTATTCAGATTAAGGGCTTTGTCGGGAAACCACGGTCGGCCCGAAAAACAATGGGCGATCAGTACTTTTTTGTCAACAATCGGTATATGCGGAGTCCCTATCTTCATAAAGCGGTGATGGTGGCCTATGAAAACCTGGTGCCGGCAGATCATTGCCCGCCCTATTTCTTGTTTTTTGAAGTGGATCCCGAACTGATTGATGTAAACATTCATCCCACCAAGACTGAGATCAAATTTGAAGACGAGCGAGCCGTATGGAAGATCGTTGTGGCGGCCGTACGGGAAGCATTGGGAAAATTTAATATGGTGCCGTCCATCGATTTTGATGATGCAGGAGACGTTCAGATCCCCACAGTAAAGAAAGACGGACCGATTGCAGAACCGGCAGTTCATATTAATCCCGATTACAACCCCTTCGAAGCCGAGGGGGGATATCGTTCGTCGGACAACAGAAATCCTTCCATGCCGTCCGACTGGCAGTTGCTCTACGAAGGCTTTGAAGGCGATACCGACAACCACAGCGGCGAAAATGTGGATGCTTTGATTCTTCCTTCCAAAGAAAATGCCGATGACGATGGACTCGATGATACCGATGCTCCCGAGATTGGGGAAAACAGCGAGTCCGGGACGTTGTATTTTCAGGTGAAAAATAAATATATCATCACCTCGGTGAAATCGGGCATTATGATCATCGATCAGAGACGCGCCCATGAACGTATTTTGTATGAGGGTTTTTTGAAAAATATTAATGCAGAAGCTTCTGCCTCTCAACACTCTTTGTTTCCGGAGGAGGTCTCTTTCAGTGAGGATGATGCCATCCTGTTGAGAGATATCGTTGACGATTTACGCGTGTTTGGTTTCGATCTTCAAGAAAAGGAGGAGCGCACTTTTGCCATTTTAGGACAACCTTCTTTATTGAGAAATGTTAGTACCGCTAAGGTGATAGATGCTTTGCTGAATGCATTCAAAGGAGGCGAGGTGGATCCTCAACAGGAAATAAAAGAGCAAATAGCCGTTGTGATGGCTAAAAATGCCTGTATGCCGGTGGGAGAAGTTTTGAGTCAGATTGAGATGGCAGAATTGATTAATAAGTTGTTTCTTTGCAATGCTCCTAACTACACACCTGACGGGAAACCGGTTTTCTCCATCCTGGACAATGAGGAGTTGGAAAAACGATTCCGGTGAATCGGCTCGCAATACCGGCATGGTGGCATCGAAAAGGTGCATGGAGGGAGTATTTAATTTGTTAATGTTGACGAAAATAGCATGAATTTAGGCGGATCTTCTTTTGGCGGTATGACCCCCGCTGTGAAAAATCTTATCATTATTAATGCGATCTTTTATGTGGCCAGTCTGGTGTTTTACAGTACTTTTGGCTTAGCCATAGAAGATTATCTGGGGCTTCACTTACCATCGGCCGAAGCCTTTAATCCTTTTCAGCTGGTAACTTACATGTTTTTGCATGCCTATTTTTCACCTGCGGAAGGCATTATCTTTTTCCATTTGTTTTTCAATATGTTTGCCCTGTTTATGTTTGGCCGGATGCTGGAAATGGTATGGGGGACCAAACGCTTCTTAATCTATTATTTTGTGACGGGTATCGGGGCAGCCGTGGTTCATATTTTCACTCAGTATATAGAGGTGATGCCGATGACCAATGCCATCACCGACTATTTGAACCATGCATCGCCCGAAGCCTTAAAGGTATTTTTGAATGAGCATCTTCAGATTCGCTCGTATGAGATGAAGCAACAATATGACCAATTTGCCGAGGCCTATAATCAGGTGGTCAATACCAATCAGGGGAAAGCAATTGCACTTTCCAAAGAATATCTTTTTCAATATCGGGAAGCTTATCTCAACAGTTTTGTAACGGTGGGTGCCTCCGGGGCCGTTTTTGGCATCTTGCTGGCTTTTGGCATGTTGTTCCCCAATACACAGCTCATGCTGTTGTTTCCGCCGATTCCTATCCGAGCCAAATATTTTGTGATTATCTACGGATTGATCGAGCTGTTTATGGGCGTCCGCAATTTTTCCATGGACAATGTGGCCCACTGGGCCCACTTGGGCGGTATGTTGTTTGGCTTTATTCTTATCAAATACTGGAAAAACAAAGGAAATTTTTATTAATTAGCTGATATGAGCATTATAAATGAGATAAAGGCTTCTTTTCGGGAGGGAAATGTCCTAACCAAACTCATCTATGTTAATGTCGGTGTGTTTGTGGTGATAAAATTGCTGCAGCTGACGTTCATGCTTTTTGGTGCCGGATCAGCTTTCGTTCAGATCTTAATAGGATGGTTATCGGTTCCGTCGAATCCTCTCGCTTTGATGTGGCGGCCATGGACCCTTATATCGTACATGTTTTTGCATTACGATTTTTTTCACCTGCTTTTTAATGTGCTTTATCTATATTGGTTTGGGCGCTTATTCGTGGAGCTTGTGGATACCGGAAAATTATTGACTGTTTATATTTGGGGCGGCCTGGGGGGTGCAGCCTTTTATCTTTTGGCCTTTAACCTGTTGCCGGCATTCTATCCGGGAGCGGGGGGGGCTATATTATTGGGGGCCTCGGCGTCTGTTATGGCCATTCTTTTTGCGGTGGCCAGGATCCATCCCAATCATGTGGTTTATCTGTTTTTAATCGGCCCGGTAAAACTAAAATATCTGGCATTGGGCGCTTTTTTGGTGGACTTAATTAGTATTCCGGGGATGGCCAATGCAGGAGGACACCTGGCGCATATTGGCGGAGCGCTTGTGGGCCTTTACTATGGATGGAGATTGACCGAAGGAAAAATTAAAGGAAACTTTTTCGATAAAGTAGCCTACCGCGCGGGAGCTCTTTTTGAAAGGCGTTCTAAAATGAAAGTGACTTACAAACGTCCTCTTACCGATATGGAATATAACGCTCAGAAAGTGAGACGGCAGAAAGAACTGGATCGCATCCTTGAAAAGATAAAACACAGCGGATACGACAGTTTATCCAAAGAGGAGAAAGAGTTGCTTTTTAAAGCCAGTCAGGAGAATTAAATAGTTACAGTTTGAAACGGTTTTTTAAGTCTATATCATTCTTTATAACCCTCGCAATAGCGGTATTTTTGATCGTTTCGGTGGCACCCGTTTATATTAGTCCCGGAAAAATCAACATTCTGGCATTGGTGGGTTTTCTGTTTCCGGCATTGTGGATTTTAAATTTTTTGATGCTGATTATCCACATTTTTCGGAAAAGTGTCTATCTGGTCATTCCCCTGACTGTATTGGTCCTGACGTGGAATCATTGGTGCAATGTATTTCAGGTAAGGGGTGAAGAGCTTCCCAATGGAAGTAAGAACATGGTGAAGGTGATGACCTTCAATGTACGCATGTTCGACTTTTATGAGTTTTCCCATCTCCCCGGCATGCCGTACCGCCTATATGATTTTATTGAAGAGGTTAACCCGGACATCCTTTGCATCCAGGAATTTTTTACCAGCAGACGAAAAGAAGGGTATTTGCCTAATTTTTTAAGAGCGCGATTGGGAATGTACGGTTATACCCATCAGGAGTACCGGGATTATTCCGGTCAGAATATAGGATATGGTATCGCCACTTTTTCGAAATTTCCCATCATCAACAAGGGGAAGCTCAGTTTTGAAGAAAGTAAAAATATGGCGATTTTTACGGATGTGAATATCGAGGGAACCGTTGTCAGGGTGTTTAACAACCATTTGGAATCGATAGGCTTTCAGTCGCAGGATTTTAACGTGATCGATAGCCTGACGTTGGAGCTTGATCAAAGACAGAAGGATGGCCTGAAGGAAATCATGCGGAAAATGTCCCGGGCTTTCAAACAGCGTTCTTCGCAGGCCGACAGAATAGCGAATCATATCAAAAATTCCCCATATCCGGTGGTTGTTTGTGGCGATTTTAATGATATTCCTATTTCATATGTATACCGAAGAATGAGAGGCCATTTAAAAGATGCCTTTCGGGAGTCGGGATCCGGCTTTGGGGGAACCTATAATGGACGGCTCCCTTCCTTGAGAATTGATTATATTTTTCACGATCCCGGTTATGCCTCTTATGAATTTAAGCGATATAAGGTTGAATTCTCTGATCATTACCCCATATCCACAATAATTCGTGTTGATGGGAACGAATAAGACGCGCCACGAAGTGCATTTGGATGGTTTATTAAAAGGATCATCACCGGTGCCGGCATATTTGGAGAAAAGATAGGGATAAACGAATGATCATGCGAGTTCCATCAGACCAATGATTTAACCTAATTTTATACGGATGAAACAATATAAAGAGCTCTTGAAAAGAGTCCTTGACGAGGGCATAGAAAAGAAAGACCGCACAGGAACGGGTACCATTAGTGTATTTGGCCATCAGATGAGGTTTAATTTGCAGGAGGGATTCCCGTTGCTGACCACCAAAAAGATGCATCTTAAATCCATTATTCACGAGCTTTTGTGGTTTATTAAGGGAAGTACCAATGTTCAGTATTTGCAGGAAAATGGGGTTCGTATCTGGAATGAATGGGCCGATGAGGATGGTGGTTTAGGACCCATTTATGGATATCAATGGCGGTCATGGCCCGATTATCAGGGCGGTCATATTGATCAGTTGCAACAGGTGATTGACTCTGTTCAGAATAATCCCGATTCGCGCAGACATATTGTAAGTGCCTGGAATGTGGGACAATTGGATGAGATGAATCTGCCTCCCTGTCATATTCTGTTCCAGTTTTATGTGGCCAATGGCCGGTTGAGTTGTCAGCTTTATCAAAGAAGTGCCGATATTTTTCTTGGCGTGCCTTTTAATATTGCCTCCTATGCGCTTTTAACCATGATGATAGCGCAAGTAGCTCATCTTGAACCGGGCGATTTTGTGCATACCCTGGGTGATGCTCACATCTATCTGAATCACATTGAGCAGGTGAAGCTTCAGCTTACGCGTGAGCCCCGATCACTTCCCGTCATGGCCTTGAATCCCTCGGTTCGCAAGATCGACGACTTTGTGTATGAAGATTTTACCCTCAGCAATTATAATCCGCATCCGCACATTAAAGGAGAAATATCCGTTTGAATATGATTTTGTCTTTGATCGTTGCCGCTGATGAAAATAATGGCATAGGCATTAATGGTAATCAGCCTGCTTTTATCAGTGCGGACCTGAAAAGGTTCAAAAGTATTACGCAGGGGAATACCATTGTTATGGGACGAAAAACCTTTGAAGCCCTGCCCAAAGGCGCCCTGCCCAATAGGCGGAATATCGTTCTAACCCGTCAGCATGATTTTAGGGCTGACCATTGCGAAGTGATTCATTCGCCCGGGGAGATCGATAATATTTGTCAACCCGGAGAAAAGGTCTTTGTGATCGGTGGGGGAGAAATTTACCGCCACTTTTTGACGCGGGCGGGCCATATTTATCAGACATTGATTCACCACACCTTCTCAGAGATCGATACCTGGTTTCCGGAAATTAGTGAAGAAGAGTGGACGGTGGAGGGGCGTGAAGGCCCCTTCCGGGATGTGAAGTCCGGATATTCTTTTAGCTATATTGACTGGGTGAGGATTTAAATGGAACATTATAGCCCCACTTGAAAGTGGCTGGCCACATGGGCATATTCAACTTTGTCCGGAAATTGGTTGTAAAATCTCATGAATGCCGGAAGACCGGTGCAATGGCATAAACCAAAATGGTTAACCTTGAGCGATTCAAAGGCTTTTACAGTTTGTTGAATCCTTTCTTTAGAGGCATTTTTGAGATGGGTGCCGCCTAACACCAACTGAATTTGATCCTTCTTTGTTTCTTGCATTGCCGTGCGACATATATTGGCTATCCCGTTGTGGGCGCAGCCGGCAAATAGGACCATGCCATCATGGTGATCGTACACCATAAAAAGCTCATCTTCAAAAGTGTCGGTTTGTTCTTTCCCCTCTGCATGCACAATCATTGAGGACGATGGTTGCTCAAAAGGATAGAAATGATTGATTTTGGTGATGATCTTTAATCCCGGAGCAATTTCCCGGTTTGCTTCAATGGTTTTGAATCTGGAGCGGTACTTGCTGACCATCTTTTTATCTATCCCGATATATCTGGAACGCCCCGTTGAAAGAGAAAATTTATCTTCCAGAGCTTGCGGTTTCAGATAGACAGGGGCATGGTTATTCACTTCGAAAAAAGCTTCCAGACCACCGGTATGATCATAGTGTCCATGACTAATAACGACCATATCAATGGATGCAAGGTCGATGTTCAGTGTTTTGGCATTCTCGATCAATAAACCGGACTGACCCGTATCAAAAAGAATCTGCTTTCGGTCTGTTTCGATCAGAAATGATAGTCCGTGTTCGCCTTTTGTCCCCTGCCGATAGGCCAGGTTTTCCACCAATGTTACAATTTTCATGATGCCTTGAATTCCATGAATGATCTACCTTTGTTCAAAGGTACGATTCTATTTTGGGAAAGAACATCCTGTTCATGCTTTTTTGTGGCGGATGCAACACACGTTCTTGATTAAGCCCGGCTACATGTATTTGTACCGTTTAATGCTTTTCTTGGGTGTTTTTTCAAATTCCTCGGGGAACAGAACTATTTTTGAGATATTCATAAAGGCCGGGAGTTCCTTGTTTACCTCACTCTTTATGTTCTGAAGAATTTTTTCGAGGTCGTCATTGTTTAGTTTTTGAGCATCTGCGGCTTCATAGTCGGGATAAACCAGAGCTTCAAGTTTCCCGTTGTCGTAACGAACCAGACACTCCTGGACATATTCTTTATTGTTGATGGCCGCCTCTATTTCTTCGGGGTAGATGTTTTGTCCGGACGGCCCGAGAATCATATTCTTGCTACGACCTTTGATGAAGATGAAATTATCTTTGTCGAGGATTCCCAGATCACCGGTGTGCAACCACCCGTCATCATCCAGTATTTCTTTGGTGGCCTGCTTATTTTTGTAATAACCGGTCATGACGTTATCTCCTTTGACGAGGATTTCCCCAACCGTATTATAAGGATCATTGGAGTCGATGCGGACTTCCATCCGGTGGACGATTCGTCCGGCAGAGTGCTGTTTGGTTTCATCCCAATGCGCATAGCTGATCAGGGGCCCGCACTCAGTCATCCCATAACCGACGGTGAGTGGGAATCCGATCTTTCGTAAAAAGATCTCCACATCTTTGTTTAATGCTGCACCACCAATGACTATTTCTCGGAATTCACCACCAAATACTTCCACCAACTTGGCTTTTATCTTTCCAAGAATTAGTTTATTGACAACCGGTACCTTGAGTAAGGTTTTGACCGTGCCTTTTTCAAGCTTGGGAAGTATTTGCTTCTTGAATATTTTTTCAAGAATTAATGGTACGGAAAGAATTAAGTTGGGCTTTACTTTTCTGAAGGCTTCGGTGATTATCTGAGGCGAAGGTGTTCGGGAAAGGAACGTTACATGACACCCTTCGGTAAAGGGCCAAAGAAATTCGAAAAGGCAGCCATAAGTATGAGCCAGAGGCAGGAATGAAACAATACGTTCACCGGGTATAATGTCAAAGGTGTCGCGAGCATATTGAACGTTCGACCAGATGCTTCTGTGGGGAAGCAGTACCCCCTTTGAAAAACCTGAAGTCCCGGAGGTATAAGACAATACCATTAAATCGTCGGGCTTTGGATTAAAGAAGGTTAACTTGTTAATGTCGAAATTGTTGCTTCCGGGCTTTACTTCTTCCCGGGCCTTGTCAAGGGCTTTTTGTACTTTCCCTTTATTGTCGACCAGAACAGACAAATCGTTGACCGAAATGATGCCTTTCAATGCCGGCATTTTAGTTTCATCAATTTTGTCGAATATTTGATCGGTCGTGAAGAGCAGCTCCGATTCAGAATGATTTACAATATGATTGATATCTGCAGGACTAAAATCGGGTAATATGGGGACGACTATTGCGCCGTAGGTAATGGTGCCCAAATAGGCCAGAGCCCAGTTGGTTGAATTCCGCCCGATGAGCGCTACCTTGTCTCCCGGTTTGATTCCCAGTGCTTTAAAAACACGATGACATCGATAGATCGATTGTCCTACTTCCCGAAAGGTAATGGTCTTTCCTTTAAAGTCACTGAAGGCGGGTAAATCGGTGTAATTTTCCAATGCCGATTTTACCAATCCTATGTATCCATATTTTTCCATAGTTCCTAATTATGATTTGTCTGAAAAAACAGATTCAGCATTTTGATCCCTCTGAAATGTCTGTTTCGAGTCAGAGTTTTTCTAAAACCTGCTTATTTATCATGAATTCGGTTATGTCATAGATTTTGTATTGGTGCAAAATCGATAAATGAAATGACCGGGATCTTTACGCAGGTTTCGCGAAATGTTGTGGGTCAGGAGAGTTGCTTTTTGAAATTGATCTCAATTCGCGTTGTGAAATTATTACTTTAATTTTAAAAATGTTTTATCCAATATGATTGTTCAGGAGGCAAAAGTCAAATTTTTTTTTATAACAACCAAACATTAACCGGATAGGGATCATAAAATTTTAACCGAATCGGATCTTTTTGTGAAGCGTTGACGTCAGTATCGCGACTCTGCAGTGTAGATGTTAAATGGTCTTAAAGCTTCTTTTTTCCCGGCCGATGATGGAATCTCTTTTCTTCAATATTACGATTTGGGGTTGACTCCATTAAAAACAGGAAAGACCGCTTTTCAAGGTGATGATAACTTAACACACAAGAATTTGGCTGTCATATCATCGCTTTTTCAAAGTCCCGATATGAAAGTTCTTGTTTCAAAGGTTTACATATCGTCTAAAAAAACTATTGATAAGGGAAGGTTAAGGAAAATGGTGCTGACAAGGTTTAATTGTCTTACAGAAAAAAGGGATTACACATAAACATTGCCAATTTTAATGAGTTTGGGAATGTCTAAAAGTTTTATTTTACGACCATGCAGTTCGATCAGATTATCTGATTTAAATTCTGAAAGAAGCCGGATAACGGATTCAGTTGCTGTACCAACCATATTGGCCAGTTCTTCTCTTGTGAGCGTAATTCGAAGGGTGTTGTCTTCGTCTAGATCAAAAGTATCCATTAAGAGTAAAAGCACTTCAGCCAGTCTTTCCCGAACCGTCTTTTGCGCGATGTCTGTCAGATATTTATTGGATTCGCCCAACTCTCTGCAACTGAGACGCATGAGCGACATGGCGAATTCAGGGTTGGCTTTGATGAATCCGGTCATGACGTCACCGGGGAAATAGCATAGAACGGCGTCTTGGATAACTTTTGCCGTAGTACATGCCAGCTCTTCACTTATAATAGAACGAAAGCCTATTAGATCACCCTCTTTGGCAAACCGTATGATTTGTTCTTTCCCGTCGAAACCGGTTTTATAGATTTTCAGAATACCACTGGTTACAATGTAAGAACCATTAATCCGACTCCCTTCGTTATAGATGATGGAACCTCTTTTATGGGTGTTACAGACCAGATTTTGATGGAGCAGGTCCAGTTCTGAGTCGTTTAGTCCTTTGAAAATTTCAAATGACCGTAAATTAATGTTTTCGGGATTATAAATTTCCTGGGATTTCTTCATAGTACATAATTAAAAGATAGAACATTAGGGAATGACTTCTTTCTTGGATTCTTTAATACAAATATAAAAAGAAAGATTATATTTGCATTATTAACATACAAATTTAGATATGTGTATATCTGTCGTCGTATCTCTCTTTTATATCTCAATGAATATGCCAGATGTGATTAACACTATTGGATGATGTATCATATTGATCAGTCAGGATTTAAAGAGGGATATCAGCCGATATGAGTTTTAATAACTGTTTTTGTCATTTCTGAAAATCTTTTTAGCATGAAATCAACACTAGATCTGAATTGGACAGGGAAAATGTCATTTGAAGCAGACCTGAATGGTCATAAAGTGATTCTTGATGCCGACCCATCGGTAGGGGGCGACAATAAAGGTGTTCGGCCTAAACCATTAATGCTTTTGGCGTTGGCAGGATGCACCGGAATGGATGTTGTCTCTATTCTCCGAAAAATGCGTGTGGAGGTTGAGGATTTTAGGATCAAAGTGGAAGCTGACATGACGGATGACCATCCTAAGCAATACAATCGGATGCATGTGATATACATTTTTAAAGGCAAGGATTTGCCCATTGAAAAAATTGAGAAGGCGGTGAATCTGTCGGATGAGAAATATTGTGGGGTGTCTGCCGTTTACAAAAAAGCTTTGAAGTTGACACATGAGATAAGAATCGAAGAGTAAAAGGTTTTGCTTCGGCGAAGGGCCTAATACTGATACGAAAAAAAACCGGATGGGAATTAAGTTTTCCCGTCCGGTTTTTTTGTGTATACGATTTTGTTAGAAATGTTAACTTGCTTTGAGTCGTCTCAAGTTGGTATGCTCGATCTTTTCTACGGCAAAATCGAGTGTGATAGTAAGCGTTTTCGTGTTCTTTGAAGGGGTGTGAAACATATGGTCGATCATGATGGTTTCACAAATGGATCTTAACCCTCTGGCGCCAAGCTTGAATTCAATGGCTTTATCCACGATGTAATCCAATACTTCTTCGGTAAATTTTAGCTCGATACCATCAATCTCAAACAGCTTTTTGTATTGCCGGATTATGGAGTTTTTAGGCTCTACCAGAATACGTCTCAAAGCATCTCTGTCCAATGGATCCAGATACGTTAATATGGGAAGCCGTCCGATGATTTCCGGTATTAGTCCGAAAGCTTTCAAATCCTGAGGAGAAATGTATTGAAGGAGGTTGTTTTCATCGATGTGCTCGATATCTCTGTTGGCCGAATAACCCACAACTTTGGTGTTGAGCCTACGGGCAATTTTCTGTTCAACTCCGTCAAATGCGCCACCGCAAATAAACAGTATGTTCTTGGTATTTACCGGGATCATTTTTTGGTCGGGGTGTTTACGTCCCCCTTGAGGCGGTACATTAACGACAGATCCTTCCAGAAGTTTTAACAACCCTTGTTGAACTCCTTCACCCGATACATCCCTGGTGATGGAAGGATTATCACTTTTTCTGGCAATTTTATCTATTTCATCGATGAATACGATGCCTTTTTCGGCAGCCTCTGTGTTGTAATCGGCGGCCTGAAGGAGCCGACTCAGGATACTTTCAATATCTTCCCCCACATAACCGGCCTCGGTAAGTACCGTAGCATCCACGATGGTAAAGGGCACATGCAGCATCCGTGCAATGGTTCTTGCCAAAAGCGTTTTGCCGGTTCCCGTTTCGCCGACCAGAATGATGTTGGACTTTTCTATTTCTACTTCATCTCCGGAGTCTTTCTGCATTAACCGTTTATAATGGTTATAAACAGCTACGGAAAGGTATTTCTTTGCTTCTTCCTGGCCAATAACATATTGGTCAAGAAAAGCTTTTATTTCAGCGGGCTTTAATAGTTGTATCTCTTCAACATTGAAGGCACTTTTTTTCTTCATTTCTTCTTCCAGAATGGAGTGTGCCTGTTCGATACAACTATCACAGATATGACCAGAAATTCCGGCAATAAGCAGGTTGGTGTCTTTTCTGGGACGTCCGCAAAATGAACATTTATCCATATACTAATCTTTTCTTTCTATCAGAATTGGTCTGAGGCCCTATGGGGCCGTTTTTTTATTATTCCTGCTTGTCTTTTTTTGTCCGAACAAGAACTTCATCAATCATCCCATATTTTTTGGCTTCTTCGGCGGTCATCCAGTAATCGCGGTCCGAGTCTTTTTCCACTTTTTTGAAGGTGTTGCCGGTGTGTTCGGCAATAATTTCATAAAGCTCTTTTCTAAGTTTGAGGATTTCTCTCGCTGTTATTTCAATATCGGTAGCTTGTCCCTGGGCTCCCCCCATCGGCTGGTGAATCATTATTCTGGAATGTTTCAGGGCCGAACGTTTCCCCTTGGTACCGGCAGTTAACAAAACGGCGCCCATGGAAGCTGCCATCCCCGTACAGATGGTTTGAATATCCGACGAAATAAACTGCATGGTGTCATAAATTCCAAGGCCGGAGTGAACCGAACCGCCAGGGGTGTTAAAGTAGATGCTGATATCTTTGGTAGGATCTACCGAATCAAGATAGAGCAACTGTGCCTGGATGATGTTGGCGACATAATCGTCGATGGGTACCCCTAAAAAGATGATACGATCCATCATCAGCCGCGAGAAAACATCCATGCTGGCAACATTTAATTGCCTCTCTTCAATGATGGTAGGGGAGATATAACTGCTCGTAATGGCAGTGTATTGGTCCAGCACCAAACTGTTAATACCCCTGTGTTTGGTTGCATATTTCTGAAAGTCTTTTGGATCGATCATAGTTAAATGGTATTTGTAATGTAATTACCTGCTAAGGTAGAAATAATTTGATCTGATTGGGACTTATGATTACATTTTAACCTGAAAACATAACCATTGACGAAATTAAAAGTTTTCACCAATCGGGAATATTTTCAGGTTAATTTGAAAATTAGTCTTTTAACGGACCCTCTCTGTTTGTTTTTCTTTTGGTCGCTTTATGGTTGGAAAGAGCGATTACTTCTTTTTACTTTCCAATAGTTTGTTGAACTCTTCGCGAGATATTTCTTTGGTTTCAACTTTTAAAGCACCCTTGATATACTCCATGACCTTGTCATTGATAGCACCTTCGGCAAAATTACGCCGTTGCTCTTCGTTGTTGAGCATGTCCATGGCGTAGCTCTCAATATGTTCGTCAGGTACATTGTTGAGACCGTATTGCATAAACTGCAGACGGGCCGATTTTTTAGCAAAGTTTAAAACGTCGTCCTGTTCAACCTTAAGCTCATTATCTTTAATCAACTTGTTGCGGATAATTTGCCACTTAAGATCTTCCAGGAAGCCCGGCATATCTTTGTCAACTTGTTCTTCTGTGAGTGGATGTTCGTCTTTCCCCTGGTAGCTTGCCAAGAGCCAACGTTTCAGGAATTCTTCGGGGAGTTTTATGTCCACTTTCCCCATTAGTTTATCTCTGGCGTCCACCGAGAATTTATACTCGGATTCCATTTTAAGGGTATTCTCAAGGTCTTGTTTAACCTGGGCAGCGAACTCCTCTTCATTGGTTACTTTGCCGGGGCCAAAAATCTTGTCAAACAACTCCTGATTTAATTCAGGGTCAACATACTTGGTGATTTCGTTAATCTTGAAACTGAAATTCCCTTTTACGTTTTGTGCTTCTTCTTTGGAAATTTTTAATAAGTATGAAAGTTCGGTTTCATTGGGGAACGCCTTTTGCGGATCCAAAACGATTTCATCTCCCACTTTTGCACCCAGAACTTTTTTCTTTTCTTTCTCTTCCTTTATAATTGTTGTGGATAATACGGCATCTTCTGTTTTGATTCCATCTTCCAGTTCTTTACCGTCTTTATCGAGCTGAACAAAATTTCCTTTGAGGAGGCAGTTTTCATCAGCTTCTTCACATTTTTCGGCAGTTGCAAAACGACCGGTAATATTTTTTTTCTGGCCCTCTAACATATCATCTGTTACTTCGATGACATAGTAGGGGAGTTTTTCCCGTTTGGAAAGTTTCACCTCTATTTCGGGACTTAAACCCATATCAAAAGAAAACTTAAACTGTTCTTCATTTTCCAGATCTATGGGTTGATGTTTTTCTGAGGGGAGTGGTTCGCCCAGGATGTCCAGTTTGTTTTCGCTGATATATTTTGATAAGTTTTCCGAAACCAGCTTGTTGACTTCTTCAGCCAGAATTGCCTTTCCATACATTTTTTTTACCAAGCTTGCCGGTACTTTTCCGGGACGGAATCCCGGCATGTTGATCTTTTTACGGTAGTCCTTCAGGACTTTTTCAACGCGTGGTTCATAGTCGTCTTTCTGGACCGTGATGTGTACCACTGCATTCAAATCATCAATTTGCTCTTTTTCAATGTTCATGTGAAAACTTTTTGTTTGTTAGGCCATTTATGGTCCCTTTTTGAGGGCCTATACCGCGTCGAACTTTTAGTTAGTTTGGTGTTTGACACCATTGCTCAATTCTATGCTTCAAAATATGCTTTGATCAGGTGTCTTGTAATCTCTGTTGGTAAAAACGATTGCAAAGATAATGAAGCATTTACAAGTTGCCAAAAAGTTGATTCATGCAATACCCGATTTTGAGAAAATTAACGTCTTTTTTCATTCATCGGGGTGCATAAAAAACCGCCAAAGGGATTAATCCCCGAGGCGGTTTCTTGTGCGGACGGAGGGACTCGAACCCACACGCCTTTCGGCAC
The DNA here is from genome assembly GCF_052400625.1 of Thermophagus sp. OGC60D27. Taxonomy (NCBI): domain Bacteria; kingdom Pseudomonadati; phylum Bacteroidota; class Bacteroidia; order Marinilabiliales; family Marinilabiliaceae; genus Thermophagus; species Thermophagus sp. OGC60D27. Next base: position 515,817 of record NZ_JBQTGH010000002.1, read on the forward strand.
TAGATCCTAAATCTAGCGCGGCTACCAATTACGCCACGTCCGCTTTTTGCGGATGCGAATTTCAGGAAAATTTTTTCCTTTTCCAAAAATATGGTTAAAAAAATTAGGAATTTTGCGTTTGGTCGAAATTCCTTCGTCGCAGTTCGAAGTCATCTCCCAGGTATACTCTTCTAACATCCGGATCTTCGGCCAGCTCTTCTGCGGTCCCTGCCTTCAGTATATTTCCTTCGAAAAGCAGGTAGGCTCGGTCGGTTATGGAAAGCGTTTCGTGAACATTATGGTCTGTAATCAAAATGCCAATATTTTTGTACTTCAATTTGGCGACAATTTCCTGAATATCCCTTACTGCAATGGGGTCTACTCCTGCGAAGGGCTCATCCAGTAGAATAAACTTGGGATTAATGGCGAGGGCCCGGGCTATCTCGGTTCTCCGTCTCTCTCCACCGGACAATTGGATGCCCATGCTTTTACGGATATGTCCCAACCCGAATTCATTGATCAATTCTTCGAGTCTTTGCTTTTGGTATTCTTTGCTATAATTGGTCATTTGTAATACAGACCTGATATTGTCTTCAACGCTGAGTTTTCTGAAGACGCTTGCCTCTTGTGCCAAATAGCCAATCCCCTTTTGTGCTCTCCGGTAGACCGGTTCATTGGTGATTAAATCCTGATCCAGATAAATTTCTCCACCGTTAGGTTTAATCAATCCGACAATCATGTAAAAAGTGGTGGTTTTCCCGGCTCCGTTGGGGCCTAGCAAACCGACAATTTCGCCCTGCTTTACTTCCACAGAAACGCCCTTTACTACCGTACGGTTACGGTATTTTTTAATTAGTGTGTCTGTATATAATCGCATTCTTTGTTCCGCCATGATCTTAAAATCTAATTCAATTATAAACCTTTGAAAAAGTATCAGGAATATAATTCTTGGTTTTATGTGAATTTTGCCGTTCTCTTATGGAAGTAAGAGAACTTGTTTCCATGTCTTATCCCCAAAAGCTCTGACCGTTTTAGTGTTTTTGTACTTGCTTCATTCAATCTTTTAATCACTAATAGCTAAAATCAATAGAATAACCATGATGATTTATGACTGTTGAAGGATGGTTATTTAAGTTTTAAAGCTTTTTCTTTGCGTGCTTCAACACCTCTTGCAATAATAATGCCTGCTTCATATAAAAGAATCAGGGGCAGACAAACCAGAATTTGACTAATAACATCCGGTGGGGTGATGATGGCCGCAAGAGCCAAAGTGACAACAATTGAATGACGACGATATTTTTTTAATGTGTCTGCAGTGACTAAACCAACTTTGCTTAAAAAATAGATGAACATGGGTAGTTCGAACAATATCCCGCTTGCCAGAATTATTGATGATACGGTACTGATATAAGATCCGAGGTTCACAATGTTGTCTACCTGTTCACTTACTTTATAATTGCCCAGAAAATGAACAGACAAAGGACATATAATATAATAGGCGAACAATATTCCTATCGTGAATAGAATGGATGCAAAAAAGATGGCACCGCGACTCTGTTCAATTTCTTCTTTATATAAAGCCGGTTTAATAAAACGCCAAAATTCCCAGAAAATTAGAGGAAAGGCAGCAATAATTCCTGCGAGGAATGAGATCCATAAATGCGTAGTGAACTGCCCTGTCATGTTGATATTTTGCAGAGAAAGAGGTGTTTGGTTGATGCATAGAGCAGACATCCCGAGATTATTTCCAACCTTACACAGAAAACTATTGGTGAAAAACTCCGGCTTGCTGGGCCCTAATAATATAACATCAAATACAATGTTTTTGGAAATAAATGCCAAAACTGCAAAAACGAAAATATATAATAACGATCTGACCAAATGCCAGCGCAGCTCCTCTAGGTGTTCAAGAAATGACATTTCAGCCTGGCTCTTCTTACTCATATCCGGATAGCTACATTTGAATATTTATTGACCCAATCCTAAACCTTTTTGATCGTACGAAGATAAAAACACTTTCCCAATTATTTGTTTTTACCCGGGCGATTTTATATCTTCAATATGTTTTTATTGAATAATCCGTCCCAATAGGCTTGATTCCTGAATAATGAAATCCCCTAGATGAAATTTTTGGACCGATTAAATGTTATTGAACTCTTTCACTGACTCGCACTAACCATTATTTACCCACCTTTTGAAAATGTTATACATTTTTAAAATGACAAAATGTTATACGGTATTTATAAATATCTATTAATTTTGTTGGTTTTGATGGTCAAGAAGGAAATGAAAAATAACAGTCTGATATTGTGAAGGATATTGTGAAATAGTTAGATTTTGTTATGACTAAACAGGTTGACCTTAAAAGGTATTTAAAAAAGCACTTTGGTTTCGACACATTTAAGGGAAACCAAGAAGACATTATCAAAAATGTTCTTAATGGTAACGATACTTTTGTATTGATGCCAACAGGAGGTGGAAAGTCGCTTTGCTATCAGTTACCGGCATTGATACTGGATGGTACAGCCATCGTCATCTCTCCCTTAATTGCCTTGATGAAGAATCAGGTAGATGCAATGCGGAATTTTAGTGAAGATGATGGAATTGCTCACTTTTTAAATTCTTCTTTGACAAAATCTGCTATTCAACAGGTTAAGGATGATGTGGTTGCCGGGAGAACAAGGCTGTTGTATGTTGCGCCGGAATCGCTGACCAAAGAAGAGAACATTCAATTTCTTAAGCAAGTAAAGATCTCATTCTATGCTGTGGATGAGGCCCATTGTATTTCTGAATGGGGACATGACTTCCGGCCGGAATACAGAAGAATTCGGCCGATTATTAATGAGATTGGAGAAGCTCCTGTCATCGCTTTAACGGCTACGGCTACACCTAAAGTGCAACATGATATTCAGAAAAATCTCGGCATGTTGGATGCTAAGGTTTTTAAGTCATCTTTTAATCGCCCTAACCTCTACTATGAGGTACAGCCAAAGGTTAATGCTACGAGGGAGATTATTAAGATTTTGAAGGATAATCAAGGGAAGTCGGCTATTATTTATTGCTTGAGTAGAAAGAAAGTGGAGGAGCTGGCCGAAACGCTTGTCGTAAACGGAATTAAGGCTCTTCCCTATCATGCAGGGATGGATGCAGGTACCAGAAGCAAAAATCAGGATAAATTTCTGATGGAGGAGATCGATGTCATTGTTGCAACCATCGCTTTCGGAATGGGAATTGACAAACCGGATGTCCGTTTGGTTATTCACTATGACATACCCAAAAGTTTGGAAGGCTATTATCAGGAAACCGGAAGGGCAGGACGCGATGGTGGGGAAGGTAAGTGCATTGCTTTTTACAGCTATAAGGACATCCAAAAACTCGAAAAATTTATGCAGGGTAAACCCCTTGCAGAACAGGAGATTGGGAAGCAATTGTTGCTTGAAACAGTGGCTTATGCCGAATCTTCCTTATGTCGAAGAAAAACCTTATTGCATTACTTTGGCGAAGATTATACCGTTGAAAATTGTGGTGCTTGTGACAATTGTCTTAATCCTAAAGAACAGTTCGAAGGAAAAGATTATATTGTGAAGCTGCTGAAAGTTGTGCATGAACTTAAGGAAAAGTTTAAAACCGAATATGTTGTTGATGTTCTGATCGGGAAGGTCACTAGCGTGGTTAAGTCGTACCATCATCATGAACTGGATATTTTTGGTTGTGGAGATGATGAGGATGAAAAATTCTGGCTGGCTGTGGTTCGACAATCACTTGTGGCTGGTTTGCTGTCGAAAGATATTGAAAACTACGGGCTTCTTAAATTAACCGATAAGGGGCATGAGTATATCAAAAAACCTTATAGCATCCGTCTTGCCAAGGATCATGATTTCGACGAGATGGAGCAGGAGTCTCTTTCTGCTGGAGGAACGGCAGCTCTCGATAGCGCTCTTTTTTCGATGCTGAAAGATCTTCGTAAGAAAATTTCTAAGAAGAAAAATCTGCCACCATTTGTAATCTTTCAGGATACTTCTCTGGAAGCAATGGCGACCTACTATCCCATTACCGTTGAGGAGCTGCAGAATATGCCTGGAGTAGGGGCCGGAAAAGCTAAAAGGTACGGATCAGATTTTATTAAACTGATCCAGAAACATGTTGAAGAGAATGAGATTGAGCGACCTATGGATATGGTCGTCAAAACAGTGGCCAATAAGAGTAAATTAAAGGTTTCCATTATACAAAGTATTGATCGTCAAATTTCTTTGGATGATATTGCAGAATCTAAAGGAATTGATCTTCTTGATTTGCTGAAAGAGATTGAGTCTATTGTTTATTCCGGAACACGCGTGAATATTGATTATTACATTAATCAGGTAATGGATGAAGAACATCGGGATGATATTTTTTATTATTTCAAAGAGGATGCAGAAACTGATGATATCGGCGTGGCCCTCGATGAGTTGGGAGAAGATGAATACTCGGAGGAGGATGTAAGAATGGTGCGGATTAAATTTATCTCTGAAGTTGGAAATTAAGGCAGTTGGAAAAGAACTTTTTTATTCATTCTGTTTAGTGGAAGGCAGTCTCATCCCAATGGCAGTCGGAATTTTCCGTCTTGTTGGGATGCATTAAAGCTATAGAAGAAGATTATATATCCCCTTTTTTTATTTAGAATTTAATTCTTAACTGTAGCGTAAGGTTTGTTTTTTTGTTGGAAAGAATTTGCTGATAGCCACTTCCGATAATATCTCTGTCGTAAAAATGCCACCTGGCCCATCGGAACCATACGTGGGCATTTTTTGTCATTTTGTAATTGAGTAGCAACAGAAAACGGCTGCCTTTTCCTGCATAGGCCGGTACTGAAAGTGAATATAAAACGTCCGGTTCATAGGCATAAATTCGGGTGGCATAATTCGAAGTACTAAATAGTGCATATCGAGACGTTAGGGTGAGTTTCTTTTGGAGGGTTATCCATTTTATGTCTTGTGAAATCAGATGGCCTTCTTCTCTTTGATCTTCGCAACTGATGTATTGCCATTGTAGAAGAGTTGTAAATTGTAATTGCTCTGACAGTTGCTGGCGATATTGTCCTTTTAACTGGTCAATATTTTGGTAGGTTATGGCATTTTCATTATTGGAAACAATGTTTTTCTGTTTTTCTCTGTGACGGAATTTTATGTAGAGGGTCCTGTCTTGGCCAAAGGATTTTTCAATATGTGTCATCCAGTCGAATCCTGAAGAGGGAGCATCTATTTCATATTGAAGCCAGTCAAATCGAAAATAATCAAAATAGGAGGATAATGTGAAGAAAGGAAGTTCCCAGCTTATTCCGGTATAAATTCCCGTTTCGCCGGAAAATTTGCTGCTTTCTGTCAACGGACCTGCCAATGGCGCTTGGTATTTGACAGGAATTTTTCTTTGAGTTATGGCCAATGAAAATCCCGAAGCCGCATTCCAGGTGAAACCATTGTAAAAGGCAGAGTAAGAAAAATTATCAAATGCTGCTTCACCAAAAAAAAGGATGTTTTTTGAAGTTATTATATAAGAGATCCAACTATTTTGGTTTTGTTTTCCTTCAAATGAAAACTGGCTATAGGGGACTTTATTTGGGCATAATGGGTGGTTGAGATTATAGTATAAATGACCGGCTTCCAGTTTAAACCTTTTTCCAGAATAAGAAAGTCTCCCTCCCGAAACAACCTCTTTTGTATTATGTCTTTGTTCAAGTTCTGTTTTGGTGCGATGTAAGCCATCTTCACGCAAACTGGTAATGCAGCTGTCCGAACTGTTCCTTCCGTCTCTTTTTCGTATTGAAAAAAAAGGGGAGAAAGATAGATTCTCTTTTTTTAGGGTAAGAAAACCTCCGTTCAACCCGGATGTTTCTGATGTTGATAAGGAAGGACGAAAAGGCGATTGGCGGTTTCGAATAGAAAGGCTTAATGAGCTTTTTCTAAGGGGAATTCCGGATTGAACGGCTAATCCCTGTCCGGCACTCATTTGAAAACGCCCCATTCCCACTTCTTTGATCCAACTGTTTTTTGGTTTGTAGTAGACATAACCGGAAAGCAAGTCGAAAGTCTTAATCTCTTTGCTGAATATTGGTTCGCCTTCATCTTTTTCAGCGATTAATCCGGCACTTATACCTTTGTTTGTATTTATTTCGAGCCTGTTGAGCCATTTTAGCCGATTGCCGGCGTATGGTGTTTCGCCTTCCTCATTGGGAATGAATCCTTTTGCTTTTTCAGGTTGAAGGAGACCGCGAATAAAGAGATCGCCCCATATTGTTAATGATGAAGGTTCTTTGTCTGGAGGACCAAAAAATATGAGTGGTTCAAGGTATTTGATTGTTTCTATTTTCAACCCTTCCACGGCTTGTAATTCGTAGATAGAAAGATATGGGCCGTTTACATACCTTTGGAAAAGAATGTTTTCTATCTGCTTGTCTGATAAGAAAAAGATGCGTTCCAGCTCTTCCCGATCGGCGGTGTTGATATTGAGGGGGTTTTTAGCTAGAAATAGCAGCTCTTCAATTAACGGAGTAATGTTTTCTTCATCGATTTCTGCGCCATAATCGGAGGCAATGTTTTCAGCCCATTGCTGCAGATCAATTGGGTTTTGTGCATTTAAAATCCCATTGAGCCCACCTATTAGAATTGAAAGGGTTAGCAGTAACGTTTTTTCCAAGCGGATCATAGTTTCTCTCCTTTCTACTTACAAGCTAAATAGAGCATGTTTTTGTTTTCATTAGTAAGGTATTGGGTAAAAGAAGCCATGTTGTTTTTTATTGCTAGCGTCAACTTTCCGGGAGACAAAAACTTTGATAAAGCCAATAAGAAGTTGTTGTGCGATCTCCATTGAATTGGTTACTTATGCGATTTTTTTGTGAATGAATAAATGATCCCCGCTGTAGAGCTCATTCCTAGTTGATCATGGTGATTGGCTGCAAACCGGAATTCAATGTTATTCCAGCCTATATTTGCGCCAACAGCAATCCGGATGGGCTTTGCTGAAATGGCTCCGCATAATTCGACCATTTTATGAGTTCGTGCATTCAGAGCAAATGAATATACCGGTTCAGCGTAGTCGGACCGGTGAAGAATATCTATAGTCAACAGCAATGATGGTGAGATTTTCGTTATACATGCTGCTGATAAAGACGAAGGTATAGGTTGGTTGTTAAAGTCTCCTGAGAAACTTTGTCGTGCAGGATTGTTAATGGAAATAGCAATGTCTGTGTTTCTTAATGCATGATACCTGAAACCGGCATCCACAACCAGAATTCCTAATGTCCGGTCATTTTGGATTTGCCTCATCAGATATTCAAATCGACATCCAAGCTTTAAATTTGGAGAAATAGATCTGGCTGTCGTAACATTTATATATTGGATATTAAAAAGATTGTCACCATACCGGGAATAGGCCAGCCCGACATTGATCAATGGGAATGGAAAAATGGAGAATATAGTTTGTGTGCTTAAGGCGTTTAATCCAAACGCATTGTGGTAGCCCGCCCCTGTAACCGGCCTGCGAATAGTGGATATCCCTGAAGGATTGGTGAATACGGACCAAACTGTAGTGTCGCTGGCTCCCGAAAGTCCTAATGCTGAAGTCGCCGGGGACGGAAAATCATATGTCTGGGCATTTAAACAGAGTGTATTTACAACCAGGAGCCCATAGAAATAAATATTCCTGAACATCTCGGTTTAAAATACTGTTTTGGTTAGTTTGAAATTATTTTGACAAGTTAATGATCTTGCATAAAAGATGCAACTACAGTAATTTATAGGGTAATTAATATCCCTGAGGTAACAACAATTATTCCGGTTAGATAGCCAACATATACCTGACTCGGTGAATGGGCATTTAAATAAAGTCGTGCTGTGGATATTATTCCTGAAATAATAATTATTAGCGAAAGTAAATAAAACAGGTCGAGACTTTGTCCAAACATGATTGCAATGACAAGCCCTGTTATACCACCGGCGGCGAGTGCATGAAGGCTTATCTTCCAATAGTATGAAATGGCGGCGGCCACCATTATTGCAAAAAGAGATGCCAACTGGAATGATTCAACTAAAGTGGAAATATTTAGACGCGAAAGAATGTAGTAGCCTAAGAAATAAAAAACGGCCGAGGCCAGTGCAGGAAAAATCCGTTCTCGAGAAGTCTTCATTTCAAAACTTTTGATGAGTTTGACTTGAAGAAATAAAGGCAAAAGAGACAAGGGCAACAGGCAAGTAGAAGTAAATACTATAATATAAAGCAGTCTTTTTACCGCAAAGGGCAGAAGGGTGTGATGAGGAATGCTGTTCAGTATGAAAAATGTTCCAAGAGTGGGCATTAGCATCGGATGAAACAAAAAGGATAATATTTTACTGAAAAGCTTCATTGGTGTAAGTTTTTCTAAATTGTTGATTGCTTTGGGTTGTCAGGTGAATATTTGAAATTTTAAAGGCAATCTAAAGAAAAAAATCCGAATCCGGATAAATAAATAATTCGGATTTTAGGTCTTACCATTGTTTGCGAAGACGGGCGACAGGAATATTCAGTTGTTCCCGGTATTTAGCTACCGTACGCCGCGCGATATTATAGGATTTTTCTTGTAATATTTTTGCGAGTTTATCATCCGTCAGCGGTTTACGCTTATCCTCATTTTCAATACAATCTTGAAGTATTCTTTTTATTTCGCGGGTTGAAACTTCTTCTCCGGAATCGGTTTGCAAGCCTTCTGAGAAGAAATATTTGAGTGGGAATATTCCAAAGTGTGTTTGAATATACTTACTGTTTGAAACCCTCGAAATGGTGGAAATATCTAGGTTTGTTCTGTCAGCAATATCTTTCAGAATCATTGGTTTTAACTTGGTTTCATCACCTTCCAGAAAGTATTCTTGCTGATAGTCCAGAATGGCCTGCATTACGGTCATAAGGGTTTGTTGGCGTTGTTTGATGGCATCAATAAACCATTTGGCCGAATCCAGTTTTTGTTTGACAAACATCAGAGCCTCTTTTTGTTCTTTGCTTTGGTTTTTTTTATTGGCCTGATAATCCTCAAACATTTCTGAATAAGTATTGCTGATTCTAAGTTCAGGTACATTACGATTATTTAGGGTCAATCTGGGTTTACCTTCTTCCATCTCAAGGATGAAGTCAGGAATAATATGCTGAACCGTTTTTGTTACCGGATTACTATATGAACTTCCCGGCTTTGGGTTGAGTTTCAGTATTTCATCCAGTATCTCTTTGAGCTCCCCCTCTTCCAGATGCATTCGTTTTTCAATCTTATCATAATGTTTACGGGTGAACTCTTCGAAATGGTTTTTTATAAGGTGATAAGCTTTCTGGATGGTGGGATTGTTCTGATCTTTTTTCTTTAACTGAAGCATTAAACATTCTCTTAAATCGCGAGCCCCAACCCCTGGAGGGTCAAAGTCATGAACAATTTCAAGGACTTCTAGTGCTTCAACCTCTTCTATTTCTATGTTTTGGGAAAAGGCTATGTCGTCAATGATTTCATCGATCTCTCTTCTGAGATACCCGTCTTCATCAATGTTTCCAATAATATATTCTGCAATTAATGCCTGCCGGTCGTTTAGAATGCGCAAGCCCATCTGGCTGATAAGATTCTCGTGGAAGGTAGTTCCCGAGGAAAAAGGGATGTCTTCTTGTTTATCATCCTTAGAAAAATTACGGGCACTTAGTTTGTAGGCGGGAATGTCTTCATTTTGGATGTAAGCATCGATAGACATTTCATCCTTTTCATTGTCGTTTTCCGAAACAGGTTCTTCTTCATCATCAGGATCACGAGACTCCCCTTCCAACTCGAGCACCGGATTTTTTTCAAGTTCTTCCTTTATGCGCTGCTCGAGTTGGGTGGTTGGAATCTCCAACAATTTGATCACCTGTATTTGAAGAGGTGAAAGCTTTTGTAAAAGCTTTTGCTGTAAACTCTGTTTTAGCATTCTCTTTTCCTGTTTTATTTGCGGAAGAGATGATTTTTAACCTGTCGGGTTACTACAAAAATACAGTAAATTGGGTAATTCAGAAAACAACAATTTGTATTTAAACCTCTAAATGATCCTTGTTTGCTGATTTTATTCTTTGAGCCGCCCCTGTTTGTTTAAGGAACAGAGTGTTTGGCATCAGAGAATTATTAAAATTCTGCATTTTTGGGCGTTCTGGGGAAAGGTATGACATCCCGAATGTTGGTCATGCCAGTTACAAATAGCATTAACCGTTCAAAACCTAATCCAAAGCCGCTGTGAGGAACTGACCCAAATCGGCGGGTATCCAAGAACCACCACATCTCTTCTTCCGGAATGTTCATCTCCTGCATTCTTTTGACCAACTTCTCATAATCTTCCTCTCTTTGCGACCCACCAATGATCTCGCCAATTTGAGGGAAAAGTACATCCATCGCCCGGACCGTACTGTTATCCTCGTTTAATTTCATGTAAAAGGCTTTAATCTCTTTGGGATAATCGGTAAGAATCACCGGTTTTTTAAAATGTTTTTCCACAAGGTAACGTTCATGTTCTGATTGCAAATCGGTTCCGAAACCTTGAATCGGGTATTGGAATTTTCCTTTTTTATTGGGTTTTGAATTTTCCAATATTTTAATGGCTTCCGAGTAGGTAAGCCTGACAAAACTATTTTCCAGAACAAATCGAAGCTTTTCAATTAATTCAATGGAACGGTCAGCTTCTTTTTTATTCTTCTCTTCATCCTGTTGACGTTTGCTTAAGAACAAAAGATCATCCATACAATGATCAAGTGCGTATTGGATAAGGTATTTCAGGAATTCTTCAGCCAGATCCATATTGTCGTTCAAGTCATAGAAGGCCATTTCTGGCTCAATCATCCAGAATTCAGACAAATGACGGGAGGTATTAGAGTTTTCAGCGCGGAAAGTTGGTCCAAAAGTGTAGATTTCTGACATGGCTAGGGCTGCCAGTTCACCTTCCAGCTGACCTGAAACGGTAAGGTTGGTTGGTTTTCCGAAGAAGTCTTTGGAATAGTCAATTTTATCTTTTTCATCCCTAGGGAGATTGTCCAGATCCAGTGTTGTTACCTGGAACATTTCGCCTGCTCCTTCTGCATCTGATCCCGTAATGATGGGCGTATGAATATTGTAAAATCCTTTTTTGTTGAAGAATTCATGAACGGCAAAGATCATGGCATGCCGCACTCTCGTGATGGCCCCAAATGTGTTGGTCCGAAATCTGAGATGAGCAATTTCTCTCAAAAATTCCAAGGAATGTTTTTTGGGCTGTAAGGGGTATTTTTCGGGATCACAGTCGCCAAGGATTTCTATTTTCTTTGCTAATATTTCAACTTTCTGCGCGGAGCCTTGTGATTCTTGCAATTCTCCTTCAACCGATAATGCAGCCCCGGTGGTGATGCGACGAATTAAGGATTCGTCAAATTGGTTCATGTCAACCACAATTTGAAGATTATTGATCCCCGAACCGTCATTCAAGGCTACAAAATTAACCTGTTTGTTGCCTCTGCGGGTGCGCACCCAGCCTTTGACTGTAAATGTTTTTCCAATTTCATTTGACCGTAGAAGGTCTGCAATTTTTATTCTTTGCATCAGCTTAATTATTTTAGTCCCGAAGTGCACAAAATTAATGATTTGTTTTTAGCCAGACCCATTTCTTGGGATTAATAATCGTTCATTGCCTTTTTAATGGGAGTAAAAAGTTTCAGGGGTTGTATGGTAAATAATGCTTTTCTGGATGATCTGAAGTGTTTTTTTGGGAAAAAACAGAGAGAATGGAAATCATTTGGAAAATAATGAAGGGAGCGGGTGGAGATGGAGTAGATTTTGTTGTTGCTCTCTTAATTTAATTGTTTAATAGATATCTTTTCTTCTTATTTTGAGGAATGCTTTGCCGTGGATGTTATAATTTTGCGATAGAGAACTGCGATATGAAGGAGATAAATTATTTCATTGGGGGGAGATGAAAAGGTTCAGACTTGCCAGAAAGATAAAAAGTTACTATTTTTGCAACCCGAAATATCCGAATGGGTAAAAAAGAGATTCTCGTGTGGAGATCCACCTGTCGGAGAGAACCTTAAAATTTATAGTTCGATGTATGCAATTGTAGCCATTGGAGGTCAGCAATTCAAAGTAGAGAAGGACAGAAAAATCTTTGTGAATCGCCTCAATGCAGAAGAAGGATCTTCAATTGATTTCGATCAGGTGTTAATGATTGATAATGATGGAGACGTTAAAATTGGAACACCTGTCCTTGAAGGAGCTAAAGTTACTGCTAAAGTGCTCTCTCACCTGAAAGGTGATAAAGTAATTGTTTTTAAGAAAAAACGTCGGAAAGGATACCGTAAGAAAAACGGCCATCGACAGTATTTGAGTCAGATTCAAATTGAAAACATTGAAGGTTAACCACGAAAACATTATTTAGATATGGCACATAAGAAAGGTGTAGGTAGTTCCAGAAACGGACGCGAATCAGAAAGTAAACGTTTGGGTGTCAAAATTTTTGGTGGCCAAACTGCTAAAGCCGGAAATATCATTGTTCGGCAACGTGGTACACAGCATCACCCCGGCGATAATGTCGGAATGGGAAAAGATCATACCCTTTTTGCATTGACAGATGGGAAAGTGGTCTTTCGAAAGAAAAAAAACAATCGCTCATATGTTTCGGTTGAACCTTTAGTTTCAGAATAAACTAACGGTTAAAAGATTTCTCAATCTCCTGTATTTGTTACTTTTGTAATAAATACAGGGGATTTTTTTGTTTTTATTTAAAATTAAATACAAGAATATTGACCTTTAAATAGGAGTATTTATTAAACTTGCACGATCCTACAGATCAAGAAAACTTGTAAATGTTTATTCCTCATTTAAATTTTCTAAGGCTTGCAGCGTTTGATATTCTTCTCGGAGATATATTTTAGAGTTAGTATTAAATTTGTTGCCTTTAAGGTTTAAGATGGAATGAATTATTCCCGCTTTTAATAATTAATTTATACCGAAAATATGCTTACACTTAAGTACATTCAGGACCATCAGGACGAAGTGATAGAACGGTTGAAAATTAAGAATTTTGATGCTAAAGAGATTATTGCACAAATTGTAAGCGCTGATAATGAGCGTCGAAGCATTCAAAATGAAGCCGACAAAAAGCAAAATGAATTAAATACCTTGTCAAGGTCTATTGGACAATTATTTAAATCCGGAAAGACCGAGGAAGCCAATGAGGCGCGTGCTAAAACCGGTGATCTTAAAAGTGAAATTCGCGACCTGAATGTTAAACTAGGTGAAGCTGAAAAGAAGATCCAGGAGTTGTTGGTATTGGTGCCTAATCTTCCTCATATTTCTGTTCCAAAGGGCAAAGGAGAGGAAGATAATGAAGTTGTACGTTCGGGTGGGGAAATGCCTGTACTGGAAGATGCTCTTCCGCACTGGGAACTGGCTTCAAAATATGACCTTATTGATTTTGAACTTGGAAATAAAATTACTGGGGCAGGGTTTCCTGTTTATAAAGGTTGGGGTGCTAAGTTGCAACGTGCGCTGATCAATTTTTTCCTGGAGGAAGCCATTGCTGCAGGTTATAACGAGGTTCAGCCCCCGTTGTTAATCAATGAGGATTCGGGGTTCGGAACCGGACAGTTGCCCGATAAAGAAGGGCAAATGTACCATGTTGGGGCAGATAATCTTTATTTGATACCTACTGCCGAAGTACCTGTGACCAATATTTTTCGAGATGAAATACTTGACGAGAAGGATCTTCCAATAAAACAATGTGCTTACTCTGCCTGTTTTCGGAGGGAAGCTGGATCTTGGGGAAGTCATGTGCGGGGATTGAATAGATTGCATCAGTTTGACAAAGTGGAAATTGTCCAAGTGGCGCATCCCGATCATTCTTATGAAGTGCTTGAGCAAATGATTGCCCATGTCCAGACTTTGGTTGAGAAACTGCAATTGCCTTGGCGAATTCTTAAACTGTGTGGGGGCGATTTGAGTTTTACATCGGCTTTAACTTTTGATTTTGAAGTTTTTTCTGCAGCTCAAAAGCGATGGCTTGAAGTTAGCTCTGTCTCTAATTTTGAGTCTTATCAGGCCAACAGGTTGAAGGTGCGTTTTAAGAAGTCGGGGGAAAAGAAAACACAGCTGGCACATACCCTTAACGGCAGTGCCTTGGCTTTGCCTCGCATTGTGGCTGCCATTTTGGAAAATAATCAAACTCCTCAGGGGATAAAAGTCCCTGATGTTTTGGTGCCATTTATGGGAACCGATTTGATAAAGTAAAGCTTTATTGAACGCCCTGAATCTTTAAATCAGAAATATGCAGGCTAAGGGATATATTTTTAACGTTTCGTTTTACGTTGATCCGGACCAATATTCCCGATGGAGAGATTGGCTTGATAAGGTACTTTTTCCTTTTGTGGAGAAAATTTTACCAGGTAACCGACCTCAAGTATTTGAAGTATTGTCAGAAGGTAATCAGGGAATTATGGTGTTCTCCGTTCAGTTTCAATGTTCCGATAAGGTGCAGCTGGAACGCATTCAGGAGGAAACTTTGCCTGTGTTTGATTTATTTAAAAGAGAATTTGGTGAGCAGGTGACTCATTTTAACTCAGTTCTAAGCAGAATCCAATAATCAGTTTTTTATGCAGAATGCCGTAGCGGAAAGAATTATTCTTGGAATTGATCCGGGAACCACCATCATGGGCTACGGCTTAATTGAGGTCAAAGGGAATAGCCCAAAATTAATTACATTGGGGGTTTTAGAATTGTCAAAATATAATGATCATTATTTAAAACTTAGGAAAATATTCGAAAGGGTGGTGGGGTTAATTGATGCTTACCACCCTGACGAACTGGCTATTGAAGCACCATTTTATGGAAAAAATGTTCAATCCATGCTGAAATTGGGAAGAGCTCAAGGTGTGGCTATGGCTGCTGCTCTTTCGAGATCATTACCTGTCTTTGAATATGCTCCGCTTCGGATTAAACAGGCTATTACTGGCCGTGGAAACGCCTCTAAAGAACAGGTGGCTTTGTTTCTTAAGCAATACCTTAATATTGATGAAATACCGGTTCATCTCGATGCAACCGATGGGTTAGCCGCTGCTGTTTGTCACTTCTTTCAAAAGCAAAATCTCGCTAACCAGAGTAGTGGGGCAAAATCGTGGAAAGAGTTTATTCGTAAGAATCCCGGGAGAGTAAAGTAGAACTATTTATTGCTTTATAATGGTTTTTTCCTTCCTTGATTGAGGAGGCCTCTGTTTGTATTATTGGTGGAATTATTTTCTTTATTAAAAAGGAAGAAGCTTTCCCAAAACAATGAATATTGCGTTATTCCTAAAACCAAAACTCACTATTCAGTTCAATGTATAGGAACTTGTCGTTCTGATTTTTCTTTTGCGGCGAGATGATAAAACCGAAAAAGTCTAAAAAGGAAGTCTATTCATTTTCTTTAGGAAAGCTCCTTCGTGGAAGTTTGTTTCTTCTTATACTATTGCATCCAGTTTTGAAGCCAGTGTGGCTTTAGGAACTGCGCCTACTTGTTTGTCAACAACTTCACCATTTTTAAAGAATAAAATTGTTGGTATGTTCCGAATACCAAATTTAACCGAGGTATCCGGGTTGCTGTCCACATCCATTTTTGCAACAACGGCTTTGTCTTTATATTCTTCAGCCAATTCGGCAACAATAGGTCCTACCATGCGACAGGGACCACACCATTCGGCCCAAAAATCTACCAATACCGGCTTGTCTGATTTTAATACTACTTCTTCAAAATTTGAATCTGTTACTTCAATTGCCATAATTTCAATGATTTATAAAATTTCAATAATTTAATTTTAACGTACTCTTAAAAAAGCTTCTTGTTTGATGCGTAATCATTTCTTACAAACATCTCTGGTTTGAGCTTGTTCAAAGATAGATATTTTTTTTACAACCTGTTTTTTCACGATAAGTGGATCTGTAAATCTGCATGCTCGTTAAAGAATTGAAGAACATCTTTTTGTGATAAGTCAATCCGAGCTGTTCTCGATAATAATTGAACACTGTTGTGCTCATTTACGGGGTCAAAAACATGGAATCTCAACGCCACTTTACCGCGATTATCAAGCATTACACTGGCCAGCTCATTAACCAGCTCTTCTGTGATTTTATCTACCGGGATATGTAACGAAAGATTACGGACTTCATTTTCTAGTACTTCATCCAAAAATGAAATGGAGTTAATTTTGATTTCCAGTTCTTGTGGTTTGTATTTTTTGGGTTGTACTCTCCCCTTTATCATTAAAAAGATGCTTCCATCGTCAGGTACTGCATGGAATTTACTGAAGTCTTTATAGTCACGACCAAACAATGCAAAATCAAATGACCCTGAATAGTCCTCAAGGGTGATGATGGCATAGGGATTCTCTTTTACTCTCGTTACTCCCCGCCGGATGCCGGTAACCATTCCCCCCACCACTATGCTTCTTCCATTAAGGTCCGACAAATCATTCAATTCGCTTAGTTCTGTGTTGCAAAAGTATTTGAGTTCCAGTCGGAATCGGTCAAGGGGATGGGCCGAAAGGTAAATACCAATCAGTTCTTTCTCCCGGTTCAGTTTTTCAACGCTTGTGAATTCCGGTACATTGGGCGCCGATGGTCTTTTTACCGCATCTGTCATGTCTGAAACTCCAAACAGAGATGTTTGGTTGCTCGCTTTGTCTGCCTGATATCGGTTGCCATAACGCAATAAACGCTCGATGAAGCTTCCTTCTTCTCCATCAATGGTGGCGAAAAACTGAGCTCTGTTTAGCCCTCCAAAACTGTCAAAGGCCCCTGCCGCTGCCAAGGCTTCCAGGTTCTTTTTATTAACAGTTTGCAGGTTCACACGCTCCACAAAGTCGAAAATGTCTTTGAAGTGTCCACCTTCCTCCCGCTTGCGAATAATTTCTTCCACAGCACCGGCACCAACACCTTTTATTCCTGCCATGCCAAAACGTATGGCACCTTCGGCATTTACCGTAAATTTTCTGAAACTTTCGTTGACGTCGGGGCCAAGAACCTCCAATCCCATACGACGACACTCTTCCATAAAGGTGGTGATCTTGGTAATATCGTTCAGGTTGCGGCTCAAAACCCCTGCCATAAATTCAGCAGGATAATGGGCCTTTAGATAGCCCGTTTGATAGGCTACATAAGCATAACAAACCGAATGCGATTTATTGAATGCATAACTGGCAAAGGCTTCCCAGTCTTTCCATATTTTTTCGATAAGTTGGTCGGGATCACTTTTTACTTTTTTACATCCTTCCAGAAATTCCTCATTCTTTTTACAACCCTCGTAAAACTTAATTTTAAGTTTGGCCATTAGGTCGAATAGCTTTTTCCCCATCGCTTTTCTGAGGGTGTCCGATTCACCTCTGGTAAAACCTGCCAGGGCTCGAGAGAGAAGCATCACCTGTTCCTGAAAGACGGTGATACCATAGGTGTCTTTCAGATAAGGTTCCATCATGGGGTGATCATAGATGGTCTCCTGCTTCCCGTGCTTACGGGCAATGTATTGTGGGATGTACTCCATCGGGCCGGGGCGATATAGGGCATTCATGGCGACCAGGTCTTCAAACCGGTTGGGTTGAAGTGCTCTCAAATGCTTTTTCATCCCCGGTGATTCAAACTGAAAGATAGCGGTGGTATCCCCACGGCTGAATAGCTCAAAAGTTGTTGAATCATCTTGTGGAATTTTATCCACATCGAGATCGATATTTTTCGACAACTTGATGTTTTCAAGAGTCTCCTTGATGATCGACAAAGTTTTCAGGCCCAGAAAGTCCATTTTTAACAACCCGATAGCTTCCACAAACCGGCCATCGTATTGGGTGGTCATGAGATTTTCATCCTTTGTGGGAATCAATGGGATATGATGATCCAGAGGATCTCTTCCGATGAGGACTCCGCAGGCATGGACCCCTGTTTGGCGAACTGAGCCTTCCAGTGTGCAGGCCAGTTTCAGGGTTTTTAAGACCTTTTCTTCGTTATTGTTCCTTGCTTCCCTGATGCGTTCGGCAAATATTTTATAAACTTCAAGTTTGCTTTCTTCTTTTCCTTTGCCGGCACTCCTGGCTGCTTTCAGTTCATGGTCGATTTTTTTGATCGCCTCATCAAGACTTCCGGTATCCCTTTCCCGCTTTAAGACCTCTTCATAAGCATTGGCCAGTTTGGTGCCGGGACGTTCCGGTATTAGTTTGGCCAACTTGTCGGTATCCGGAAGGGGTAGCTTTAGTACCCGTCCCACATCACGAATGGCCAAACGAGCAGCCATGGTACCAAAAGTACATATATGGGCTACCTTGTCTTGTCCATATTTTTTTGTTACCCATTCCAGAACCAACTGCCGACCATCATCATCAAAGTCAATATCCACATCAGGCATTGAAATTCGATCGGGATTGAGAAACCTCTCAAACAGAAGGTCGTGCTTAATGGGGTCTATGTTGGTAATTCCTACGCAATAGGAGACGGCAGCTCCCGCCGCTGATCCTCGTCCCGGACCTACCAGCACACCCATGTTCCGGGCCGCATTGATAAAATCCTGGACAATTAGGAAGTACCCTGGAAAACCCATGCTCTTGATGGTGTTCAGCTCAAAATCGAGACGTTCTTTTACATGCTCAGGAATCGGTTCACCATATCGAGCTGGATCTTTTGCCCCCTGATACGTGAGATGGGTAAGATAATCCGATTCCAGTTTTATTCGTAGCAGATTTTCGTATTCCCCTCCCAGGGCATCGTATCTCACTCCAAATTCCTGACGTAAAGCCTCTTCTGTGTACTTCTCTTTATATCCTTCCAGAGTGCCAAATTCGGAGGGAATAGGAAAGAACGGCATAATGGGTGAGGAGTTCAATTCATACACCTCCACCTTTTCTGCAATTTCCATGGTGTTTTGCAATGCCTCCGGCACATCACTGAACAACTCGTTCATCTCCTCGGTGGTTTTAAACCATTCCTGCCGGGTATAGCGCATCCGGTTCTCATCATCATAGTCTTTGCCGGTATTGAGGCAAATCAGCAAGTCATGTGCTTCGGCATCTTCCGCATTGGTGAAATGAACGTCATTGGTGGCAATTAATTTAACACCCAGTTCTTTTGAAAAAGCTAGAAGCGCTTTGTTTACTTTTATTTGGTTTTCATATACCTCTTGTCTCGATTTGGGGTCTTCGGCCGGATGGCGTTGCAATTCCAGATAAAAGTCGTCACCAAATATGCGCTTAAACCAAAGAATGGTTTCTCTGGCTCCTTCCATATCGCCGGCCATGATCTTTTGCGGAATCTCTCCCCCTATACATGCACTGGAAACAATTAATCCTTCGTGGTGCTGCTCCAGCAGTGCTTTGTCAATTCGAGGTTTGTAGTAAAACCCTTCCACATTAGCTATGGATATGAGCTTGAGTAAGTTCTTGTATCCGGTGCGGTTTTTCGCCAATAATATTAAGTGATCACCCCGCCCGTCCAGTTTGCTGTCCGTCTTGTCATGAACGGAACGTGCTGCGACATATGTTTCACATCCCAAAATGGGTTTTATGTCATTTTTACGACAGGTGTCGAAAAACTCTTTAATGCCGAACATGGTACCATGATCGGTTAGTGCCAGAGCTTTCATCCCGTCTTGCTTGGCTTTGGAAACCAATGCTCCTACTGCAGCGGCTCCATCAAGAATTGAATATTGCGAGTGAACATGAAGATGAGTAAATGGTATTAGTCCCATGGTGTCTCCTTCCGATATCTGTTTGAAACGACAAAATTATCCAAAATTGTGGTGGAATTCATTTTTTGGATAAAAGTAAATTTTAAATTTCTTGCAAGTTGATTGTTGTCAAATGTTTAAGTGCTGTTTTGGAGGCAGGTTGAGGGAGTCGGCTCCTGTGGATGCGCCCTCACAACGATCATATTCCGGATCTCATCTGCCATCTTTGTATCTGGTTATAATTATATTGTTAGCATTCCCCGAGAGTGGTTTGTTTATTTGTTTCGATAAGCCTAAAAAAGGAACACATTTTTTTGCGAAAGGTTTGTTGATGAAACGAAAATTATTGAACTGTTTTCAATTTCCGAAATGATGATTTTCGGGGTGTATGAATAATTTACCGCGGCTTCGTAAACCGCCTTGAATGATCTGTTTCGCCTTGTCATTATCCGGATGAAGGTAAAAATGGGAAAAATGTGACGGAAAAGGATAAAGAAATTTCATAAACCGATAAAACACTGTATATTTGCACTCGCAAAATTGTAGGTTGTTTAATGTAATTTATTTAAAAACATGCCCGTAAAAATCAGATTAGCAAGACACGGACGCAAAAGGTATGCTTACTACCATATAGTAGTAGCAGATAGCAGGGCGCCACGAGATGGTAAATACATCGAGCGGATTGGTTCATACAATCCCAACACAAATCCTGCTACGATTGAACTTGATTTCGAGAAAGCCATGGAATGGCTTGGAAAAGGCGCTCAACCTACGGACACTGCCCGTGCAATTTTGAGTTACAAAGGTGTACTCATGAAAAAACACCTGCTTGATGGCGTTAAAAAAGGTGCTTTTGATGAAGCCGAAGCTGAACGTCGATTCCAAAAATGGATGGAAGAGAAAGAAGCTAAAATTCAGGCTAAAAAAGATCGCCTCTCGTCTGAAAGCGAACAAGAACGCAAAGCTCGCCTTGAGCATGAAGCTAAAATCAATGCTGAGAGAGCTGAAAAACTGGCTAAGCGTGCCGCCGAATTGGCCGCAGAGGCTGAGGCACAGCAAAAAGAAGAAGGTGCCGAAGAAGCCGGTGCTGAAGAAGCTGCTTCCGAAGAAACAACGACTGAACAAGCAGCTGCTCCTTCTGAAGAAGAAACTAAAAAAGAAGAATAGATTTTTTACTTCTTTAAAAACACAAAAAGCCGCTCGAAAGGGCGGCTTTTTGTGTTTTTATGCCTCGCTGCTTTATGATTTTTCTCCTTTTAGAATCCTCATTTGCTGCCAACCATCCTCCATCCTGCCTCCGGCATGCCGATAAAAAGAACCCCCACCGTTTGACCGGCAGGGGTAATGAAAAAGAAAATTAATTCAGATGGTCTATTCTTCTTCACTCTGAAGCAATAGTTTCAGAATATCTATGGCGGCCCGTGATACGGAGGATCCGGGGCCGAAGATTCCTACAACCCCGCAATCATACAGGAATTGATAATCCTGATGAGGAATCACACCACCGGCAATCACCATGATGTCTTCACGACCCAGTTTTTTCAACTCTTCAATCACCTGAGGCACCAGAGTTTTATGTCCGGCGGCCAGAGATGAAACACCCAGTACATGCACGTCGTTTTCAACAGCCTGGCGAGCGGTTTCAGCAGGGGTCTGGAACAAGGGGCCCATATCCACGTCGAAGCCGATGTCGGCATATCCTGTGGCTACCACTTTGGCTCCACGGTCGTGACCGTCCTGACCCATTTTGGCAATCATAATACGAGGCTGACGGCCTTCTTTTTCGGCAAATTCTTTGGCCAGGGCACGGGCTTGTTCAAACTCGCTGTCACTGCCGGCCTCTGATGAATAGACTCCGTTTATTGAATGTATCACAGCTTTATATCTTCCAACTACTTTCTCACAAGCATACGAAATTTCTCCCAAAGAAGCACGTTTTTTGGCAGCATCTACAGCCAGTTCCAGAAGATTACCTTCTCCTGTTTCTACGGCTTTGGTGATCGCTGCCAAGGCTGCCTGTACTTCCTCTTCATTACGTTCGGCACGTAATTTTTTGAGACGCTCAATCTGAGCATTACGCACTGCTGTGTTGTCGATCTCAAGGATGTCGATGGGATCTTCTTTTTCCAGACGATAACGGTTGGTACCAACGATCACCTGTTTTCCACTGTCAATTTTGGCTTGTGTACGGGCTGCAGCTTCTTCGATACGCATTTTGGGAAGACCTGTTTCGATGGCTTTGGCCATTCCACCCATCTCTTCGATTTCCTGAATGTGTGCCCAAGCCTTTTCAGCCAATTCTTTGGTCAGCGCTTCTACATAATAGGAACCTGCCCATGGATCTACTGCCTTAGTGATACCGGTCTCTTCCTGAATGTAGATCTGAGTGTTTCGGGCAATACGTGCCGAGAAGTCGGTAGGCAGTGCAATGGCTTCGTCCAGAGCATTGGTGTGCAGCGACTGGGTATGTCCCAGTGCGGCAGCCATGGCCTCGATACAGGTACGGCCTACGTTGTTAAAAGGATCCTGTTCCTGCAATGACCAACCCGATGTTTGTGAGTGGGTACGCAATGCCATTGACTTGGGATTTTTAGGGTTAAACTGCTTCACGATTTTTGCCCAGAGCATACGTGCTGCACGCATCTTGGCAATCTCCATGAAGTGATTCATCCCAATAGCCCAGAAGAACGACAGTCGGGGGGCAAATGCATCGATATTCAACCCTGACTGAACGCCTGTTCGCAGGTATTCCAACCCGTCGGCAAGGGTATATCCCAGCTCCAGGTCGGCAGTTGCACCTGCTTCCTGCATGTGGTATCCCGAAATGGATATGCTGTTAAATTTGGGCATGTTCTTCGATGTGTATTCGAATATATCGGCAATGATACGCATCGAAAATTCGGGTGGATAAATATAGGTGTTACGAACCATGAACTCCTTAAGAATATCGTTTTGAATGGTTCCACTCAGCTCTTCCAGCTTAGCTCCCTGTTCCAGCCCCGCAACAATATAAAAGGCCATGATGGGCAGTACCGCACCGTTCATGGTCATGGATACCGACATCTTATTTAATGGAATACCATCAAACAGAACCTCCATATCCAAAATGGAGTCGATGGCCACACCGGCTTTCCCCACATCACCAACCACACGTTCATGGTCTGAGTCATATCCTCGGTGTGTGGCCAAGTCGAAGGCTACAGAAAGACCTTTCTGGCCTGCCGCCAGGTTACGACGATAAAAGGCATTGGACTCCTCGGCAGTGGAAAATCCGGCATATTGCCGAATGGTCCATGGACGCATGGCATACATGGCCGAATAGGGACCCCGAAGATAGGGAGGAAGACCTGCTGCATAGTTCAGATGTTCCATGCCTTCCAGGTCCTCTTTTGAATATACGGGCTTCACGGGAATCTGCTCCGGTGTTACCCAATCCTTTTTAATGGAATGCTGTTGCTCCCAGGCTTTGGCATCAAACGAAAGCCGGTCGCTTTTGTAATCTATTTTTGAAAAATCTGGTCTCATGGTAGTAGATTTTTAGATTATTAGATGTAAGATTTAAGATTCAAGATGATCAGGAAAGTCTCTTCTGAAAGGAATAAATCATTTTTTCCAATTCGATACACTTTTCATTTATGTCGTTTAAGACCTCGGTGGTGATATATCCCAAGTCATTGGGTAATATCATTAGGGTTTGTAATTCAAAAAGAGACCCGCGGGCGACATTTAAAAAGTGATTGAAATCTTTTTTTGTTCCTTTCCCTGAACCTTCTGCAATATTTGCAACAATAGAAACAGCAGCCCTGCGAGATTGTCCTTGTAATCCATAAGTTTCTGTTGGCGGGAAAGCTTGGGACACGGTGTAGATAATTTTAACCAGCGCTCTCGCTTTTTGCCAGATTATTAAATCTCTATACTTATGGGGTTTCATTACAGTGAAAATCTGCAGTTTTTAAATCTAATAATCTTACATCTATAAATCTTATATCTTAATTATTATTGAATTTTCAACATTTTATTAAACATCTGCAATGTCTCCAGCAAGTTGGAACGTACATTTATGAAGTACTCAATGCCCTGAGCTTTCAGGTCATCGGAACAGGCGGGGGCGCCTGCCACCACAAAGATGGCTTCTCCGTTCAATGCTTTAAAGGCTGCGGGGGCTGCTTCGGCATATTCATCATCTGATGAGCAAAGCACCACGATGTCGGCTTTTGCTTCTTTTGCTGCCTCTACACCTTTTTCTACCGTGTCGAAACCAAGGTTGTCGATGATTTCATACCCGGCACAACCAAAGAAGTTGCCCGAAAACTGAGAGCGTGCCAGGCGCATGGCCAGATTGCCATAGGTCAGCATAAACACTTTCGGTCGGTTGGGGGCTTTTTCGGTGGCCAAACGGAGAGCTTCAAACTCTTCTGCGCCACGATACAACCGAATGGGTTCGATGTCGCCCGCTTCCGGTGTAGCAGAAAAGGCCTGTTCTTCATTGATCTCAGATGCCACAGATTCCAGATTGTTGGGATATTGATTGGTTCCAAGGAACACTTCTTTGCGGCGGGCCAGATCTTTTTGTCGCTTCCCGGAGATTTCTTTCACCTTCGACTGAATAAATCCGGCTTTCAGGGCTTCCAGATAACCTCCTTTGTTTTCTACCTCAAGGAAGAGCGTCCAGGCTTCATGGGCGATGCTGTCGGTGAGGTTTTCAATGTAGTAGCTTCCTGCCGAGGGATCCACAATCTTTCCGAAATAAGCTTCTTCCTTAAGCAGCAACTGTTGGTTGCGGGCAATACGCTCGCTGAAGTCACCTGTTGGACGGAACACTTTGTCGAACGGTGTTACCGTCAGAGAGTCGGTACCGCCGATGGTGGCGCTCATGGCTTCCGTCTGAGTGCGAAGCATATTCACGTAAGGATCGTAAATAGTCTTGTTCCATTCCGATGTTTCGCAATGTGTGTGCATTTTGTTGGCGCCCTTGTCGGAAGGCTTGTAAGCATCTACGATCTTGGCCCAAAGCAGGCGTCCGGCACGCAGTTTGGCGATCTCCATAAAGTAGTTGCTTCCAATGCCAAAATTGAACCGAATGCTGCGGGCTGCATCGTCGGCGCTAATGCCTTTACCGGTAAGTTGTGCCATGTATTCATTGGCCATTGCCAGCCCAAAGCCCAGCTCCTGAACAATGCTCGAACCGGCATTGGTGAAATGTTTGGCATTAACGGTCAATGGTTGGAACCGGGGCAATTCACCGCCTTCTTTTACCAACTCGGCAGCATTGTCGTAGAGTTCTTCTACCGAAACACATGCCTTGCCGTTAATGGTCAGATTTCCCAGGGGATCAAAATTGAGTGATCCTTTTACCGCTTTTAAATCGGCGTGGGTTTCGTTGAGCCACTCTTTTAAGATTGAAAAGAGTTTTTTGTTGCCGTGGGCAGTGGAAAAGTTAAGCTCCACCTTTGCCGGGTCAATGTCTTTAAGCAGCTCAGATATATTCTCTTTAGTAATCAGTGCATCACTCCCGAAGATGAAACCAAGGGCGTTAACCCCTTTATTCAGGATGTCCTGTGCTTTTGAGTGCGCCGCCTTCACGTCGTCGACTTTTATGTCCTGACGCACCAGCCACTGGTTGTCGGTTTTGGTTCCGCGAACATAAGGATATTCACCGGGAAGAGTGTTCAAGTAATCCAACCCTTTCAAGTCCTCCTCTCTGTAGAAAGGACGAACGTTAAATCCTTCATTGGTTTTCCAAACGAGCTTTCGGTCAAAGTCCGCTCCTTTGAGATCCGCTGTTATTTTCGCCATCCATTCCTCGGTAGAAACAGGTGGAAAGTCGTTAAACAACGGCTGATTTGATTTATCTGCCATAATGTAACTATTTTTTTGTGCAAGTTATCAATGGGCAAAATTAACGAAATTATTCTGGAATAGGGAACAAAGCCGTTGGGTTTGTGGAATGTTATTGAGCAGGTGGAATGAGCTCATTGATCTAATGTGCGTCTCTGGTTCTTATTCGGGAAGGATAAATGTGTGCTATAGGATGATCTTATGGATTGTCATTGTATACCGATACGTCAAATGGGAACATGCATTGCATGATCGTTCACCCCAAACAAAGAGAAATGAACCTATACCATGCGCTTCGCCCAATCAGAATTTATGACCCAGCGGGTTCCATGAATGAGTAATAGGTGAGGTAGAACAATGGAACGCTAGTTCCTCAACTTTAATTTAAGAATGCTTAGAACAGTCGATTGCTTTTGGCATAATAAACCGCCTCCGAAGTGTTCGTTACTTTCAGTTTCCTGAAGATGTTGTGTTTGTGCTGTTTTATGGTCGAGAGTGAGAGTTTTAGCTTTTCTGCAATTTCCGAATTGGTCGCTCCCTGGGTGCTTAAAAACAGTATCTCCTTTTCACGTTCTGTCAATAGGTTGTAATCTCTCAGCTCGAATCGGCGTGTGGTGGGGTTTAACCGGTATTGAATCGGCTTATTCAAATTTTGAATGAGGGCATTTCCCGACAACGAGGCATGAGAAGGCGAAACAAAACAGACGCCGGTTGTCATCCTGTTATTTTCGGTCATCTCCATCGGAACACATTTGTGGTTGATTCGTATGTTTTTCCCATCAGGTTGCTTAATTCTAAAATCGAAGGATAAATAACAGTTCTTCTTCCACTCTAATGAGGGTTTTTCATAAAAAAAGCGGAAGCCTATCTCGTTGATTTTTCTAAACAGAGGCATATCTTCCGGGGCAATGATCTTCTCATAATACGAGAATCCCATTTCCATTACTTCGTCGGGTGGATGGCCGCATAAAAATAATGGATGGTTTGAGACATATAAAAACTTCCCCTTGGTGAAATCCGCAACATAAATGCTTTGATTCATCATCTGGGAGAATATTTCGAAGATGGTCCTAATATCGGTCTTTTCTATTGTCCGGATTCCGGCCATGTTGGCACTCCCTACCGATTTAATAAGATGTTTTACAAAGGTCATAAAAAAACTACAAAAGTTTATTTCAGTGTTTAGAAGTGTCTTGATCAATAAATGAACAAAATTATTGAAAAGCAAAATAGTAAAAACTATACTAAAGTACTATTGATTTGCTTCTAAATAATGAATAACATTGCATTCGTGCTTCCAATGAGCGAATTAAAAATTTTTACCTACCCCGTTTTTTAACCAATTATGTTTGGTGTTCGGATACCCGGGGAAAAATTATGAACCCTTATTTTTTACATTCCCGGGTATCTTCTTTCTTCTGTGTGCACTGACTACTGTTGCATTGTTTTTATTTCTCCGATGTTCAGTTTTAACTTCCCGAAAATTTTTTCCGTTTCGGAGATTAATACAATACCCGATAAGTTTGTTGGTGGAAGTGAAACTTCTCCCCTTCCATTCTCTTTAGATCTTCCGGTGGTGATGTTCTTCTCGATCAACCAGGGAATTCGTTGGTTTTTGCGGGGTCATTATGGATCTGCGGCCTACGAAAAGGGCCTCCCCACCGGATCCTATTGACACGTTTTGGTTGGATTGTTATTATTGTATTGACGTTTATTTGATGTTTAACCCTTTAAAACTATTTTATTATGGTATCTTCTGTATTTCATAGTTTAAAGGTAAAGTTGTATCCCAATAATCTGTCGAATGATTCCAATGATTTTTATGCCAGAGTTGATACTGAAAAAACACTTTACACACGCGATGTCTGCCTCGCGGCAGTGACCCGTGGGGGGGCCGATTCCACGCCTGAAATGATGGAGAAAAATGTGTTGGCCTTTTTAAAGGAAATGGGCTATCAACTTTGCAACGGTTTTTCGATCAGCACCGGATATTTCTATGCTTCTACCGGCATAAGAGGACGCTTTAAAAGTGAGATGGATGCTTACGACCCGGAAAGACACTTGATTTATTTTCAGTTCAATCAGGGACCGCTTTTACGGGAGGAGAGTAAAAACATTAATGTGGAAATTGTGGGGGTGGCGGATACCGGATGCCAAATTGTGGAAATTGTAGATATCAAGAGTGGTTCGGTCAATGATTTGGTAACACCCGGCTGCAATCTTAGAATTAAAGGTTCTCGACTGAAAATTGCGGGCGACCTTGAGGAGGTGGGAATCCGGTTTATTAACGCCGACAGTGGTGAAATATTTGCTGTAGAACCCGTCGATATTATTACCAATATGCCTTCCGAAATTGTTATCCTCACCCCCAAACTGCCCGGCGGCTCTTACCGGTTGGAGTTGGGAACGCAATTTTCCGGCAATACCTCTATCCTTCTGAAAAAGCCCAAGAAAGTAACCTTCGAAGGTCGCCTGACGGTTCGATAGTTCGATGCATCTCCTCAACCTATTCCTTTGTCCTTCTTCATTATTTGGAAAGGGGCTGTTCCATTACTGGGAAAATTATGGTTCCGTTAGATGGAAAAGCACCTTTCCATTGGTCGGAAAGGAACGATTCCGTCGGGAGGAAAGACTTTATTCCGTTGGATGGAAACAGCCCATTCCAATAATCGGAATAGTGGGGTTCCGCTGAATGGAACGGAACTATTCCGTCCTTTGTCGACGAGTTACTTCGTTGATGGGTGGCCTCTGTAGGGAAGGGAAGGGGAGGGTGGTGTCGGCTGTTTTATTATTGCTTCAATGGCACAATGGTCCGACAGATCCATGGTGTGGATTCCTGCCTGTTCAAAGGATTGATAGGTGACGGATGCCGACTGTACCGGATTGAGGTTGCTGAAAATGTAATCGAGCTTGCGGTTCCAGAAGTGTTGAGATGAAGTGGAATGGGTGAAAAACGCCCGGTTGTTGCGTTGGTAAGCAGACAGAGGGATGGCCGGCGAAAAACGGTTATAAAATGGTTGCATCCACTCTTCTTCGCCCGAATAGTCGTCGGCCTCAAACTCTCCCTGGCAGGCTGAGTCGGGAAAGTCTTTAACCTTCATCGTCGCCGGTGGTAAGGTGTTGAAATCCCCTCCTATTACGAATGAGGCGCCGTAACGATCCAGCGAATCGAGGTGTTGAAACACCAGGTCGAGCTGTTTCTTCTTGGTGCCGTCGGTCGAATAGGCAGATAGGTGCGTGTTTAACAGGTGAATGGTGTCGCCGCCTATCACCGTGCAAACATCCAGCAGGTGGCGACGCAGATAGAAATAGCGTACCCAAAAGTGTTGTTCTTCGATCAGCGGCAAACCAATCCTTTGGGCATGGAATAATGGAGTGACCGAGAATATGGCGTTCCCCGAGTTCATTCGTCCTAATCCGTTGGAAGGGATGAGGTCGGCCCTCCATTGAGGGGCATAAACAGCGTAGTGAAAGTGTGTTTTGGAAAGAATCCATTCCACTTGATCAATAAAAGCACTTCGCTTACTGTTGACATCGATCTCCTGAACAAACAAAATATGGGGTTGTGTGGCACGGATGAAGTCAGCTATTCTATTAAGGTGGGTTATGACTTCCGAGGAGTCCATGATGACTCGATCGCCATGACAATCGAAAAAGAAGTCGATGCGTCCTCCACCAAACTTAATATTCCAGGTCATCACTTGGAGTGAGTCCCTCTTGGGGTTAGTCAGCGTATTTTCCCCTGCATCGGCGGTTAAGTAATAACGCACATCCGTTTCATCCAGTACGGTGTGAAAAGGATCGCACCCTGTACAGACGATTACAAGGATAGAAATGAAAGGGATTAATTGTTTCATCGCTGAATTAAAAAGATACCCAATATCAGCATCAGAATGCCGGCAATGCGGCTTAGAGAGACAGGATGAACCGCTACGTTGAAAAAGCCGTAGTGGTCGATCACCGCTGCCACAATCAACTGACCGGCGATGGAGGCGGCCAACATGGTCGTAACCCCAATTCTTGGGATCAGTAGAACTACCGAAGTGACAAACATGGCACCAATGGCACCGCCCAGAAATAAGTACCAGGGGATCGATTTCACCTCGTGAAGAGATGGGATGGAGGTGCGCAGGAAGATATTCAGGAAAATAAGGACAACAGAACCAACCATGAAGTTGGTGAGAGAGGCCTGTAACGGATGCTTCAGATAGGAGGAAAGCTGTGCGTTAATGCTGCCTTGAATAGAGAGAAAACCACCTATGAGCAAAGCTGTTAAAACAAGTACATACTTGGTCATGAACCTGAAATTTTATTTGTATGGGCGCAATTTACAACCAAGCATTCAAACGGACAAATATCACTTTTTTAAAAAGAAGGACATTTGATTGTCGAAGTTTAAATAGTATTCCCCTTTGTTCAGTCCGGCAATGTTGACCGTGTCGTTAATCCCTTTAAATACGATTCGGCCATATATATCATATATCTCGTAAAGGGTTGATCGGGTGAAGACCAGTTGTTCGCTCACTTTGTTGGAGATCAATTCGACGGGTGGTTCGTTGTTGGTAATTACAACCTCGGGAGATAGCTTTCGATTATTGAAAGAATCGGTTTGGCGCACCCTGAATCGATTTTCGCCCGAATGGAGTCGCACGGGAATTTCGTAATGGTGCTGCCCGGGGATGCCCTGGCCTGCCACTTCACCCACCTGAACCCATTTGTTCCATCGGTATTGTTCCACAATAAAAGGGAGTATTCCGGCTTCTTTGGTGGTGCTCCATCTTAAACGATTGTCTTCAACCGTGATATTAATGATTTCGAAGGTAGCTTTTGCCGCAATAACATCGGGATTCACGACCATGGGTTGGCAGCCGTCTTTGTGTTTTAATACAATATGGACAGGTGCGCCAATGGCGAAATTGTATCTTGTTAGGTCTATTTCGAAGGAACTGGAGTTGATTTCATCGGTGGTTGTCATGCCATTGACCATCACCTCATATACACAAAAACCAACCCCCGAGTCAACATACGGATTTTTGACATACAAATTATCGCCCTGGTAGGTGCCTCTCAGCTCAATTTCTCCAGCCAAACAGACCAGAGGAGAAAGACAAAAAACAAGGAACAGGCGGAATGATTTCATGGGACTGGATATGATTATTTTGACTTAACCGACTAACGCTTTGATCAGTGCAAGTTAACCAATATATGCACTACCTGCAAAATGGCAGCAGGTCTACATCCCATGTTTTACACGTTTGTCGTTATTTTTTTGACCAACAGATGTTTTTATTCAACGGGATCAATCCAGTCGCCGTATGATTTGATGAGGTCGACCAATTCGTTTACTGCTTGATCTTCGGGGATGCTTTTCCTTATCAATTCACGGTTGCGGAAGAGAGAGATTCTGCCGGGTCCGGCTCCTACATAACCATAGTCGGCATCGGCCATTTCGCCTATCCCGTTAACGATGCATCCCATAATGGCAATTTTTAATCCTTTGAGATGGCTGGTTTTTTCACGGATCTGCTGAGAGGTTTTTTGTATGTCGAACAGGGTACGACCGCATCCCGGGCAAGAGATGAATTCAGTTTTTGAGAACCGTACTCTGGATGCCTGGAGGATCCCTAATGAGGTTTGCACGACTTGATCCGGTTCTATCTGCGATGCCGCCAGTGATAGACCATCGCCATAGCCATCCAGAAAGAGAAGACCTTTGTCTGTTGCTGCTTTCAATTGGAAGTCGTCGCTGCTTTTATCTTCGTAATGTCCGTGTATAATTACCGGGTGGGTTAGCCCCAGGTTTTGCATAGCCATGAAAAAGGCTCTCTGCTCTGCTGTTGAGTTAAGGTTGTTGGATTTTAGAATTAGAACAATGTTATTTTTCGTCCGTAGGCGCATCACATTGTCATCGGTCAAGTCGGGATAGGTGATTTCAACAAATGCCGGTTCGTGGATTTGATGCCAGTCATCATTGATTGAGCATAGAGGCGCAACCTTTTGGTTAAGGTCTGTCGAACAGGACCGGTGGTCCAGTAATTTTATGGCGTTGGACAAGTTATCGGGTAAGAGATTCAACTGGTCGGGAGTGCAAACAACAATTTCAGGTGGGGTTGTGAACCGGATGTTTTTAGGTTCAGTTCCTCTGAGGTCGCTCATGACAGCTACGGCATTGTCACCGCCAATGCCCATAACGGGATGGGATTGCCGTTTCACATACGAACATGGAGAATAGTGTTGCGGATTTGTCTCGGCAATAGGGGAATGGTTGGCTTTTTCACCCATGTAATGCACCAGCATGCCGGCAACGGGGATCTCATTTTCGGGGGGTTCGGTAAGAGATACACGTATGGTGTCGCCTATTCCGTCGATGAGCAAAGCGCCGATACCAACTGCTGATTTTAACCGACCATCTTCACCGCTTCCGGCTTCCGTAACTCCCAAGTGCAAGGGGAAATGCATATTCTCCTCCCTCATCCGGTGTACCAGCAGTCGGACTGTGTGTACCATGACCCTGGTGTTGCTGGATTTTATGCTTAGAACTACATCATTAAATTGTTCTTCACGACAAATACGCAGGTACTCCATGCACGACTCTACCATTCCTTGAGGTGTGTCGCCATATTTAGACATGATACGATCGGAAAGGCTACCATGGTTCACCCCAATACGAATGGCGGTGTAGTGTTTTTTGCATTGATTGATGAACGGGATCAGCTTTTGCCGAATTTGGTCCATCCCGGCCCGATCTTCTTCACTGTCGGCTTCTATTTGTCTGAACTTTTTGGCTCCACCGGTGAAATTGCCGGGGTTGATGCGAACCTTTTCGATCAGTTGTGCCGCAATATCTGCTGCCGAAGGATTGAAATGGACATCTGCTACCAGTGGCACCTCACAACCGGAACGGGTCAAAGACTCTTTGATGCTTTTTAGATTTATGGCTTCACGGCGTCCCTGCGTAGTAATACGTACCAGCTCACCTCCGGCCTGCGCAATCTTGATCGATTGGTTAACCGTTGCATCGGTGTCCAGTGTATTCGTGGTGGTCATCGATTGAATTCTTATGGGAGAATCACCCCCAATGGTAATATTGCCAACTTTGACCGGCACCGTTTTGTTGCGTCGGTATTGGAAATAGGAATCGCAGAAATGATATTTTTGACTTTGCATCAAAGATGTATTATTATCAGGTTGACAAAATTAATAACTTTGTCGGGATTCGGGGGTAGTTTAGAGAGGTTAGTTTATTCTCGAGTGTTGTTGAAGAATATGGTGTAGAAATTTTATTGATTGAAAAACGAGGAAAGATGTCGATTGTAGTATCAGGAGTAACTAAAAATTACGGGAATCAAAAGGCACTGGATAATGTTAGCTTTGAGGTACCCGACGGACAGATCGTCGGTTTTCTGGGGCCTAATGGGGCAGGAAAATCGACAATGATGAAGATTATTACAGGATATTTACCCGTTACATCGGGGACGGTAAGTGTTTGCGGACTTGAAGTAGGGAAAAATAATTCAGAGGTGCGAAAAAAGATCGGATATCTTCCGGAACATAATCCTTTGTATGTGGATATGTATATTATGGAGTACCTCATGTTTGTGGCAGATATCTATAAGTTGAGCGAGAAGAAGAAACGAGTGGAAGAGATTATTGAACTTACCGGTCTTACTGCCGAACGTCAAAAAAAAATTGGCTCTCTTTCTAAAGGGTATCGCCAGCGGGTAGGATTGGCGCAGGCGCTGCTGCCCGATCCGGATGTGTTGATTTTGGATGAACCTACTACCGGTCTTGACCCCAACCAGATTGTAGAGGTGAGGAACCTTATCCGCCATTTGGGAAAAGAAAAAACGGTTCTTCTCTCAACACATATCATGCAAGAGGTTCAGGCCATTTGCGAAAGGGTCATTATCATAAATCGAGGGCAGTTGGTGGCGAATGAGGAAGCATCTGACCTGGAACAGAGGTTAAAGCATAACCAACAGAAAGTGTTTGTGGAATACGACCGGGAAGTAGCACCCGAAAAGATTAATGCCATTGCCGGAGTTGTGTCGGTTTATCCCAGAGGGAACGGATGGTTGGTAACCGCCAAAGCCAATCAGGATGTGCGTCCGGCGCTTTTTAAGCTGGCTGTGGATAATGACCTGATCATGTTGACACTAAACGTGGAGCATGAATCTCTGGAGGAGGTGTTTCATTCTCTTACGTCATGATGCGAAATAGGAAAGATCTGTTCTTTTAAAATGCCGGCGGGAAAACATACGGAATGGTAGTCTATTTCTCCTGACCGGAATGGGTCCTTCCTTTGTCTTTCTAGGCAGAGATCAGGGAGCCAATCTTCTAACAATCCAACCGTCTTGGGTGAGAGAATATTCAAAACGGTCGTGCATCCTGTTGGCGCCTCCCTGCCAAAATTCTATTCGATGGGGAGTAAACAGGTATCCTCCCCAATGGGGTGGACGGGGAACGGGCTGTCCTTGAAAGCGGGTTTCCAGTTCATTAAACTGTTCTTCCAGTACTTTTCGGTTACTAACCATTTCACTTTGAGGGGATGCCCATGCCCCGATTTGACTTTCACGGGGACGGGTGCTGAAATATTCGTCCGACCGGGTTGCAGGAAGCTTTTCCACAATCCCCTCCATCCTGACCTGTCGTTCCATTAGAGGCCAGAAAAAGAGCACTGAAGCTTTGGGATGGTGCTGAAAATGATTTCCCTTGCGGCTATGGTAGTTGGTGTAAAAAGAAATTCCTCTTTCTGTTATCCCTTTCATCAGAACAATGCGTTGTGAGGGTTGTCCTGATGCATCAACACTGGCCAGTGACATGGCGGTGGGTTCGGTTTGTTCTGATTCCACCGCCTCATTCATCCATTTCATCAACTGTTTCATAGGTAATGGATGCAAATGGTCTCTGTCCAGTGAATATCGGCCGTAATTTTTACGGATATGTTGAAACTTGCTTTGCAAAATCGAAATTAATTAATTGGTTTTGTATTCGAATTTTACCGCCGCCAGCTCTTGGTTGGCCTTTTCAATCTTTTTGGCAAGAGAGGATTTATAGGCAACCATCTTTTGATGAATTTCTTCATTGCCAGTCCCCAGTATTTGAACTGCCAGGATGCCGGCATTTTGTGCACCGTCAAGACCAACAGTGGCTACCGGTATTCCGGGAGGCATCTGAAGAATGGAAAGAATAGAGTCCCATCCATCGATGGAGATAGATGCTTTAATAGGCACGCCAATGACAGGGATCGGTGCGAGGGCGGCAATAACTCCGGGCAAATGGGCGGCTCCCCCGGCCCCGGCAATAATGACCCGAATTCCTCGATCATAAGCTTCGCGGGCAAATTGCATAACCTGATCGGGAGTCCGGTGAGCCGAAAGCGCATTGATTTCAAAAGGGATTTGAAAGTCGTCAAGCACCTTGGCTGCTTTTTCCATCACTGGAAGATCGGAAGTGCTTCCCATAATAATACTCACTAATGGCTTCATTGGTATATTGGTTTTAAGTTAATGGCTTGTGAATTGCACCAATTTAGAATGAGTTCGTTTCCTTTTAAGGGGCTGAGTGAGTTGCTAAAACTCATTCTTAAAGGTCGGGACAATGGTCTGTGATCAAAGGTGAAATTATTTATTACCTTACAAAACTACGAACATTAACATTAATTACCCTGATCTGTTCAAATTTTTATACTTTTGCATCTTTTCAATGCGGCTTATATTAACGTTGCAGAAACAACATGGCGGTTAGGAATGAAGGGATTGGGACTGATAGACGCTACTAATGCAAAGGTTGTTGTAGCTCGTTTGAAATGTTGAAGTGTTATATTTGGTGGCGGGATGAGACTGAGAGAAATGGCAACAAGCCATTTTAGAATAAATTGAAATTGTGAAAATTCCCAAGTTATGGGAGCCGGTCGCCCACATGAATTCCATTTTTCCACTAAGTATGACAAGCTTTAAAAGAAATTGAGTATTTTATAATAGAGTATTAAGAGGCTTTCACCAGTAAATTGAAGCCTAATGAGCGGATCATTAATTTTGAAATTAAATAACACCTAATGAAGCGTATCCAACTGTTAGATAAAGAGTTTGTCCTTTCTATCCCTGCCAGTGACATCAAAAAAGCAATTTGGGAAATGGCCATGAAAATCAATCAGGATCTTCATGATAAAAACCCATTGATGATATGTATCCTTAACGGGTCTTTCATGTTTTCTGCCGATTTGATGAAACTTATTGAATTTCCATGTGAAATCAGCTTTGTAAAGCTCTCTTCCTATCAGGGAATGGGAAGTACCGGAGAGGTTAAACATCTCATTGGTCTTAATGAGAAGGTTGAAGGTCGTACGGTTGTTCTGCTGGAAGATATTGTTGACACGGGTGTGACCATTGAAAATCTGGTGGGACAGCTTGAAAGTCAGAATCCGGCAGATGTGAGAATTGCCACTCTCTTATTTAAGCCGGAAGCATGTACCCGAGATATAAAACTGGACTATGTAGGGATGGAAATCCCCAACGATTTTATTGTTGGATATGGTCTTGACTATGACGGTTATGGCCGTAACTTACCCGATATTTATACTGTTGTAAAATAAAAATATATCGATTACCATGTTAAATGTTGTGATTTTCGGACCTCCGGGTTCAGGAAAAGGAACGCAAAGTGAAAAGATCATCGCAAAATATGGGTTTGCCCACATCTCAACAGGTGATATTTTGCGTCAGGAGATTAAAGAACAGACGGAACTTGGAAAACAAGCCAAAGCCTTTATTGATAAAGGAGAGCTGGTGCCAGATGCGACCATTATAGATATGCTTGAGAAAAAGCTGGAATCATTGACCACTGCTCAGGGAGTCATCTTTGACGGATTCCCGCGCACTGTGGATCAGGCCGGCGCATTGAAAAAAATGCTTCGAAAAAGAGGTGAGGATGTAAATGTAATGCTCAATCTGGAGGTACAGAGAGAAGAGCTTATTCAGCGCTTGCTTAAACGAGGAGAGGTGTCCGGACGTTCCGATGATAATCTGGAGACCATAGAAAAACGTATTCGTGTTTACGAAGAACAGACAGCTCCGGTCATTGAGTTTTACAAGGCTGAGGGGAGCTACCATGCCATACTTGGCGAGGGAGCTATTGACGATATCTTTGGACGGATTAGCAGCGCCATCGAAAATGCCCAATAAATAAAACAAGAATAACATGTCGGGATCGAACTTTGTTGACTATGTAAAGATATTCTGCCGTTCCGGGAAAGGCGGGGCAGGGTCGCGACATTTGCGGCGCGAGAAGTTCGTGGCCAAAGGAGGTCCCGACGGAGGTGACGGAGGCCGCGGCGGACATATTATCCTGCGCGGCAACCGAAACACCTGGACGTTGCTTCACCTGAAATACCAACGACATGTTTTTGCCGGGCATGGTGAGTCGGGAGGTAAACAAACCTCTACGGGTGCCAATGGTAAAGATGTGTACATTGAGGTTCCGCCCGGCACAGTAGCCAAAGATGGTGAAACCGGTGAAGTGCTGTTCGAAATCACGCAGGATAAGGAAGAACGCATATTGGTGCAAGGGGGTAGAGGTGGCTTGGGAAATGCTCATTTTAAAACAGCCACCAATCAAACACCCCGTTATGCTCAGCCCGGAGAACCGGGGATAGAAAGAACTGTTATTCTGGAATTAAAAGTGCTGGCCGATGTCGGTCTGGTAGGTTTTCCTAATGCAGGCAAGTCAACTCTTTTGTCGGTGGTCAGTGCTGCCAAACCGGAAATTGCCAATTATCCTTTTACCACTCTGGTCCCCAATTTGGGAATTGTAAAATATCGCGATCATCGTTCCTTTGTTATGGCTGATATCCCGGGGATTATTGAAGGAGCGCATGAAGGGAAAGGGTTGGGCCTGCGTTTTCTGCGACATATTGAACGAAATTCGGTACTCTTGTTTATGGTGCCGGCCGATAGTGATGATATTCATCAGGAGTATAAAGTCCTTCTCAATGAACTGCGACAATATAACCCCGAACTGCTTGACAAGAAACGTTTACTTGCCATCACCAAATCCGATTTGATTGATGATGAACTGCAGGCCGAAATAGAGGAGGATTTGCCGGAAATCCCGAGGGTTTTTGTTTCTTCTGTTACTCAAAAAGGTCTTTCAGAGCTTAAAGATATGCTCTGGAGAGAACTGGAACATTGATATTTGTGATTGGTCATTAGTGAATCGTTGAGAGTGGATTAGGAAGAATACCAAAGGTGTTTTTACTTTCCTGTTTTCAAAAGGTTAGTCCTATAAGAGAATCTATAAAACTTAGCGATGCGAATTCCATTCGGCCAATAGCTTAAATGAAATTTGCGAATGAAACGAGCATGGCAACAATTGCCGCAAGAAGACCATGCATAAAAGGCTGTGCCATGCTGATTCCATTCGATCAATAGTTTAGGTATTTCAATCAGGCTTCTTCCTGACGACGTCTTTTTTCGAGTTCTGTCATTATTTCTTTCATTTTGGTGTCGCTTAGTTGATAAAAAATCATAATCACCCCAGAAATTAGGGCTGCAATTGCCGGGAAGAAACTAATCATATATCTGATTCCTATTAAGGTTTCGGGTGTTTGTTCCATATTGGCCCTAAATCCAAAAAAGGCCAGGAGCCACATGGTAACCGCACCGCCCAAGGTCCAACCTAGTTTTTGCGACATGCTGGAGGCTGAAAAGATCAGTCCGGTGGCTCTACGCCCGGTCTTGTATTGTGAGTAGTCAGCCGCATCAGCATACATTGACCACATTAATGGGAAAATGATGCCAGCACAAAAGCTGATCAATGCCTGAAGAAGATAGATTAAAAGATAGTTTTCGCGATTACAGAAATAAAACAAAGCACTGAAGAAGGCCGCCATAAACATGGCATAAATAAAAGTTCTTTTTTTCCCGATGCTTGCCGAAACCGGTTTGGCCATCATTACTCCTATCATATTGGCTGCCTGGCCCAGAAAAAAGTATAGTGTGCTATAGGTAAAGGTTGCTGATGAGATGGATAGGGCCGTTTCATCGATAATATAGTACTTGAAGTAGTACATGGCCACTCCGTCGCGGACAGAATTAAAAATCAAAGTCATTACTCCTGCGCCCAGAACGATAAACCATGGAATATTACCAAAAAGGTTTTTTAGGTCTTCTTTTAGGCTGTTTTTCTGGTTTTTGGGAGGGGTTATTCGCTCTCTGGTCCAGGAAAAAGTCATTAGAAAGAAAATTACAGCAATAAGGCCGATAATGGTCATGGTAAGTTGATAGGCAACTTCGGTATTGACGTTAATGGTTTTGTCGAAGAAGTCGACCAACGGTTGATAGATGGCAACCACCAGAAGACTACCGGCAAATGCGAAGACCATGCGATAGGAGGCAAAGGTGGTCCGTTGGTCGGGGTCGGCGGTCATGACCCCCAGTAGACTTGCATAAGGGACGTTGATAGCGGTATAAGCCATCATCATGAGGGTATAGGTAATATAAGCATAGGCAATCTTACCGTTTACACTGAAATCAGGGGCTGAAAATAAGAGAACCCCGATAAGGGCAAAAGGTGCGGCCATCCAGAGAAGCCAGGGACGGAACTTGCCCCAACGGGTATTGGTACGATCTCCAATAATACCCATGATGGGGTCGTTGGCAGTATCCCATATACGAGTGACCAGAAACATTGTGCCTACTGCGGCAGCGGGGATTCCGAAAACATCGGTGTAAAAGATGGCCAAATAAAAAGTAAATATTTTCCAATACATGGATGAGGCAGCATCACCAAAGCCGTACCCGATTTTTTCTCTCAATCTGATGATAGAAGGGTTCATATTTTATAAATCTTTTGAATCTTACTTGCTTAAATTGACAGCGATGGGGTCCGATGCATAAATGCGTCTTAATCGCTGAATACTCTCTATTAACGATCTGGTATTATGATAGGGACATTTCCAAAATCCCGCCTTTATTTCGGAAGGGATTGCAAGACCTCTATCGTTGATTAACTCATGCCATTCACCCTGTTCATGGTCAATCACATTCTGTTGGATGTATTGCCATATTTTCAGAAAAAGGTTAAAATAATCTTGAATTTCGGAGTGTTCAAAAGCATCCAGCAGTCCAACCATCGCCTCGGCCTGTACCCACCAATGGCGCTCTCTGATCCATTGGTTATCTTGGGGGATATATTCATAATAGATTGAAAAATCAGAGGCTAAACCTTCTCTTACAACTGCATTCACCATTTGTAATGTTTTCTGACGGGATTCGGCCATTAGTTCTTTATTCCCTATCAATTTTGCTGCCTCATTTATGAGCCAAGCGCCTTCAATATCGTGTCCGAAAGAAACAATGTT
This sequence comes from Thermophagus sp. OGC60D27, assembly GCF_052400625.1. NCBI lineage: Bacteria > Pseudomonadati > Bacteroidota > Bacteroidia > Marinilabiliales > Marinilabiliaceae > Thermophagus > Thermophagus sp. OGC60D27. The sequence goes on from NZ_JBQTGH010000002.1 coordinate 555,699, forward strand.
GGACTCTACCTTCCAGTCATGGTTGAAAAACAGATTAAAATGACAGGATTGGTGATCTAATATCTTGTCGAGAAATATTCTTACCAGATCTGTCATTTTATTTTTTAATTCAATGGTGGGCCAAACCTTGAATAGGTTGGAATAAGGCTCCAAAAGGTGGAGATGGGTATTCATACTTTTAGGGGAATTGGCATCTTTTGAGCTTAATCTCATATCTTTCAACGGTTCCCATTCGCGCGAAAGTGCTTCCAGATATCCACCATATTGGGGGTCAAAACTGTATTTTTCAATTAAATCGAACAACTGGATGGCCATATCCAGACTTTCACGTTGGCCGGAAGCTTTAAAATATTCAGAAAAAGCATAGATGCCAAACCCTTGGCCATAAATCTGTTTGCGGGGATGAACCACTTGGCCTTTGAAATCAACGGACCAAAACAGACCACCATGTTTTTTGTCCAAAAAATGATGGATCAGGTAATCGTACGCACGATGTGCCAGCTCCAGATAATGGCGATCACCCAAGAAATTGTAAGCAGCTGAAAAGGTCCATAGAATACGGGCATTCAAAACCAGACTTTTATCAGTGCCTTCCACCATGTTCCCATTGGCATCCACTGTTCCTGCAAAGCCTCCAAAGTGATGGTCGATTGTGTGGGTTTGCCAGAAATGAAGAATGTTTTTTAACTCCTCGTTAAGCTCGTTGAGTAATTGTTCTTTTTCTACCATCATAGTTACTTGCTTTGGGATTTTAAAAAGGCCTTATTTCTGTCTATCAGGTTGTTGATGGTTTCAACAGAACCGGCACTGTGATATTTGTCCTGAGGGGTGTGGATGCAATAATCGACCAGTTGATCGATGGTAGAAGTAGCCACATGTAGCCGCGTATCGGACGAGGCATAATAGATGAAAACTGTTCCATCTTCATCGGCAATCCATCCGCTGGAAAAAAGAACGTTAGAAACGTCGCCGATACGTTCTTCTTTGAGGGGGCTCATAAAATGTCCTGCAGGTTTGTGCGTGACGATCCAAGGTTTTTCCAAATCGGTCATAAAGAGGTAAAGGGTATATCTCAACCCGGCGGCTGTATATCGGACACCATGAGCCAGTTGAAGCCATCCTTTATCAGTTTTGAGGGGAGCCGGTCCTAAACCGTTTTTCATTTCATATATTGTGTGATACCGTTTGGGGTCAACAATAATCTCTTCTTTAATGGCAGCCTGTTCAATGTTGTCGGCCAATCCAAAGCCAATGCCGCCGCCCTTCCCGGTGTCAATAAAGCCATCCTGAGGCCGGGTATAAAAGGCATATTTGCCATCGATTTTGTGAGGGAATAATACCACGTTACGTTGCTGACCACTGGTTGAGATGAGGTCGGGGAGACGTTCCCATGTAACCAGATCGAGGGTTCTGGCAATACCGGCCGATGCCACCGCACTGCTTGTGTCGCCTTCCGGTGCGTTGGGGTCTTTTCGCTCAGTGCAAAATACACCGTAAATAAATCCGTCATCATGACGGGTAAGACGCATGTCGTAAACGTTTATGTCCGGATCTTCATTTTGAGGTAAGGTGATGGGGCGATCCCAAAAGCGGAAATTATCAATGCCATTGGGACTTTCGGCTATGGCAAAAAATGATTTGCGGTCGTTTCCCTCAACTCTTACTGCCAGTAGGTACTTATCTTTCCATTTGATGGCGCCGGCATTAAAGGTCGCATTGAACCCGATGCGTTCCATAAAAAAGGGATTGGTGTCGGGGTTCATATCAAATCGCCAGTGAAGGGGGATGTGATCTCTGGTCAGCACCGGATATTTATATCGATTGTATATGCCATTGGTACTAAACAAGGGTTCATTTGATCTGGCAAGAAGTTTTCCAAGTTCCAGTGATATTGTCTCAAATCGTTCATTAAACAGTTTATTCTTCACAGCCATACAATTTGTAGATGGATATATGATTAGATGTTAGAAATAAGATTATAAGGGGTTCGAGAAGGATATTTGCAGCACGAGTGCCGCTGTTTTTTCATATTGATTAAAATACTTGATCAAATCTTTTCTGTTTTTCCACCAGGCGTAATGAGGTTAATCAAGGTTGTTTTTTTGTTTAAATTGATTCCAATCCTTCAGTAACCATACCTTTTCATTGCGAACAAATGCTTTGAAATCGGTGGCGGAAGGGTGTTCCGGGTAAGTGCTAAAAAAGTGGGTGGTGTCGGCATTTCTCCAAAGCATTACGTAGGCTATTTTACCGGCTTCTTTTCCGGAAAAGATTGATCTCCCAAGTTTTTGTGTGAACCACTTCAAATCGGTCATTTTATCCAGGCCGGATTCGGTAAATGCAGCCACTTTGCCGGTTTTTTCGGCGTATCTGACCACAATTTCAAGTTTGTGACTGGCGGCTTCGATATTTTCCGTGCCGACACGAAAATCTCCGTAATTATCCACGCCGATAATGTCCACCACATCGTTTCCGGGATACCAGGTCAGGTATTCTTCTTCTGTGTTGAAGCGGTTGTCTGGTGAGTAGGCCGATAGGAAATCAAGTCCTTTTTGGTTGCGTAGGTATTCTATGGTAAATCGGAACAGTTGTTTAAACTCTTCGGGCGAACACAAAGAACTTCCCCACCAGAACCAGTCACCATCCATTTCGTGCCATGGGCGGAAAATGAAAGGAACGGGAATGCCTTCGTTGGTTTGAAGTGAGGCCAGAAAGTCGGCGACCCTATCAAGATATTGTTTAAAAATTTGATGATGACTGCCACCGGGAAGAATATGCTTTACAACTTCGGTATCGGTGGTCCATGCATTTTTTGTGGAGTCGAGCGGGCTGAAAGGGTGCCAGCTGAAGGTTAGGACACCTCCCATATTATAACCTTTAACAGCGAGATGCCGCATTAAATGGAAAGGTATGCTATCCAAATTTACAGGCCTGTCAAGTTCTATTCCTCCCAGCTCCCATCCAAAGAGAGCCGGATAATCACCGGCCGTTTCGTAAGTGTCGGACCGTCCTTCTTCATATTTCCAGCCAATGCCATAGGCCAGATCGTCCTGATGCCCAAATAGGACACCATTGTTGCCAATGGATTTTAATTGTTCATATAAAGTGGCTGCAGCGTGTTTTTTTGCTTCGGAAGATTTTCCGGCACCACAGGCAAGCATTAAGCTCCCGGTCAATAATGTAATGATAATTCTTTTCATCCGTATAAAATTTATCTAAGATGTTGCTCTAAAGAAATTCACATGACACAGTCTCATTCAATTTCTTTTATAATAAGCCTACATTGTCATGCTCGTGTCATCTATTTTTTCATCCGTATAAAATTAATTTAACTCATTGGCCGAATGGAACTCGCATGACCTCAGCTTATACATGTTCTTGTTGTGACGACTCTACGTTGTCATGCTCGTTTCATTTATATTCCCTTAGAATAACTTGCCAATAAATATTTCTGCCAGCTAAAATGATCACAGATCCAAACTGGAGTGAATATGTGATATTGATCGGTCTATTCCGTTTTAATCAATAGATAAAAAGGATTTGATCTTTATTTCAATGGGGTTAGTCTCAGCATAATAACATCATGTGGAGGCACCGTCGCATTGAACGCCTTTTTTGTTTTGCCAATATTTTTTTTAGTCCATAGATTACGTATGCTATAGGGTTTTTCATTAAATGCGGTTTCGAAACCAAAGATTTCATCCACTACATTCTCCTTTTTCCATTCAAATTCTATCACTGCCGGTTGATCCCTTCTGTTAAGGAAGCAAACGGCCCATTCATCATGGCTTAATGGTTTGAACCAGACTTCCAGACTGTCAAGGTTATTATATTTGAACCCCTGAATTCCAAGAGAATCTTGATTTACTGCAATAACTTCCTGATTGGTTAGAATTTCTATGGTCTCTTTCGACATATTTCTCAGATCGTTACCGGCAATTAGCGGTGCCGCCAACATGGCCCACATGGAAAAGTGCGCACGATCTTCATTTACCGACAAACCGTTACCTACTTCCAGCATATCCGGATCGTTCCAATGTCCCGGTCCGGCATATTGGCGTAATCCATCCTGCATGTCCAGAATTTTCATGACACCCCAGGAGTACCATCCGCCGTGGTCATGTTTACAATCCCAGCAAACAAAGATATCTCCTGTGGTTCGCCACATGTGGGCAATGTCATTGGCCCACTTCCATGGTTTGCTGGTGCCCCATTCACACATACTGAAAAGAACGGGGCGACCTGCTTTGTAAAGAGCATCTCTCATGGTAGAATAAGCCCCGATGGGATTGATGTTTTCCGTATTGCACCAGTCATACTTTAAGTAATCAATACCCCATTGGGCATACTGAAGCGCATCCTGATATTCGAAACCCCTACTACCCGGATATCCGGCACATGTTTTTGTCCCTGCATCGGAGTATATACCCAGTTTCAATCCTTTACGATGAACGTAGTCGGCAAGTGCTTTCATCCCGTTTGGGAATTTGGAGGAATCGGGATAAATGAACCCCTGGCTGTCGCGACCTCCATGCCAGCAGTCGTCTATCACTATATATTCATAGCCGGCATCTTTCATGCCGCTTTCTACCATGGCATCTGCAATGCTACGAATCAATGCTTCGTTCACCTGGCAGCCAAATTTATTCCAGCTATTCCAGCCCATCGGAGGAGTAAGTGCCAACTCCTCAAATTTTTGGGCTTGAATGAAGAATCCGGATAGAAAGATTAGGATTCCAAGTTTGCTCGTTTTTGAAATCATATTGCAGAAATTTTATTAAAAAGACGGAACCTTCGAAATGACGGTCCACTAAATACAGGACTTTTATTTTTTGTCACAAGTACGATTTTTCCATTTGTTTATATTATTTATCGGTTTCGCGTTTTTTCGAGGGAATTCCTTGTTATTTTGGGCGAAGCGACAGAGAAATTTTTCTGACTGTCATACCTCGATCCAAAAGGTGTAAGATTCAGGACATGAACTATAGCCAATACTGTTTTATCCCTTTACTGTTATTTTAAGTTAGGCATTTCATCTCTGGAAATTACAGCATCATGATTGAAAGCATTTTGCCACCATGCGATATCGGCAAATTCATGATCCGTCTCGTTAAATTTTGCACCATTGGGATCATTGGTCCGCTCATAATCGTACCATGGCATAAACCATGACCATTTGGCCATAGCTGCCCATTGGTCAGAGATGTCCGGTACGCCTCCCATTTCACTTAACGTTATGATTTTATTGGGGAAAGCGGTTTGAATGGATTCAAATTGTGAGGTTATAAACGAAGCATCAGATTCATTGTAAATATCTCTGCCGATGATATCTACATAGTCATCGCCGGGATAAAAAGCCTCATCGTTGGTTTGTGTAGTCCAAACCCAGATGAGATTGTTCAATCCCTGCTCTTCAAAGAACTCAAACATATAGATCCATAAGTTTTTAAAAGCCTCTGCGCCGTCATATCCCCACCAAAACCAGGCAGTACCGCCATCATATTCATAAATATTTCCGGACGCTTCATGAAGAGGGCGCCAGATTATCGGTATGTTCTTGTCTCTGAGAAGTTTTAAGTACCCGGCAATTTTGTTTAGGTCGGCTTTTACCACATCGTTTTCCCATGTTCCATTAACAGTGGCATTGGCTGCACGGAAAGACGTTTCGGCGGAACGATAGGTATATTCCGTGGCACCTTCAGTTTTGGGTACCAACCAGTGCCAGCAGGCACCTACCAGACCATTGTTTTGCCACCACTCTTCCACGACAGTCGTGTTGGAGTAATCAATCCAATTGGCTGGTGAATAAGGTAAATGGATATAATCAAAGTTGGCCATGGCGGGATATTTCCCTGTGTGTAATCTTACCCATTCTGCTTCATTAATGTTCCAATTCACGTTGGCCATAGTGGAAGAAATAAGGGATATCCCATAACTTGCTTTAAGGAAATTGTAAACATTTTGGGCTTCGGGAGAAGGGCTCGTGACAGAAAGTGTCGGGGTTATCGTCACTTCTTGTTTTTCACCCGTTACAAATGAAATGACGATTTCCTCACTATTGACCCCTCCATTGACTGTTTTAATCGCTAGTGGTTGAATGAGAAGCTGATATTCAGTTTCAGGCGTTAGTGAATTCACCTCGATGGTTAACGTGTTGCCATCCACGCTGGCATTGGAGACGCCTTCTTCGTTCAACAAAATTCTCGAAGCTTTAATTAGGAGTATGTCACGATCAAAATACAGTTTAAGAAATTGTAGTTTGTAATCCACATCTTTTTCCTGATCTGAAGGGATAGATGAGGTTAATGCTGGAGCTTCTGTTGTGTCTTTATCAACGTTTTCATTGTTATCCTCTCCGCACCCGGACAAAAAGAATAATAAAAATGTGCAAAAAATCAGAACCCACTTTACCATAAGAAGAATTTTTGTTTAAGCTGTTGTTCCCACAGTATTTTAATACTTGTGAAAGGTGGGGGAATCGCATTGTTGAGCTTGTATCCACTTTCCCTGATGCCAATAGGACAAGGTTTGGTGCATTTGAAAATTACGAAGTTCTTATTATATGCTCAAAAAGCATTTTAGTATGTAAGTTCCGATTGGCATGTCCGTCGGACAGCCAACCGGTAACCAATTGTATCATCTTGTTGATTTTTTCGGAGGTTTAATGCCGTTATCCTGTAACAACTGGGTAGCACCACCGGCATGGCGATACTTATTCCGTTTTTTCGGTTTCTTCCCGATATTCCTTTAATACTTACGGACCAGCCTGATTACGGCACAGGCATTCTATTTAAGGTCGAACCTTAGATTGTCAAAGGAAACACCGGCCGGGACAGGACCTCCGAATAAACCATTGGTGCCGGAAGACATATCTAGTGTGCCCGTAAGGCCAAATATATCAACAGGTATTGAAATGGTCATCCATTGCCCACCGGTAGAAGCTGGTAGTAACCCTTCCCCATACCAGTTCCATTGATCGCCAAAGATAAACTGGAAAGCGCCATTTTCAGCACCGGTCACTCCATCTTCGATTTTTACATCCAGTTTCAATACATAATTTTCAATGTTGTTGATAACAGGGGCGGGGGCACCATTGCTCTGATGATTACAGTTGATAATCCATGAATCAGCACCCAGATTGTCGGTGACTCGCAGGTAACTGTTTCCATCTTCTTCCACTATTTCGGTATTGCCGCTCCAACTGAGGTCCCAGCTTGCATCATGTTCCCCATGGGGTTCATAGTCATTAACAATAATAGTTGAAGGAAGGATTGGATCCGGACCACTGTTGATAACATCCAGAGATACTGTTACGATGCCGTCATCAGAAGTTAATTTTAGATCGAGAATCCCAATGGATACGTTTGAGGGAATAACCAGAAACAGCGTTTCACCACTGCTACTTACTGCGTATTCGCAGGCAGTATTCCCCAATGTTATGCCTGTTAGGGTTACAAAATTTCTTCCTTCAATAGTAAGGGTTGATCCCGGTTCTGTGGAAGCGTCCATTTTGGTTATATAGGCTAATGTTGTTTCTGTGACATCGATGGAAGCGACCGGAAAAGAGGTTCCGTTAATATTTGTAAATGAGATATCCAATCCCATGCCGAATAAATCATAGGGAACCATCACTTCAATGGCTGATTCGGATTGGGAAAGAATATTGACACTTTCATTCCCAATCGCAACGTCAGAAACCAGATCCAGATGCGTTCCATTTATTAGCAGCATATTTCCGGAAACGATAGTCGTTGGATTCAATGAAACAACTTCCGGTTTAACAAAGGTAACTGCTTCCGTTTCGATTGTTTTTGCGGTACTCAGGTGAATGGTTATTGGTCCGTCAACCACCTCATCCGGAACTTTAACTGTAATGCTTTCCAGATCTTCTGAAACATAGGTGAATTCAGAAACAGGTTCTGCGCCAAAAAATTCCACAGAAGTTACGATTTCCAAATCGTTTCCTTTAATGATTACATTTAATCCTGATTTAAATATGGTTTCAGGCTCAACGGAAGTAATAATAGGTAAGGTGGTGGTAATACTTTCTGAGCTCTCAATGGTAATCGATGAATAGGAAATTACAGAGACGGTCCCATCCTGAATTTCTAAAGGGGTTGGTATAGTTACTTTATCCTGTAGAATATCCACAAAATCATCGACAGAGACAGAAGCACCTCCTGAAAAAACAACTGTTTGTACCAAATCAAGGTTTTCTCCTTCAATTTCCAGATTTTTTCCGGCCTTTATTTCACTATGTACAAATCTGCTGATTGTAGGCAGCGCTACTGACAATTCATCATCGGAATATAATTGATTTCCTTCTGCATCCTGAACAATGATTTTTCCCGATCTGGCTTCCTGAGGAAGAGATAATACAATTTCTTCCCTGGATTGAGATATAAAAGAGGCCGAATCAACTACCACATCCATTGGAAAAATGACAGAAACAATGTTGTTGAGATAATCTCCTTTTATGGAAATTTCTTCTCCCGGCCTGACAGTTCGGTCAGCGGGTGAGACCGAAGTTATTTCATAAGGTTCGGAAAATCCAAGAAGCGTTTTGGTTGTAATGCTTCCACCATCGTAATTGAGAATGATTTTTCCTACCTCGGCATTCTGAGGTACAGTTATTTTTATCTCAGAAGAACTGATTACTTCAATGTCGGTGATTTCAATGTTATTGGGGATAATAATGGAGTTAATCCGATTCAAATTTGCCCCAATAAAACTAATGTCGCTTCCCCTGAGCACAGGGGTTGGCCCGAAGGCATCAAGTCTGACAACACCTGATTCATCGTTGTCATCACAGGATGATAAAAGTATCCCTGATAAGGCGACCCAGGTGAGTGCAATGATAATTGGGTATAATATTTTTCTTCTCATGAGTCCAAATTTTAATGGTATTGGCAATTAATCCCTAATGTTTTGTTTAAGGTATAGTTATTTAATCAATTTTTACCAGTCGAATATTGTCGATCCAGACTTTCAATCCGAATTCAGTGGTCGTCTCATCGACTGCTCCGAACCACATTAAGTTGAAATCAACCAGATCATTTATACTCCCGATTTTTCGGGTATCGGTAGATTCTTCCTTATCATATTTAAAGTCAGATAATGGTAACGTTACCGTAATCCATCCATCTGTGGTATAATTTGAGGCAACTCCATTTGTTAAATAAGGTTTCCAATGGTATTGCGCATAGTCGCCGTCCACATTATGGTCGCCAAACCACATTAGGAGGGGAGTATCATGCCACTCGAAAGAAATAAATTCAAATTTCAAAGCGTAATCATCTACTTCTCCTTCCGACACAAGTGGTTCACCGGTAGGATTAATATAGAATAGCTGCAATGCATTTGCCGGCCAAGCCCATGATCCGGTGGTTCCTTCAAACTTGAGATAGGTCCCGTCAATTCCATTCTCAGTTCCAAAATCGGACAAGTTCCATCCGTTCCACTCCGTTGGGTTTTCTCCATTGATAAAAATTCCTGTGTCATCCTTGTAAATAAATTCCGATCTTCCTGTTCCAAAATCATTGGTTACGGTAATTGATCCTTTTACCACTCCGGATGGAACTGTGAATATTATGCCCTCAGAGTCAAATTCCAACACATCGGCCTGAATATTTCCGGGGAACACGACGTTTATCGAACCATCTGCTGTGGGGAAAAAATAAGATCCGTATAGTGTTGCAACGCTTCCTTCAGGAGCCCACTCGCAAGAGATGGATGAAATTTGAGGAGAGGGAATACTTATCTCGAAATCATAAACCACCTGATTGCCCGAAGATGTGAGAAAAGTAATGCTGTTGCTTATCTCTTCAGGGATGGTGCTCGGGATCGTGACAATAATAGACTGATCTGTTACATAGACGGGATTAAGTTTGGCTTCAACATCATTAAATATGATGGTTACTACTTGTTCCAGATCACTGCCAATGATGGCAATAGTTTGGCCCATTGAGGCAGATGCGAGCAAAGAATCTGATTTTAGGGCATCAACAGGACGAATGTATTTTATTTTCGGCACCTTATTGTTGTCATCGTTTTCGCAGGAAACACAGACAATGACGGATATAAATGCAAATATGATTATCCTGATAATATTTTTCATGGCAATTCTATTTTATTCGTTATAATAGTTCACTGCGGGTTCTAGCAATATGGGCGCTTTGGTTGTTACCTCAGCTGGCAAACTCAGATACATAGAAGCATGAGAAAATGAGATATTTTCAACGCGTTCTCCATCCCATTCTCCGTTTTCAGTAGTTTCCCAACCGAATACATAACTGTCGCGTGAATTTTCAAGTTCATATCTTTCTTCGATGCTTACTTCATCCAAATTGTAAGTGTTGTAATCAAACCGGTAAACGCGATCCCGCTCCATGTCATTCAGATATTGCAATGCAGCATCGGGATCCCGATAGTAATATCGTTTTATGTCGTACCATGAAGATCCTTCGAAGGCAAATTCTTTTCTACGTTCTTTAAGCAGGTCTAAATATGAAAGCGGCGCCTCAACTTCATATCCGGCATTTCCTCTTGCCAGCACTTGGTTGATAAATTCAAGAGCTTTAGAATCGGAAGTTTCATTGTTGAGTCCCATGGTGGCCTCTGCATAGAGGAAATATACATCGGACAGTCGAAGGATGTAAACATCATTTGCAGCATCCTGGTTTTGTCCTACTTGTCCTCCATTGTCAGAGGCTTTGCCAATGATATATTTTTTTATATGAGCCAGCATTTCGTTGGGGCTTTCCACCTGAGTTTCCAGATCGTCAGGATCTCTGTAGGAAAACTGATATGTGTATCCACCTTCGTCGACAGCAAGATTGGGATAATAATCGCCGTTGGTCATGTAAACCCATTTCCTTCTGTCATCATTGGGATGTTCTTCATAAAGTTGCTGTAGTGAAATGGTTGGGCCCTTCCCTGCACCCCAAGTCTGGTCTGCAATTCTGGCGCTCCTGCTCCAATTCACATTTCTTGAATTTCCATCTCCATATTCTCCAACCATACATTGGATTGAGAACAAGGATTCGTCACTATTGTCCGCAACAACATCAAACATGGTAGAATAATCGCTGTAGAGTTCCAGCCCTGAATCCTCAATTACCTGGCGGGCATATTCTTTAGCTTTGGTAAAGTATTCAGAGCTAGATTCATAAGCACCTCTCGTGATATACACTTTGGCCAACATACCCAGTGCAGACCATTTGGTGACGCGGCCTGGATCAGGATCTTCTGCGGGCAGAACTGAGGCCGCAAATTCCAAGTCTTCACAAATGAATCGGTAAAGGTTGGATTGGGTGTTTTTATTTACATATATGTCCTGCGGATTATCCGAAGTTATCAGATCAGTTGCATTTTCAATGATAGGGGCTTCACCCCAGTTTTCTGCAATGTAATAATAGGCGACGCCACGCATGAAGTGTGCTTCGCCCAAAGCTTTCTGTATCACATCTTCAGAAATTCCATTGTCTCTTGAAGGTCCGGGCATGTCATTGATTATGGAGTTTGCAAAGGAAACCACACGATAGAGTCCATTCCATCCACTATTATTAAAAGTATTTCCGGCACCTACTGAGTTGTAATAAAACTGTCCTTCTGCGTCATAAGTGTAATACAAATCACCAGCTAATTGATCACCGGTTAGCCACATAAACTGACTTTGAAAGTCCCACCAAGCTTTCCCATAAAGGGATGCCGTATTGGCTCTTACTCTTGCCTCGCTGATATAGTAATTTTCAGCTACCAGGGAATCCTGCGGATCAACTGTGAGAAAGTCCTCACAAGCGAATATGGCCGGTAAAAATCCCAGAAGCAATAATGTCTTTGCTATATTTTTCATGTGTCTGGATTTTAAATTTTGGTAATTACATGGAAATTTGCCTGTAATCTAGTAATCGGTATTTTAAAAACTGTTTTGTGATGCTTTGTTCATTTTTGCTTAGAATCCAATATTGACTCCGAATGTGTATATCCTTGGAGACGGATAGCGTCCCATATCAATATTTTGATATAAAGAAGACTGATTGTAAGCACCTACTTCCGGATCATAACCGGAATAATTGGTCCAGGTATAAATGTTTTGTAGTGTTATATAAACCTTTGCACTTCTAATTCCCATAAAGCCAGTAATATGGGATGGAATGTTATATCCAAGCTTGATGTTTGAAATTCTCAGATAGCTTCCATCTTCAATCCATCGGTCACTCATTCTGTTGTTGCGGTTAAAATCATTTGTTGCAGGCCGTGGAATTGTAGTTTGAGGATTGGTCAGATAAGCATTGCCTTCACTATCCTTTCCGACAATGGCCCTTTGGGTCACTCTTTTAGCCTGATTATCCCAGATTGAAGTCATGGATTCAGTTCTGAATCGGGAAAAATTAAGAATGTCGCTTCCGTATGAACCATTAATTCCAATGGCTAATTCAATGTTTTTATAGCTGAAAGTATTGTTGATGCCGAAGGTGAAGTCAGGGTTGGGATCTCCGATAACGGTTTGGTCCTTGTCATTGACATATCCATCGCCATTTAGGTCTTTGAATTTTATATCGCCTACATAAACCCCTGTTTTTTGGTTGTAAAGATTTACTTTGGGTGTTGACGGGTCTTCCACCTGAACAGGAGCTTCCAGTATGTCCTGTTCACTTGTGAATAAGCGATCTACCTTGTACCCATAGTAAACGCCCATCGACTTGCCAACCATAATGGCTGTGGCCGTTTGGAATTCGCTCCACCAATCTAGATTTCCGAAAATAATCTGACTGTCATCATTCAATTCAACAACCTCATTTTTGTTGACAGAGATGATAAAGTCTGACATCCAGCGGAATGAAGGCCTTTCAAAGTTTACCGTATTTACAGAAATATCAAAACCTTTGTTTCTCGTTTTACCAATATTTACAAAGGGGGCAGCGATTCCGTTGTAAGAATCCTGGTCGCCCAGGTAAGAGGGTATGGAAACCTGCATTAAGAGGTCTTCGCTCTCTTTCTGATAAAGGTCAACAGTCAAACTAATTCTTCCACCCCAGAGCCCCAGGTCAATCCCTGCATTATACTGTTCGGAAGCTTCCCACTTAAGGTTGGGATTAGGAATGTTGGACAATCGATAGGCTGTCCCCATGGGTGTTGACATTGTGTACATGGTTGAGCCATAGCGATAAGTTCCGATATTACTATTCCCAACTTTACCATATCCCAATCTGAGTTTAAGATTGGAGACGACACTTAAATCTTCCATAAACGCTTCCTGAGATACTCGCCATGCCACTGCCGCTGAAGGAAAATACCCCCATTTGTTGTTGGAGCCAAATTTGGAAGAACCATCGGCTCGAAGGGTTCCTGTCACTAAATAGCGTTCATCAAAATTGTAGTTTAATCGTCCGAATACAGAGGCGGTTGTTGCTTCGTCTTTCCAACCGGAATTGGAAACAAAGTCGCCGTCTGTGGTCATTACATAAATATCATCTGTAGAAAAGTTTTGTTTTATCAGTTGGTTGCCGTCCCAGGCACTTTTTGAAGTTTCTGCCCCGGCCATAAGATTGATGCTGTGTTTTTCGGCGAAAGTGTGGGTGTAGGTGAGGAAGTTTTTCCATAACCAAAAAATGGAATGGTCCTCTCTTTGAAGCATTTTATTTAGGTCCGATGAAATCAGTCCAAAATCGTAGGTAGGGATGAAACTCAAATTCTTATTGTTGGAAATATCGTATCCAAATTCTGTTCTAAAGTTTAAATCAGGCAAGATGTCCAAGTCCAGAAATAAATTTCCCATAGTGCGGTTTCTGACCAAGGTGTTATTTTGCATTTTGGCGAGCCAGACGGGATTATACTGAGAGGCGCCATTCACATCATTTGGTCCTGCATAGGTCCCGTCGAAATTGTAAACGGGGATGGATGGCTGCATTGTTAGGGCCTGCATAATTACTCCGTCGGTTCCATCCTGACGAGTTATTATTTCATCTGTATGAGAGAAAGCGATGGTTCCACCCATCGAAATCCAGTCATTAACCTTTCCTTCTGCTTTTAATCTGGTATTGTAACGTTTAAATCCAGATCCAAAGATAATACCGTCTTGATTCAGATATCCACCACTTGCTGCAAACCGAAGGTTATCACTGCCCCCAGATATGGAGATTTGATGCGATTGCATAGGGGCTTCTCTGAATATTTCATCCTGCCAGTCGGTTCCTGTTCCCAGAATGGATGGATCTTTGTAATATTCATCCACTTCAGTGCCTGTAAATTCACTTAATTCATTCTGGTACTGAGCATACTGGCGCAAATTCATCATGTCTAACTTTTTGGCCAGTTTCTGGATAGCGTAATATCCGTTATAGTTTATTTTGACAGACCCCTTTTCTCCTTGCCTAGTGTTTATGATGACGACGCCATTGGCACCAGCCGCGCCGTAAATGGCTGTTGCCGACGCGTCTTTCAATACATCCATTGAGATAATATCTGAAGGGGAAATGGTAGATAGCGGATTCACCTTGTTTTGACCATTAGAGCCGCCGGCCCAGCTGAAACCTCCAATTTCGTCACCATCCCCATTAAAGCGAACTCCATCAATGATGTATAACGGCTCGTTGGAGCTGTTTATCGATGATGCACCCCGAATACGAATAGAGGCAGCTCCTCCGGGGGCACCTGAATTCTGAGTTACCTGAACACCAGCCAGACGCCCTTGCAACATTTGATCGACATTGGATGCTGCAATCTCCTTTAAATCTTCTACCGAAACAGAACTTACCGAACCTGTTACATCACTTTTCCGCATTGTGCCGTAGCCGATAACCACTACTTCATCGATGGCCCTGGTTTGAGGTACCATCTGAATGTTGAGCTCGGTTTGGTTACCTACTTCTATTATTTGATTTTTAAATCCAATAAATGAAAACCTAAGGATATTCTGGTCTTCTTTCAATCTTATGGTGAAATGACCATTCATATCGGTAACCGTCCCTGAGGTTGTACCCTGTATTACTATTGAAACACCCGGTAATGGTGTCCCTGTTTCATCAATAACATTTCCCGTTACGAGCTTTTCTTGCCCAAAAGCAATAAGTTGAAAGGCAAAAAGAAACATCGCTAGAAATAATTGTAGATTCCTTTTCATAAGAAGTATATTAATAATTCAACTAACATATGTGTGCATAATACACTTAAAATATGTATACAAAAATATGCTAATAAATACAATTCGGCTAGTACTATTTTGTCATTTTCTTTTGCTTTTTGATAATTTTTTATTTTATGTGATTTTTTTTTGATGAAGTTGTGTTTTTGTAAAATGAATTAAAAGACTGAAAAAACAGTTTGGTAAAGTGATATGGAAAATGCGTTTTTCAACCGATCAATAGGAATTATTTAATGATATAATTTTAGCAATGTAGTTTTCGATTTCGAATCGAATGTGAAAAAATGTAATGTAAGAACCTTTCTTTAAGTTTGAGTAATGTTTTTTTTATGTTTTGGGTTTAAACCATTAAACTGGACACTTAATGGTTGGCTGTTGGTGTGGTTACGAGTTAAAAGTATTTATCAATTAGTAAAAATCAATCACGAGTGTCCAAAAGATTTTTTATAGAACCTTTTTAAGTTGTTAATATGTAGTTTATTATAAGCAGAAAAGTCA